>JANJUB010000040.1 GCA_024710805.1 Fimbriimonadaceae bacterium | reverse complement strand
GATTCTGATTCAGGATGCGGCGGGCGAGACCTTGGACGCCACGTTCGATCTCGAACCCGGCCATGCCATCGATCTGCCTGAGTTTCAAGCGCTGCAAGTTCGCGATGCGCACAAGCAGGTGGTCGCCGAATGGCCTGCACCTGAGCCGGATGCCGCTCTCTTGTCACTCCAGCGTGATCTGCTCCACCCTGACCGTCGGGCGGCGACGCTGATTGCTTTGGCGTATCGGGCCATCGCCGGCGATGAGGCTGGGCGTGCGCGGCAGTTGGTCGATGATGCGCTTGGCCTCAATCAAGAAGACCACCTAGCGTGGTGGCTTCGGGCGGCGCTCCACCGTGGCGAGAGCGAACACGATCTGCCGAACGCCCATTTTCTTGCTCCGTTGGAGCCGATCCTGCGGGCCGAGAGCTTCCTCGCAATGGCGGTCAGTGAGCGCGATCCGAATCCCCTGGTCGCGCCGCTGGCCGACGACCCCGACGCGCTGGTGGAGGTTGCGGTTCGGCTCGGCGAGGCGGGGCTGAAGGATGATTTGGCTCGGTGGATCGACGAGGCATTGCGCCACCGGGAGGTGCCCATGCTGCGCTACATCCTCGCCGATGCGCTGCTGCAGAAGTCGCGGATGGCGGTCGAGGCTGCCGATCATGTCGCGCGGATTGCGAAGGCTCCGATCAACCCGCCGTATCCGTGGCGGAGTTTCGAGTGCGCAGTCCTCGAGCGGCTGGGTGAGCGGTTCCCTGACGATGCGCGAATCGCCGAGTTGCGCCAGATGATGCGGGAGTTTGCCTAGCTCTCCGCGCTCATCTGGCGAGAAATTGGGCCAGCGCCTCAGTGGCTTCCCGGGCGGAATCTGAGGTCAGATGGCTGCCGTCGTACGTGGAACCCGGCGGGCAATCGAACCACTCCAGTCCCGTCCCCACGATCTGCTCCTTGAGCCAGGCATTGTCCAACCTCTCCGCCGCCAAGACGTCAGGCGAGACCGGCAGACGCAACACCACGACCCGATAGCCCGCAGCGAGGTACCCAGTGAGGAGGTACATGAGATCCATGATCTCTTGCTCCCCGACGGGGTGGGCCTCGAGCATCTCCGCGTAGATTCGCGCTGTTTCTGGTGCGGACCCTACGGAGGGACGGGCGGACGCTACAAACCCACCCGGATGGAAAGCCTCAGATGGGCTGGCCGGAGCGAGCAAGGCGGCTCGGCCCCGGGTAAGCGCAGCGACTTGCGACATTGTGTAGGGGCGTGTCCACGCATAGCCAGGGGATGCCCAACGGGTCAGAGCGAGGTCGGCGGCGTGACGGGCTTGTAGTGCGTCGAACGCATTCGCCTTCCGAGCCAGCGCGGTGAGCGAGTGAGGAGATACGGCCACAACCAGCGTGCCGCCGGGCCGCAGCTTCTGGATCGCGGTATGAACGTAGTGCGGGTCAAGGGCCGCTCCGCTGAAACCAAAGTTAAGGGCCCTTCCGGGTAGTAGAGAGGGATCGAGGCCCCGGTAGGCTCGCGAGTCGCCCACGATGACGATGTCGAAGCCCCTCTCGGGCGCCTGAAGCTTCTCGATCCAGTAACCCGGGCGGACATCCTCGCTCTCTCCCGTGGCGGGACGGAACACCGCTAGCGCGCCGCCAATGACGAGCGCCGCGGCAAAGGACGACAAGACAAACTTGCGACCGTTCATCAGAACTGGAAGTAGATGAAGGCGCCCCCCTCGCCCCTCAAGTAGACCGCCGCCGCCAGCATCCCGCCGATCATCGCCGGCTCCCAACGCCGCAAGGGTCGCAGCTCCCAGCCTCTCCACCGCAACGCGAACTCAAACACCACGCAAAGCCCAAGCCACAGTAGCGCCTTGCCGCCGACGGCGGTGATGCCGACAAGATCCCACGTTCGCGGATCAAGCATCCGAGACGCGATCTGGCCGAACTGCAGGATCGAGTTGCTGCGGAAGAGCGCCCAGCTGAGGAGCAAAGCCACGATCGTCAAGACCCACCCGAGCGGACGCCACACTCGATCCGGCCACCGCGTCCAGCGCTCGATTTGCAGCAGAGCGGCGTGCATGCCGCCCCAGGCCACAAACGTCCAGTTCGCCCCGTGCCACAGCCCCGAGAGCAAGAACGTCACCCAAAGCGCACGCCCCGGGTGCGTGCGGCTGCCACCGAGGGGGATGTACACGTAGTCGCGGAACCAGGACGACAGGGAGATATGCCACCGCTGCCAAAACTCGCGGAAGCCCACCGCGTGGTACGGCTGTTCGAAGTTAGGCGTAAGATCGAGCCCGATCCACGAACCGAGCCCCCGGGCGATGTCCGAGTAGCCGCTGAAGTCGAAGTAGATCTGGAACGCGTAGAGCGCGGCAATGATCCACCACGTCGAGCCCGAACTCGCCGGCTCGGGGGCCGCGTAGGCGGCGGCGACGAACGGAGCCAAGTTGTCGGCGAGCACGGTCTTCTTGAAGAATCCGACCGCGATCCAGCGCATTCCGCGAATGGTCTGATCGGAGGATGGGGTGTTAAGCGCCTCAAGTTGAGGCAAGAGGGCTCGGGCCCGCTGGATGGGTCCCGCGATCAGCGGCGGAAACAGCGCCAAGAACGCGAAGAAGAGCAACGGATCGCGGGTGGGCTTGATCACCCCGCGATACACGTCGATGGTGTAGCTCATCGACGTGAACGTGGTGAAGCTGATTCCGATGGGCAGGATGATGTCGGGCACGGGCAGTCCGCCCCCGCCGAACCAACCCAGCATGTGGTTGAGGTTGGTGACCGCGAACCCGGCGTACTTGAAGACGCCCAGCGTGAGCAGGTTGCCGACGATCGACAGGACCAGCCACTGCTTGCGTCGGTCGGGGTGACGTTCGATCGCCAAGCCAGCGGCAAAGTCGATGAGTCCGTTGCCGATGAGCAGAAGCGGGTACCACCACTTCGCCCACCCGAAGAACAAGAACGACGCAACGATCAGGAAGACGTAGCGTCCGCGGGGGAGTCGACGAAACGCGGGCCAAAGGGCGAAGAAGGCCGCTCCGAAGAGTAAGAACTCGAGCGAGTTGAAGAGCATGGTGCGGCCCCCGTTCCGTCCGGTCGTAGCCGGCGGATGATACGTGCCGCCGGACGCCCGCGCCAAGTGGTGAGCCGGCTGGGACTCGAACCCAGGACCCACGCCTTAAAAGGGCGTTGCTCTACCGACTGAGCTACCGGCTCACCGCCGCATAGGGTACCCGCTGGGATTCTGGCGCGGGTTGCTGCGGGTTAGCTCGGATGGCACGGGTTGGCGCTGAAGGGCCGAGTCTGTCAAACACCGCCCTACAAACGCATTACACTGGATTGATGTCCGAGCTGGAGGCCTACTATGCCGAACATCGTGCCCATGTCATGGCGCGATTCGCCAACATGAGACCCGTTGAGGGTACGCGACGACGCCATGTGTCGCCGTCTGGCCGGTTCGAGTTGTTGGTCGATACGTATGACGAAGATGGTCGCAGTTGGGACTACAGCCGAGGAATCGTAAAGCACGTGGGCTCCGAGGCTGTGATTGCCGACGTTCACCGCAACCTCGGACACTTCATGTTCGCTTGGATCGAGCACCCGACGGGGGAGTACGTGGTCTGCGGCGAGGACTACCAGGGATACAACGTGATCGACCTGGAGCGCGGCCAGCAGGTTTTCTCGTTGCCCGAGGAGTACTTGGAGGGTATGGGCTTTTGCTGGGCACAGGTCTTTCCTTCGCCAGACGGACTCGTTCTCGCTGTGAATGGGTGTATATGGGCCGCACCCACCGAGGTTGTCTTCTATGACTTCCGCGACCCCCTAGCGATCCCCCTGCCCGAACTTGGTCGGCTGGGATGGGAGGTCAACATGAAGGGATGGACCTCAAACTGGACGTTTGAACTGAGAGTCGAAGACCCGGACAGCGAGGAGGAGTCGAACGTGGTCTGGCGCCGTCCTGATGCCCCAGAGGTCGAATCGTGACGTACGAACAGCGGCGGGAATCCGTCGAAGATCGCTTTCTGCGAATGCGACCGATCCCGGAAGAGTGTCGATTGCATGCATCACCTTCGGGTCAGTTCGTGCTGACGGTGGACACTTATGCGGAGCCCGGTAGTGACTGGAACTTCACCCGTGGCGTGATGCGTGAGGTTGGAACTGAAGAGGTGATCGCTGACATTCGGCGAGCTGCCTCCAGTTTCTTGTTTGCCTGGGTCGAGCATCCTCAGGGCGAGTTCTTGGTCTGCGGTGAGGATCCGGAGGGCTACAACGTGATTGACATCCGACGCGGAATCAACGTGTGTACACCGCCCGATGGATCGGGGTTCAACTGGCTTACGATCTACCCCTCACCGGACGGGCGAGTCCTCGCGGTCGAAGGTTGCGTTTGGGGATTCCCCAATCAAGTCGTGTTTCTGAACTTCGCCGATCCCTTGAAGAGCCCGTTGCCCGAGATTGCGCGCTTCGCGATGCCGACCGACATTCAGGGATGGGTCTCCGACACGACCTTCAAGTTCACGAGGTTCAAGGTCGCCGAACGGGAGTACGAGTCGATTGCCTGGACCCGCGCTGGCTACTACACCAGATAGCAGCATCCGACATCCGACATCCCGCGGGGTAGCATCCGCGAATGCCGATGCTCACCACGCTCGCCCTAGGTTGGGCGATCCTCGCCCCGCAAGGCGCTCCCGACCTGCTCGAAGCCCGGCTGCGCGCCCACGTGCGGTTCCTCTCCCACGATCTCCTCGAAGGACGCGACTCTCCTTCGCCGGGGCTCACGCTGGCGGCCGAGTACATCGCCGGTGAGTTGGCCAAGGTCGGGGTGCGGCCAGGCGTTGAGGACAGCTACTTCCAGAGCTTCGAGCACACGCGCCGACGGGGCAACGTGACGGGTCAGGTCCACAACGTGATCGGCATCATCCCCGGCCGTGATCCGGTGCTGAAGAACGAGTTCGTGTTCGTGACCGCCCACTATGACCACCTGGGCAAGCGAGAAGGCGAGGGCGACCAGATCTTCAACGGAGCCAACGACAATGGAAGCGGCACCGCGGGGGTGATCGAGGTCGGCCGGCTGCTCGCGGCCGAACCGCCGAAGCGCACGATTGTGCTGATGACCTTCTGGGGCGAAGAGCAAGGGTTGCTCGGCGCCCGCGCCTACACCCGCACTCCGGTGCTTCCGCTCGCGAAGACGGTTGCCATGGTGAACCTCGAGCAGATTGGCCGGACCGACGACAACGAGGGGCCGCGGGTCGGCGAGTTCAATATGACCGGGTTCGACTTCAGCGACTTGCCGCAGCGGATCAAGGAGGCGGTCGAGCCGACCGGTGTCAAAGTCACCAAGCACCCGCGGTTCAGTGATTCCTATTTCGGAGCCAGCGACAACGCGGCGTTCGCTTCGCTCGGCGTTCCCGCCCACACGATCAGCGTGGCGTATGCGTTCCCGGACTATCACAAGTCCGGCGACCATTCGGACAAGCTCGACTACGCAAACATGGCCAAATTGGTCAGCGCCATCGCGAAGGGCGTGCGCAGTGTGGCAGACGACTCGCGTCCGATCCGCTGGCGCGAGAGCGAGCGCACGAAGCGGTACATCGAGGCGTGGCAGAAGCTGACAGGTGGGTAGCGTGTCCCACTAACCGGTGCTCGGAGGCACCTGGGCGACTTCCGGCTCGGCCGGCTTCTCTGCACGGCCCCAGACGAACAGCAGAATCGCCGCCGCGACGGAGATGCAGGCGTCCGCGATGTTGAACACCGGGAAGGAGACGAACTGGAACTCGAACATGTCGGTGACCTTGCCTCGCGCGAGTCGATCGATCATGTTGCCAATCGCCCCTGAGGCCAGCAACCCCATCGCGACATGGCTCCAAACGGACTCTTGAGGGTGCTTCCAACTATGCCGAAAGGCCAGATATGCGATGACGATCGCGATCGGTGCAAGGTACACGCCC
This sequence comes from Fimbriimonadaceae bacterium, assembly GCA_024710805.1. GTDB lineage: Bacteria > Armatimonadota > Fimbriimonadia > Fimbriimonadales > Fimbriimonadaceae > JANJUB01. The sequence goes on along the minus strand of JANJUB010000040.1, from coordinate 9,913 downwards.
CAACCCTGAAGCTGGCCAAACGCGACCCCGTAGTTCTCGGCGTGACGGATGCCCAGGATGCGCGGAATCAGGTCCGGCCCGTGTCCCCCGAGGGGGATGTAAACGCGGGTCAGCGCTTTGATCACCTGGTCGAGAACGATCGTGAAAAGGAACGTTCCGAGCCACAGCGTGCGGGCTTGGCTTACGCCCATCCGACCGCCCGGGCGTCTCGTTCGGTGAGCCAATGGCCGTTGATTTCTCGCACGTCGGCTCTTCGCAGCCGGCTCCGCTCGCACTTCGGATACTCGCTGATGCGGAATGCGATCGCCTCATCGCCTTCCACCAACTCGACCTCGCTCATCTTGAACAGATTGGCGAGTTCAACCGGGGCGAACGAGCGCAGGTGCACAAGCTGTTCTGCCGAGTTCGTGTACGTCACGACGACATCTTGCGAGTCCTTGACTTCGGATTCCGTCTTCCACACCTCGAATGCGGCAAACACATCGGCGCGCTCCGCGATCAGCGAGGCGAACCGCATCTGGCGCTCGCTGCCTTCGATCTGTCGCAGCCGTTCCTCGCTGGGAACCTCGAGCACTTCCAAGTGCACCGACCGCAGCCGCTGGATCGCGGGAATCCGCGCGTACACTTCCTCGGCCGTAAACGGCAGAATCGGCGTGACCAGACGCACCAAGTTCAGCAGGGTGTAGTGGCATGCGGCTTGGGCCGAACGCCGAGCCGGCCAGTCGGCGCCGTCGCAGTACATCCGATCCTTGATCGCGTCGATGTAGAAGCGCGACATCTCTCGGCCGCAGAAGTTGTGGACGGCGGTAATCACCGCGCCGAACCCGAAGTTGCGATAGGCTTCCGCGCACTCCGCGACCAGCAAGTCGGTTTGTTCGATCGCCCACTCGTCGATGTCCTCCATGAGCCCATCGTACGGTTCGGTGTAGTCGCCTAAGTTGCCGAGCAGGAAGCGCATCGTGTTGCGCACCGTGCGGTACTGCTCGCCGATTTGCTTGAGCAGCTCGTCATAGCAGGGCACATCGTTCGCCCAGTCCACGCTGGCGACCCAGTAGCGCAGGATGTCCGCGCCGTACTTCTCGCAGACTTCCACGGGGTCGATGATATTGCCCAGGCGTTTCGCCATCTTGAGCCCGGCCTTATCGACGACGAACCCGTGGGTCACGACCGCGCGGTAGGGCGGCTCACGCCGCGTCGCCATGCCGATCAGAAGCGACGAGTTGAACCATCCGCGGTGCTGGTCCGAACCTTCGAGATACAAGTCGGCGGGCCAGTTCTCTTTCCACCTCGGCTCAACATTGCCTTCGAGTACCGCAAGTGACGTGGAGCCGCTGTCGAACCACACGTCGAGCACGTCGGTCTCTTTCACAAAGTTGGTCTCGCCCGTCACCGGGTGTACGTAGCCCGCGGGCAAGATTTCGGCGGGGGTTCGCGTGAACCACGCATCGGAGCCTTCCGCCTCGATGAGCTTGGCGACCGCTTCGATTGCGACCGGGTCGAGCACCGGCTCGCGCGAGGGAAGGCCGTAGAACACCGGGATGCCGACGCCCCACGGGCGCTGACGAGAGATGCACCAGTCCGGGCGGTTGGCGATCATCGACGAAATCCGGTTGTAGCCACTGGCCGGATGCCACTGCACACCGCCCTCGTTGGGGTCGATGGCGCGTAGGGCACGCCCACGGAGGTCGTCGTGGTCGATCGACACGAACCACTGCTCGGTGGCGCGGAAGATGACCGGCTTACCATCGCGCTCGGCGTGAGGATATGAGTGGATGAAGTCCTCAGCGTGGAGGAGGTGCCCCACCTCGCTCAGCCGGTCGACGACCACGGTGTCGCAGTCTTTGTAGCTGACGCCCGCGAACTCGCCCGCCTCTTCGGTTAGGATGCCCTTTTCATCGACAGGGCACAACACGGGCAAGCCGTACTTCTGGCCGGTGTAGAAGTCGTCGCGGCCATGGCCGGGCGCGGTATGCACGACGCCGGTTCCGTCCTCGGTGGTCACGTAATCGGCCATCACCGCGATCGACGCGCGGTCGAAGATCGGGTGGCTGAACTCCATGCCGTCAAAGCTGATGCCGTCCATCCGCTCGACCACCTCGTAATCAGACCAGCCGACCTTGGCCGCAGTCTTCTCGACGAGATCACTCAGCAGCAGGTAGTGCACATCGCCGACACGGACGAACGCATACTCGAGCTGCGGATGGAATGCGACGGCGAGGTTGGCCGGGATCGTCCATGGTGTCGTCGTCCAGATCACCGTGAACAAGTTCGGGAACCGGGAGGCCATCTGGTTGGGGTCGCTACGGAGCGGAAACCGAACGTAGATCGACCGGCTCGTATGGTCCTGGTACACGATTTCGGTGTCGGCGAGCGCGGTGCGCGATGTCGGCGACCACAGCGTCGGGCGCAATCCTTTATAGATGAACCCACCCTCGACCAGCCGCTTGAAGACGCGCACAATCGCGGCCTCAAAGCCGTAGTCCATGGTCGCGTAGGGGCGATCCCACAGGCCGAACACACCCAGCCGCTCGAACTGGATCGACTGGAGTTTGAGATACCGCTCGGCGTGGACGCGGCAAGCCATGCGAAGTGACACGACGTCGGGCGTCTCGCCCCTCGCGTGGAAATCGCGCATGACGGCCTGCTCGATCGGCAATCCGTGGTTGTCGTAGCCGGGAACGTAGGGCGCGCGAAATCCAAGCAACGTCCGGGACTTGACGACAAAGTCCTTGAGAATCTTGTTCATCGACGTGCCGAGGTGGATGGGCCCGTTCGTGTAGGGCGGCCCATCGTGCAGCACGAAGGTCGGCGCATCCTTTCGCGACTCTTGGATGAGCTGATAAATGCCCATCGCTTGCCATCGCGCCAACATCGTTGGCTCGCGCTGGGGAAGATCGGCCTTCATCGGGATGGTGAAGGCGGGATCGGGCAGATTCAGAGTCGCTCGAAAGTCCATGTGGGATAGTGAGTTTACCGGTTGTGCCCATGCAAGCCCCGACCTATTCGCGCGATGGTCTAGAGCGCGCGGTTGGTTGAAATCTCAGATCTTCAATCTGAACTAGACTTTCCCCATGCTGCTCGCTTTCGCGTTGGCGTTGAGCCCCTTTGGGCACGACCACTACATCACCCAAGATGGGGCCTGGTGTTGGTTCGCCGATCCTCGCGCCGTCTGGGTCGATGGGCGCATCCTCGCCGGTTCGGTTTCGAACTCGGGAAGCATCCGAACGCACCTCTACGACCCGCGAACCAAGACCCGCCAAGAGAGCGTTCTCGCCGAGAAGTTCGAAGTCGACGACCACGACAACCCCTCGTTCCTCCGGCTCCCCGACGGTCGGATGGCCGCGTTCTGGAGCAAACACACGGGGCCGGACCTGTTCATGGCGACTTCGAGTGACCTCACCACGTGGTCGGCGCCGATCAAGATCAACCCCAACGATCCCGCCTTTAAGGGGCCGCAGGGCGCGCTTAACGCCTACACCTATCCCAACCCTCAGCTGCTGCGCAACGAACAGAACCGGATCTATCTCTTCTGGCGCGGGATGAACTGGAAGCCGACCTTCTCCACGTCCGATGACCAAGGAAAGACCTGGTCTAAGGGTCGCATCTTGATCAGCCCGAGCGGCGACCCGACGAACAATCGGCCCTACATGAAGGTCGCGGGCGACGGCAAAGGCACCCTGCACTTCGCCTTCACCGACGGCCATCCGCGAAACGAGCCGACCAACTCGATTTACTACCTGCGCTATCGCCGAGGTGCCCTCCGCACCGCCGACGACCGCTCGGTCGCAACCATGAGCCAGCTCCCGGTCCGACCCGACAAAGCCGACGTCGTGTTCGATGGCAAAGCCGAAGGCATCCGGGCGTGGATTTGGGATGTCGCCCACGATGGTCAGGGACATCCCATCATCACGTACAGCCGCCTCCCCAAGGAGGACACCCACGAGTACCGCTACGCTTGGTGGAACGGGCGTCGCTGGGTCGATCGCAAGATCGTCGGTGCAGGCAAGTGGTTTCCTCAAACCCCGGCGAACACAACCGAGCGCGAGCCCCACTACTCGGGTGGCGTGGTCCTCGACCCGAACGATCCTCGCTTCGTCTACTTGAGCCGACCGATTGGTGAGCGATTCGAAGTCGAGCGTTGGTTCACCACGGATGGGGGCGACACGTGGAGCCACGTCGCTCTGACCGGATCGAGCAAGCACGACAGCGTGCGCCCGTTTGTTGCGCGCGGGGATCGACCGGAGAACGGGCCGATCGCGCTCTTCATGAACGTCAACCGATACGTTCACTACACCGACTTCCAAGGCACGATCCAGGCGGCCAACGAAGACCGCGGCCCCTTCCCCGCCGCCACCCCGATGCGCGCCGCCGATGCCGTGTGGCGTTGGGTTCGCAGCAACCCAAGCCGCTACACCAAGACCGAGTGGATGCTCGCTCCGCTCTACAGCGGCGTGCTGGACTACGCTGAAGCGAGGAACGACGACCAGGCTCGGCAGTGGCTGCGCCTGATCGGTTCGGAGATCGGCTGGAAGATGGGGCCGCGACCGGGAATGGCCGATGACGTCGCCGTCGGGCAGAGCTTCATCCAGCTTTACGAACGGGACCGTGATCCCGCCCAGCTCGCCCCGGTGAAAGCTTGGATCGACGGCTGGCTCGCCAAGCCCCACAACCGCAGTCTCGAGTGGAAGGACGGCATCCACAACGAGGAAATGGCGTGGTGCGACGCGCTCTTCATGGCGCCGCCGGTGATCGCGATGCTCGGCCGGGTGACGGGCGAAGCGAACTACTTCAAGCGACTCGGCGACCTGTGGTGGAAGACGAGCGACTATCTCTACGACCCCGCTGAGCAGCTCTACTTCCGCGACTCACGATACTTCTCCCCGCGCGAGGCGAACGGCAAGAAGGTCTTCTGGTCGCGGGGCAACGGCTGGGTGCTCGCCGGTCTGGCGAGGGTGCTCCAGAACCTGCCCGCAGGTGACTCGGGCCGGCCTCGGTTCGAGAAGCAGTTCCGCGAGATGGCGACCCGCATTGCAGGTTTGCAGACGAGCGACGGCACGTGGCACGCGAGCCTGCTCGATCCGGCTTCCTATCCCCAGAGAGAGACGAGCGGCACTGGGTTCTTCGTGTACGCGATGGCATGGGGCGTGAACGCGGGATTGCTGGAGCGCAAAACCTTCGAACCCGTCATCCGCCGCGGCTATGCCGCACTGGGCGAATCCGTCGACCCGAACGGGCGGCTGATGTGGGTCCAACCGATCGGCCAAGACCCGCGCACGGTGAAGGCGAGCGACACGGATGCGTATGGCGTGGGTGCGTTCTTGATGGCGTCCGTGCAGGTCGAGAAGATGGGGCGCTGAGGGGAGGGCCTCAAGACGGCGCGTCTTGAGGCAGCTTGACATAGAGCACGGTTCCGCTCTCGGGCCGGCCAACGAGCACGGTGTTGGTAAAGCCCAGCGTGAGCTCGTTCCGCCTAAAGAGGCAGAGTTTCCTACCCAGCGAAGGGTCGCCATAGGGTAGCCGCCATTGCTTTCGCTCTTCGAAGGTATGAGCCTCAGAGAGGAACGTCAGCAGGTCGCCCACCAGTTCTCGAAGCTGCTCTGCACGAACCCACGCAAAGAAGTGACTGCTATAGGGGCTTTGCATCAACCAGGCAACATGCTCGAACTCATCTGCTCGCCAGGTCGGAGGATCATCATATTCGCCCCAGTGAGATACGGTCTGCACGGCTGATCCATCGCTCCAGTCGAGGTGCCTCAGGAGTCGGTCGTAGAACCGATCCATAACGAGTCGCCTTGAGGTGTCATTTCGAAGGATGAGGGCAACGAGCCCGCGCGTGGGCTCCCACTTATCGAGTTCAACTCCGCTCTGCATTCCCTTGCGGTCCCCGTCCGCAAGCACCTGCGAAATCAGGAGCAACTCAAACGCCAAGGCCGTTTTGCGATCTGGCAATGGCGGCAGGCGGCGTAGCCAGTCACGCGCGGACTCGAGAAACTCCGTTCGCTTTGGATCTGCTGCGCTCAATCGGGCGAGTGCCCTAAGGGTTTTCATCTCGATGGCGATCGAGGAGACACATGAAATAATGGCTGGCTCGCGCGCGTGAACCGCAACTCCGAGCGCCCGATCGAGCTCTCGAAACGTCCCCTCCGTGTTCCCTTCCGCATGCGCGAGCTCAGCGCGAGCCAGGCACACCTCGGACAATCGCTTCATCTTCATCAGCTGCGAAAAGTCGACATCGATCCCTTTGCGCCAGTCCTTATCGAAAGCACAAGACGGGTGCGAGAGTGCGCGATCGATGTGTTCGACCACGGAGCCCATCAAGTCGGAACGCACTTGCTTCTGGGCAATGACCTTCAATAAGTCTTGCCCAACCTGGGCCATTGCCTCGAATGCCAGTAAGTAGTCGCCGGCAGCGTTCTGGTCTGGCGGCACATGGCAGAGCGCCTCCAACTCCTCGAATGTCGACGGGAATCCGTACGACTCCAGCTTTGTGAGGAATGTCGCCCTATCGATCAGGTGTGCAGTGTCGGACTTCGAGGATCGAAACAGGCCGATGAGCAGCCGAAACCGACTCTTCCAAAGCGCTGCCTCATCAGTGACCATTGCCAGACGACCTCGAACGTACAACTATTATCGCTATCGATCGCACGTTTCTCCGCCACAATCTTCGCGTATGGTCGAAACCCGCACGGTTGAATCCGATGCCGAGATGCGGCTCCTCGCCGGGGAGTGGGTGAAGTGCTGGACCGCGGGGACGGTGGTGCTCCTCGACGGGCCGATGGGCGCGGGAAAGACGACCTTTGCCCGGGGTGTGCTCGAGGCGCTGGGACACGTAGGTGCCGTACGCTCTCCGACCTTCAACCTGGTCCATGTGTATGACACCGATCCGCCGGTGCTCCACGCCGACCTCTACCGTCTGACTTCCGCCGAAGACCTCGGGCTGGAGGACTACTTCGATTCCCACCTCTGCCTGATCGAATGGCCGGATCGGCTGGGAGCGCTCCTCCCAGGGCAAGTGTTGCGGGTGAAGATCGAGTTCGGAGAGGGTGAGTCGCAGCGGGTGGTGACGCTCACCGTGCCGGAGTGAGTGGCGCGGGTACAAACCAACCTGCGCCCTCCGTGGTAATCCAAAGATGTCCGTGAGGTCGTCGGTGGGTTCGTCCCGACGCCTATCCGCGCATCAATTTCGTGCTAGGCTATCCGCATGATCGCTCCGTTGATTGCTGCGGCATGGTTGGCGGCCGATGACGGCCGAGCCCTCGTCGTTCCCAACCCACGCGTCCTCGTCTTTTCGAAGACCACGGGATTCCGGCACGACTGCATCCCTGTCGCCACCGAGGAGATCAAGTCGCTCGGCAAGGAGTACGGCTTCACCGTCGATGCCACCGAGGACTCCGCGTGGTTCACCACCGAGAAGCTCCGCAACTACGACGTGGTCATGTTCTTGTGCACGACAGGAACGATCCTCAACGACTCGCAGAAATCGGCCTTCCTGAACTTCCTCGAGTCGGGCGGAGGCTATGTCGGCGTCCATTCGGCGGCCGACACCGAATACGAGTGGCCCGCCTACAAGGAGATCGTGGGGGCGTACTTCATGAGCCACCCCGCGATCCAGAAGGCGCTCGTCAAGATCGAAGACAAGGCCCACCCCACCACCGCCTATGCGCCGACGAACTGGTGGCGAACCGACGAGTGGTACGACTACAAGGACAGCCCCCGCAACCGCGTGCGCGTGCTCGCCTCGCTCGATGAGAGCACCTACAAAGGCGGCAAGATGGGCGGAGATCACCCCATCATCTGGACCAGCAACTACGGCCGTGGACGCACTTGGTACACCGGCTTTGGCCACACGAAGGAGTCCTACACCGAGCCGCAAGTTCGCAAGATGCTCGCCGAGGCCGTGATCTGGACCGCCCAGGGCAAGCGTCCCGCCAACGCGGTCGATGTCGATCTACAGATTCCCAAGGCGTGGGTTCAGGCCAACGGCGAACTCGACAACAAGGACGGCCGCTCCGGGCACCTCGTCTCCAAGTCCGAAATGGCCGATGGCCACTATCACGCTGAGTTCAAGATCCCGCCGGGCTCCAACTCGGGCGTGTACATCATGGGCCGCTACGAGATCCAGATCTTCGATTCGTTCGGTAAGGCCGACAAGGACCTCACCTTCGCCGACGCCGGTGGCATCTATCAGCGCTGGCAAAACGAGAAGGGCTTCGAGGGCAAGGGCGCGCTCGTGAATGCGCTCCGCAAGCCGGGCGAGTGGAACACCTACGACATCCGGTTCGTTGGCCCGCGCTTCAAAGGCGGCAAAAAGGTGAGCAACGCCAAGTTTCTCGAGGTTCGTTTGAACGGCGTCGTGGTCCAGCGGAACGAGGAAGTGACGGGTCCGACGCGCGCGCCGATGTTCGAAGACGAGAAGCCGACGGGGCCGCTGATGCTGCAAGGCGACCACGGTCCGATCACCTATCGGAACGTGTGGTTCGCGCCTAAGTGAGCCATACTTAGCCTATGCGCGTGATCGAAGGGCAGATGAACGCCGCCGGGCGGCGGATCGCCGTCGTGGTCAGCCGGTGGAACGAGCTCATCACCAAGGAGCTTCTCGAAGGAGCGGTCGAAACGCTTACTCGCCATGGCAATCCGGAGATCGAGGTCGTCCATGTGCCGGGCACGTGGGAGATTCCGGTGGCCGTGAAGGCCCTGCTTTCCCGAGCGAACAACGCGCCGGACGGCGTAGTCGCCCTCGGCTGCATTTTGCAGGGTCAAACGACGCACGCAAGGCTCCTTGGCGGTGATGTGGGTTCTGCGCTCATGTCGATGCAGGTCGAGTACGGCAAGCCGATCGCCTGGGGCATTCTGACTCCGGATACGGCTGAGCAAGCCCTCGATCGGGCCGGGCTGAAGCATGGCAACAAGGGTCGCGAAGCGGCCTCGGCCGTCATCGAGACGCTGAGCGTCGCGGAGCAGTGCCGCCAAGCCTAGACGATCCGCTGACGCTGGGCCTCCTCGTGGTGGTCGGGGCGATTGCATCGGGCATCAACTCCGTCGCGGGCGGCGGATCGCTGATCTCGTTTCCGACGCTGATCTTTCTCGGGATCCCGAGTCTTCAAGCCAACGCGACCAACTCGGTCGGGCTTTGGCCAGGCTCGCTGAGCGGGGCTTGGGGATTTCGTAACGTCCTCCCCGCCACCAAGAAGCACCTGATTCCTCTCGCCCTGCCGACCATCATCGGCGCGAGTCTGGGATCGTGGTTGGTTTCGGTGACCGACAAGAAGATCTTCGACATCGCAGTGCCGATCTTGCTGTTTGTGGCGACTGGGCTTCTCTGGTTCCAACCGACGATCAGGAAGTGGGCACAGGCTCGGGGGCACGCACTCTCGACGCCCGCCGCGATGATGCTGCAGATGCTCGTCGCGCTCTACGGCGGGTACTTCGGCGCCGGAATGGGGATCATGATGCTCGCCGTGTTCTTCCTGTTCATGGAGGCGAACATCCATGAGATCAACGCGGTGAAAACGATCCTCGGCGTGTTCATCAACCTGATGGCGTCGATCGTCTTTGTGCTCAAGGGGATGATCCTCTTGGGTCCGGCGCTTGCGCTGGTGGCCGGTTCTCTGGTCGGCGGTTACTACGCGGCGAAGTGGAGTCAAAAGATGGATCCCGAGCTTCTCCGAAAGATCATCGCGACCTATGGCCTCGCGATGTCGAGTTACTTCGCGATACGCACGATCCTGGGCGGCTAGGCCCGCGCCGGTACGAGCCAACCGGCGGCTACCGTTCAAATTGTTGTGGGCGGGGGGTTGGGGGTGGCCCCGCCAACCATTTGAAGGTGTGGGCCCAAACCAACCCCCACCCACAAAGCACAGGAGAACCCTAAACCAGCAAAGGGGCGGGAGTCGCGGCGGCGCGGGGGGAGGGC
>JANJUB010000188.1 GCA_024710805.1 Fimbriimonadaceae bacterium | reverse complement strand
ATCTCGTTCCCGAATCCTCATCGAATACGTTGATCCAAGAGGGGACCGAACTCCTGTGGATCATGGTCGCTTCAATCCAAACCGCTCGCGCTTCAGATTCTCCCTAACTCGTCACTCATCAATCGTCAATCGTCACTTACGAATAGTCTACGAACAGGAAAAGAACCCATGCCAGCCAAAGATATCAAATACACCGACGACGCCCGGAAGCTTCTTGAAGTTGGCGTCGACAAGCTCGCCAACGCCGTCAAGGTCACCCTCGGCCCGCGCGGACGCAATGTCGTCCTAGAGCGCAAGTTCGGCAGCCCGACCGTCATCAACGATGGCGTGACCATCGCCAAGGAAATCGAAGTCGAGAACCGCTTCGAGAACCTGGGCGCCCAGCTCATTCGCGAAGTCAGCAGCAAGACCAACGACACCGCCGGTGATGGCACCACCACCGCGACCGTGCTTGCCCAGGCCATCTTCAAGGAAGGCATTCGCAACGTCGCCGCCGGTAGCAACGCGACGATGATCAAGACGGGCATCGAAGAGGCCGTCGCCGTGCTCGTCGCCGAGCTTGAGAAGGCTTCGACCAGCATCAGCAGCGAGAAGGCGATCCGCGAAGTCGCCACGATCTCGGCCAACGACGCCGAACTCGGCGAACTGGTTGCCAAGATCATCCACCAGGTCGGCAAGGACGGCGTTGTGACCGTCGAAGAGAGCAAGTCCACGGAGACGTCCTTCGAGATCGTCGAAGGTCTGCAGTTCGATAAGGGCTACATGTCGCCCTACTTCGTCACCGATGCCACCCGCATGGAGGCCGTGTACGAAGAGCCGATGATCCTCTTCTATGAGAAGAAGATCGGCAGCGTACAGGACCTCGTCCCGATGCTCGAGAAGGTGCTCCGCATGGGCCGCCCGTTCATCATCATCGCGGAGGACATCGAGAACGAGTGCCTCGCGACGCTAGTTCTGAACCGCATCCGCGCCGGTCTTCCGGTGGCGGCGGTGAAGGCGCCCGGCTTCGGTGATCGCCGCAAGGCGATGCTCGAAGACATGGCGATCCTCACGGGTGGTCAGTTCATCAGCGAAGAGCTCGGCATCAAGCTCGAGAACGTCGGGCCGGAGATGCTCGGTTCGTGCGCCAAGTTGGTTATCACGAAGGAGAACACGACCATCGTTGCCGGTAAGGGCGACAAGGCCACGATCGACGGCCGGATGAACATCATCAAGCGCCAGATCGAGACCACCGACAGCAGCTACGACAAGGAGAAGCTCCAAGAGCGACTTGCCAAGCTGAGCGGCGGCGTTGCCGTCGTGAAGGTTGGTGCGGCCACCGAAACCGCGCTGAAGGAAAAGAAGGCTCGCGTCGAGGACGCGCTCGCGGCCACCCGCGCGGCGCTCGAAGAGGGCATCGTCCCCGGCGGCGGCGTTGCGCTCATCACGGCGGGCAAGGCGCTCGAGGGCATGGACCTCGGCGACGACCGCCAGATCGGCGTGAACATCATCCGCAAGGCGATCGAAGCTCCCCTACGCACCATCGCAGAGAATGCGGGGGTCGAGGGTTCGGTCGTGGTGCAGAAGGTCAAGGAGCACGGCAAGGGCTTCAACGCGTCGACGCTGGTTTACGAAGACCTCGCGAAGGCTGGCGTTGTCGACCCGACCAAGGTCGTTCGACAGGCGTTGCAGAACGCGGCCTCGATCAGCGGCTTGCTGCTGACGACGGAAGCGCTTGTCGCCGAGATTCCGCAGGACGAGGATGAGGGCCACGGCGGCCACCATCACCACCATTAGTCGTTCGACTTGAGGCATGATAGGGTCTCCCCGCACGGACACCGTTGCGGGGAGACCCTTTTCTCTTCGTAGCCCCGCGATGCTACGTGCCTGACGAGAGTTCGGCGGCAAGATACATCCGCCGGCTACCAGGAGTATTCGGGGACGCTATGCTGCAAGCGAACGGAACCCCGTGTTGATGAGCGCACAGAACTCAGCAGCGGGCATGGGTCTTGCGAAGTGGTAGCCCTGGCCACAGCTCACGCCGAGTTGCTTGAGCAGCCGCTCTTGGGACTCCGTCTCGACTCCCTCGGCCGTAACGTCCATTCGCATGGTGCGCGCAAGGGAAGTGATCGCCTCGACGATGGCCAGCGCCTCAGATTCATCTTCCAGGATTCGGATGAACGCCTGATCGACCTTGAGCGTATCGATGGGGAATGAGCGCAAAGTCGATAGGGAAGAGTATCCGGTTCCAAAGTCATCCAAGGCCAGCTTGACGCCCAACTGCTTCAATGACCGCAGCTTGATTGCGATCTCTTCGCCATCGTCGAGCAGGACGGTCTCGGTCAGTTCAAGCTTCAAGCGCTCAGCAGGCAGCCCTGACTTTTCGAGCGCGGCACTGACTCGTTCCACGATGTCGTCGCGCTTGAGTTGGCGTCCAGACACGTTGACACTGATCGTGAAGGGCCGATCCGACATCTGTTCAAGCCACTCGACTGCTTGGCGGCAAGCCTCGTCTAGGACCCAGTTGCCCAAGGTGACGATGAGTCCGGTGTCCTCGGCGATCGGGATGAACTGAGCCGGTGAAATCTCGCCACGAGTTGGGTGCTTCCAGCGGGACAGCGTCTCGACCCCAATGATGGTCCCGCTTTCGAGATCGACGATCGGCTGGTAAGCGAGACTCATCGTGCCTTGGTCGATGGCCTTCCTCAGCGCCGTCTCCAGTTCAAGCCGCTCGACGGCATGGGCGTTCATATGCTCGTCGAACACGACATACGTCGACTTGCCCGTCGCCTTGGCGCGGTACATGGCCACGTCGGCATGCTTCAGCAGGTCTTGGGCCGAGCATTGGCCGTCGTGGCTGATAGCAAGACCGATGCTCGCTCCGGTGAAGATCTCGCTGGTACCGACGGGGATCGGCTTTCGCAGGGCGGCCAGGATTCGGTCGGCCACCTCCTCCGCCCGACTTGTGGATTCCACCCCTTCAAGCAGCAGGGTGAACTCATCACCGCCAAGGCGGGCAACGGTATCGCCGGCGCGCACGCACTCGCTCAGCCGATCGGCGACGGTGATCAGCAGCAAGTCGCCCTTATCGTGGCCGAGACTGTCGTTGATGAGCTTGAAGTTGTCGAGGTCGATGAACATGACCGCGGTGCCCAACCCCGATCGGCTGGCCTTGGTCAATGCGCAGGTCAGTCGATCCATGAACAGCGCTCGGTTCGGAAGTCCAGTCAGCTTATCGTGGAACGCCTGGTGCTCGATCTCGCGGGTTCTAGAGTCGACAAGTTGTTCGAGATTCTCGTTTTGAAGTCTCAGCCGTTCCTCGCTTTCTCGCAGCGCGGCCGCACTGCGCTCGATCTCGGCGGTGCGCTCAGCCACCAGATGCTCGAGGTTCTCATTGTGGGATCGAAGTTGCTCCTCGCTCTCTCGCAGCGCGGAAGAGCCATCCTCGATGCGCGACAGCATCGTATTCACCTGATTCGCGAGCGAAGCGAGTTCATCTTGACCATCGAGTCGCACCCGCGCACCGTCGACCTCCGCGCCGATGCTTGCGACCTGCTCGTGGAGTTTTCGCAGCCGGCGCAATACGAAGCGCTCGAAGATGAACATGATCACTAACGCAAAGAACGCGGCCACGGCGAGCACTTGAGCAACCGTGTTCTTACCCACCACCTTGCCGTACGCGTAGACTCGCCGGTTGAACACGGTGTCGAGCTGCAGGGAAGGGCGGCCGAATAGGTCATAGGCGACCGAGGTTCCCAGGAGTTCGTCCTCGCTCAAGACCCTTACCTCGGAGCGGCGGTCGCGGCTCTCAGAGGACGAAGGCGCGCTACCGGAGAGCGCATGATCAGTGACACGAAACTTAATGGGGTAGCGGGTGAGGCGCCGTAGGTCTCCTTGCAGGCGAGCGTCGAGCCGTTGCGCGAAGAGAATCCAGCCGCGGCTGCCCGTCTCCGCTCCGGTGCGGAAGACCGGTCGGACCGACACGAGAATCGGTTGCCCATGAACGATGAGATAGCCGGAGTGCCCAACCGTTGGGTCGAGCTTCTTTCCCGTTCGAAGCTGCCGCAAGATTTCCTGACTGTCGGGAAGCGCCCCCTTACCGTCCGGTACTCCGACCGCGGTGATCGACTCCTTCTCGGGGCTGATGATCAGGATCAGGTCGATCAGAATGCCTTCGAGAGAGGAGCGGTCGAGGTTCGATTCGACGTACTCCCGGTTGCGGTTCCCGATGACGTTATAGGTGTCGTCCCAGTTCGCCCAGTCGGCGGACTTGGTGTGCAATGCGGCGATGGCGTTGCGAAACGCCTCATTGATGCGGGCGACGTCGTTTTC
>JANJUB010000177.1 GCA_024710805.1 Fimbriimonadaceae bacterium | reverse complement strand
CGTTCTCGACACCTCCGTGTTCGAAGAGGCGTTCACCGCGGCGCGCTACCTAAACGACGAGGCCCACCAGGAGCGGGCCATGCGTTGCGCCTACGCCGCCCGGAGCCTCTCGCCGAACTGGTGGTGGTACGGCAGCGATAGCCGTCAGTGGGACGATTTCGAGCATGGCCCTCTGCCCTTCAGTTTTGATCGGGGCGAGCTTTGCCTCGGCCACACCGGCCCCGAGAACTCGATGATGTTCTTCGAAACCCTCGATCGCGACTACGCCGGACTGTCCGAGGCTTACATGCGGTTGGCGTTCGGCGGCATGCTCGGGGTTTGGGCACTCGTCGGCCCAGATGGAGAGGCTTCGATGGCTTACGGCCCGGATTTGGCGTCTAAGCTCCGCAACTTCATTCCGACCACCGGCGATGTCGGGCTCGCATTGTTCCACTACTTACGGTCGGCAGGCGCGTATGTGCTTCCGAATCGTAACTACGGCGTATTCACCTTTGGGTGCCACTTTGAAGTTCAAGATGACCACTACATCGTGCGGCCGTGGGACGGCATCGGACGCAAGGTGGTGTTGCGACAGATGAGCGCTGAGTTCCACCTGTCGGTCGGCAAGATGCGCGAGGTCAGACTCGACACGCGCAAACGCTGGTGCACGCTTGTTCTGGAGAACCCGACTGACCTCGATCTTCGCGCAGAACTCCGCGCCCGAGGGTTGTGGGGTCAGGTATTCGACGTGTTAGGTGAGACGGTAGAGGCAACCGACGGCGAGTTGGCAGTATCCTTACCCTTGGCGGCCCGCTCCGTAGCGCGTGTCGAGATTAAGGTGAAGGGATGATCACGATTCCAACTTGGTACTTCGTGCTTTCGGCGATCACGTTACTGATCATCGCCTTGACATTTGGGGCACTCTGCCTCCTGGTCCTTCAGCTGATCCGAACGGTTCAGCAGGTTCAGCCGCAAGTACAGAGCCTCATGGGCAAGGTCAACGATGAGCTTCTTCCGCAGGTCAAGACCTTGGTCGTCAAGGTGGACACGCTGACCGAAAAGGTAACGCTGGTCGCGGACAACGCCAAGGTCGTTTCGGACAGCGCCAAAGGCACGGTGCTGGCATTGAGCAGCCGGGCAAACGCGGTCTCCCACGCGGTGGAATCGCTGACCGGTGCGGCGACCACCAAGCTGGCCGGTATTGCTCCCTATCTGGGCATTGCGGTAACCATCATGAAGCTCTGGAAGTCGCGCGGCGTCGGTAAAAAGAAGGAAGCTTAGGGCTCTCTTACCGGCCGAACCACCTTGCCCGTTTGAGCGCTCTCGAGCGCGGCAATGGCGATCGCAAGGGCGGCAAAGCCGTCGGCTCCACTCACCACCGGCGGCTTCTCGCCTCGCACCGTGGCGACCACATCGATCAGTTGCCGGTAGTACGGATCATCGCCGCCATCGAGCGGCGCCTCGCCCCGGCTTGAACCGGACAGGTGCGTCTTGACCACCGCGGTCTGCCGCGAGTCGTACTCGATCATCCCATCACTACCCGCGACTTCAAAGCTCACCCGAAAGCCACTCGGGTCCATCCAAGTGCTCTCGACATGGGCCACACACCCGCTGTCAAAGGTCAAAGTGGTTAGGGCGTAGTCTGGCCCTTGGCCGGTCGCCGCTCCGACCGAGCGGGCGTAGAGGTGATCCACTTCGCCAAGCGTCCAACGGAGCCAGTCGAAGTCATGCACCGCAAGGTCGATAAGGACACCGCCGGAACGCTTGTGGTCCATGAACCACGGTGCCTTCGGCGGACCGCCGCCCCGACGCGTCCGCGCTGCTGCCGGCTTGCCAACTTTGCCACCTACGACGAGGTCATGTCCGCGACGAAACTCGGGAAAATAGCGCACGACCTGCCCCACCATGAGGGGCACTCCCGCCGTGTCGGCATGACGCACGATCTCCGCAGCTTCGGCAAGTTCGCCGGCAATCGGCTTCTCGACGAGAACGGCCCGACCCGCCGCAATCGCCTGGTGCGCGAGCTCCGCGTGGCAGTCGGTCGGCGTGCAGATATCGACGAGGTCGGCCCACTCGATCGCCGCGGCCGCACTCTCCATCACTTTTGAATCATGCCGCTCCGCGAGCGCCTGAGCCCGGTCCGTCGCTGGATCAACGATCGCAAGTTCGACCCCGTCAATCCGCGCGTAATGACGAGCGTGCGTTCCCCCCATTCCGCCCGCGCCAAAGACCGCAATCCGCGTCAAAGCGGCCCCTGCTTGTCGAGCACCAGACCGGCCAGCGCCTCCATGTCCACCGCGAGCGGCGCAGGAAGTGCGCCCGCGCTCTCGCCGGTCACCGTAGCGTAAGCGCGCGCTGCCTCGGCGTTCGCCATGTTGACGAACACGCGGTAGAGGTCTCCGTACGATCCGCCCGATTGGGCCGCCCGAAGACGCGCCGACTGCTCGGCGTAGGCGAGCATGACGAGGTCAGACAGTGCCCCCACCCGGATTTGGTCCTTGGGCTCAGCGGCCATGGCGCGCCCGGCGAGTTCGCTGATGAAGCTATCTCCCACCGCCGCAAGCGACACTCGGCCCTCTTGGGCGCGGCGGCGCAGGCGATCGGCGAGGAAGATGCGGTTGATTTCGTTCGTGCCTTCGTAGATGCGGCTCACGCGGGCATCGCGGTAGTGCCGGGCGATAGGAAACTCCTCGGTGAAACCATATCCACCGAAGCACTGCAGCGCTTCGTCGACGATCGCGGATTCCGCCTCCGTCGCGAACACCTTGCAAGCCGAGCACTCGATCGCAAACTCCTCGGCGGCTTGGCGATTGCCGGTGATGTCACCCCCGCTGTTAGCAAAGGCGTCGTCGATCATCGCGCCCGTCCGGTAGATCATGCTCTCGGCGACATAGAACCGAGCCGCCATCTCCGCGAACTTCTTGCGGATCAGCCCGAAGTCGCTGATCGGGCGGCCGAACTGGCGGCGGTCCTTGGCGTAGACCGCGGCCAACTCCATCGCGTGTCTCGCCGGGCCGATGCTCATCGCGGCGAGCTTAAAGCGGCCCACGTTCAACGCATTGAAGGCGACGTGGTGGCCGTAACCCGGCTCATAGAGAAGATTCTCGAGGGGGATCTCGGCATCGACGAGTTCGAGCCGGGCCGTCGATGATCCTTTGAGGCCCATCTTATGCTCTTCGCGCGAGATGCTGACGCCCGGGAAATCGCGTTCGACCAGGAATGCGGAGAACTTCTCGCCGTCGATCTTCGCCATCACAAGGAAGAAGTTGGCCCACTTGGCGTTGGAGATCCACATCTTGGTGCCGTTGAGGATCCACTTGTCACCGCAGAGTTCGGCACGGGTGGTGGCGGAGAGGGCGTCGCTGCCGCTGTTGGGCTCGCTAAGCGCGTAGGCGCCGATCCACTCGCCGCTGGTCAGGTGAGGCAGATACTTCTGCTTCTGCGCTTCGTTGCCAAAGGCAACCAATCCGAACTGGCTGATGCCGCTCGTGATGCCGACGGTGACGCTGAACGAACCGTTCAGACTGAGAAACTCGAGGATACGCGCGGCGACGTTCTTGCCGAGGCCGAGTCCGCCGTAGGCTTCGGGGGTGTCCACGCCGCAGAAACCAAGTTCGCCGGCTTGGCGGATGAGGCGGGGCGTGAGGCCCTCGGCCTGCTGGTCCAAATCTTCGACCACGGGCAACACTTCCCCGCGGCTGAACTGCTCCGCGGCTTGGATCATCAGCCGTTCGTCGCTGGAGAACGACTCGGGAGTGAAGATGGAAGTTGGGGTTGCGGCGAAGAACTCGCCCCCCGCCACGCTCTGGTGTGTCGCCGTCGACATAGAGTTAGATTATGACGCGGCTGGGCGTTGAGCAAACGACCATCTTCCCTTCGCATTGATCAATGCACCACGGGCACGTATCATCCCGTGGCTACGATAGGTCAATGCGTTGTAGCCGGTGGATGATACGTGCCACCGGTTCGCGTTGTCCACAAAAAAGGCGCCGCGACTTCTTCCCCTCTCCGCTCGTCTGTGACGGCAAATGGCCGAGACGCCACAACCCCTCGTCGTCGATGAGTTGGTCGTCATGATGATCGACCAGTTGGCTGCTGTTGCCTGGCAGAAGATGGGTCTGCAGCCCGATATGCTCACCGGCCAGCTCGACCGGAACATCGAAGGCGCGAAACTGGCCATCGATGCCGTCGCTGCCCTGATGCCGCTGGTCGAGCACAAACTTGACGAAAACGATCGGCGTGAGATGCATAATCTCGTGCGAAATCTACGTCTGAACTTTGTAGAGAAGTCCAAGGAGGACGACGCATGAATGGATTCACGCGCGTGACCCGGGGTGCTACCGGGGTTTTTCGATGGGTTTGGGCGATCCCGCAACGAGTGCGGCTCGCCAACGAGACATGGGAAGAAGTTACGGTTCGCGAGCGGACCGTCCAGGGGCCCTCGGTTCGAGAGCGCCAGGCCGATCTGATCCAGTTCTATGGGCACTTCGAGAATCTGGTTGAGGCGCTTTGCGACGCCGGCCAGTACGGTGCGGTGGATCAGCTCGAGCGGCGCTACGCCCAAGAACGGCAGTGGATGCAAGCGAACTATCCCAAGGTGCGGAAGTATGTGGTCGCTTATCTTCGATTTGATGCGCTCGATGCCGAGCATTGCAGTACGCTCGACGGCAGCTTCGGCGATGCCTTCGAGGCACTATTCGCCGCTCCCTCCATCGAATGCTTCCTCACGCTGGATGACGGCCATATGATCTCCCGCATCCTGCGCACCCGCGAGGCATTGAACCTATACGGCGAGCACCTGCGTCAACTTCTTGCCCGCGACTCGTCATGCGAGTAGGTTTTCGACAGCTTCAGCTCGGAGACGCCGTCCAGTTCTGGAACTCGACGGCACCCGAACCGTGGCACATCGACCTTGCCGCACTGACCAGTTGCGTGGTCGGATGTCCTTGTTTCGACTGGGGAGCCTCCGCGGCATGGGTCGTGGATGGCGAAATGCAGGCCTTGGCATGGGTCAAGAAGTCTGCCGCGCGCGCTTATCGCGGACCTGATCCCGATGTTTCCCACCTCTCGGCCATCGTCTTTCGCGACGCCCCGGCGGCGGCTGATCTGCTCGCCGACATTAAGCATCTCCTCAGGCAACGTGGCCAAGCCGCCCTCATCTTTGGACAAGATGCCCGCCATCTCTTCCCTGGCGTTCCCGAGAACTGGCCCGGCCTCGCTGATTTCTTGATGGTCGAAGGGTTCGTGCCCGCCGCTCCTGACCGGCAGTGCGTCGACTTGACGATCGATCTGGCGTCTGCATCCCCAGCAGATGACCCTCGGGTGCGCAAATGCACGTCAGACGATGTGCCTGCATTGCTCGAGTTTCTCGATCGTGAGTTCCCCGGCCGGTGGGCATTCGACGTGCGCGACAAACTCGCCCACGAGTCCGATCCCGGGTTCATTTCCATCCTCGATGACGGCGGTATCGTTGGGTTCGCGATGACTCAAGAACCCTCGCACCGGCTCCATTTGGCGGGGGCCACGATCGTGGGCTCCCTTCCCTCTCCGTGGCTGGCAATCGGCCCCATCGGGGTCGCCGCAGAGCAGCGTGGAAGGGGATTGGGGACCGCGCTGATGACCGCGATTCTCGCTCACGCCAAGGCCAACGGCGTTCGGGCCGCGAGGGTGGACTGGACCCATCTCATCGAGTGGTACGAAAAGCTCGGCTTCGAGGTTGAGCGGCGGTTCACGCCCATGCGGCTGGACTTGACCGAACTGACCGACGCCAACTGATCGCGAATCGCGAGAGGCTGGTCGTACGTCCGTAATTTGAGATGCTGCCCCTCCTTCTATTGGCTTCCGCCCAAGATTTGACCGTGCCGACTGGCTCGACGCC
This sequence comes from Fimbriimonadaceae bacterium, assembly GCA_024710805.1. GTDB lineage: Bacteria > Armatimonadota > Fimbriimonadia > Fimbriimonadales > Fimbriimonadaceae > JANJUB01. Next base: position 1,388 of record JANJUB010000177.1, on the reverse strand, counting down.
CACCATGCCCCAAGGGCCGTCGCCGTTCAGCGTGGCTCCCGAGTTCGCCGAGACCGTCCGCCTCGCGATCACGCCCCGCATCGACGGCACTTTGGCCGATGAGGAATGGGATCCGCTCGGTATCGGAAGTGCCACCACCTACTTTCAATGGCAGCCCGGCAAGCTCCACTTCGCGGGCAAGCTCCGCGTCGGCCAAGACCTCGTCGCAACGCTCGACCTCGGTGGAAATGGCTGGCTGATCGGGGCCGACAACATCGAAGTGCGCATCAAGTGGTCGGGAAGCCAGCCGGAAGTCTTCGCTCGGCGCCTCGACGCCACGCGCCCCGAGGGACCTCAGTGGGTGGATGCGGACGCCTTGACCGGTTCGACCAAGGTGGCCGCGCGCGCTGAGGGCGAAGAGTGGCACGTCGAGGCGACATTGAACGATCCGGGTTGGACGATGGTGCCGCAGAAGGCGGGAACGACAGTCGGAGTGCGACTGGACGCGATTCCGACGACCGAGCCCTTAGCGGAGCCGTTCCAACCCCGCGTCGTGGGCATGCTCTCGCTGATGATGGACCGCGGAACCAACTTGCCGGCGGGCTTCAAGTGGGAGCCGCAGTTTAAGGGTCGCTCCGTCGTTCCCGGCGAGGACATTCGCATCCGCCTCACGTTCAACGGCACAGAGGCGCTCGGCTTTACGCGGATCGACATGCGCACCGAGGGACTGGCGAAGGACATGACTAGTTCGTCTGGGATGCCCTTCCCCACCTTTGACCGGAGGAATCGCAGCTTTGTGGACTACTCGACGAAGGTCCAGGCCAGTGCCGACCCGGGGTGGCGTGTGCTTCGAGGAACGATCACGGATGGCAGCGGCGCGACCACGATCATGCAAACCAGCTACGAAGTCGCCTCGACCGTGCACTTTGGCCTGGAGAAGCCGCGCCCAATCACGACCTCGAGCGAGCCGCAGAAAGTAAGGTTGAGCACGATCATCTACTCCAACACGGGCAAGCGCGTGACTGGCGTGTTCCGGGTGGCACCGCCGGAGGGCTGGGCGGTCGACAGCGGCGACAACAAGACGTTCGTGATCTACAACGCGCGAGGATCGAAACGACAAGTATTCGAAGTCGTGGTTCCCGGCGGGTTCCGCGGAGCGTTCCCCCTACAGCTGACGGCGGAGGTTGGCGCAGAGACGATCACGCAGACGGTCTGGATCCTGGTTCAGGGGTAGTCCGTTACGATCCCTTGCTGGGCAGGGATTTGTCGTGCCCTCGCAAAGCGCACGCATTTTTGCTGGGCAGGGATGTGTCGTGCCCTCGCTCGCATACACGAGCCATCCTGCGGCTTACACAGCGTGGACATCACGCGGGACGGGAGCCTTGTGCCTGCATGATTCAGGATCCTTC
>JANJUB010000169.1 GCA_024710805.1 Fimbriimonadaceae bacterium | reverse complement strand
GCGGCGATGGTGATGTGCGGAACGTGGCTGCGATCCGAAATGAGGGACGCGATCCCTGCGGGCGCGGCGATGGAGTTCTTCCTGCCGCCGGTCGTGCCGGGTGGAGCCGGCGACCCCAGCGCGGTGATCATCAAGATCGAGCCGTGGATGGTGGCGTCGAAGTCGAAAGACCCGCAGAGCGCGATCTCGCTGTACAAGGAGATCACCAGCCTCTCCAACTCGAAGAAGTTCGTGAAGGAGAAGGGCACGCTCACCGCGATCAAGGGCTCGGATCAGACCGAACTGATGAAGGAGCTTGTCACGCCCGCCGCGGTCTTCAAGGCGAGCAAGGACGTGTGGGCCATTCAGTTCGCCGACTGGTACCCAACACTCAACAAGGAGATGGAGGACGCCCTCACCGGCATGCTCAACGGTACCGAAACCCCCGAGTCATTCCTCGCGCGGGTCGAGAAGAAGGCCGAGGAAGTCCGCAACGACGAGACCATCGTTAAGCGGAAGCGGTAGCCCTTTCCAGCGGGAAGTGGCACGCAAACTGGTGGATGTCGCCGGTGAGGACAGGATCCTCCCGGCGACATTTCTCTTGCGCGAACGCGCACCGTGAGGCAAACCGACACCCCGCGAAGCGCTCGCGAGGATCGGGCAGTTCACCCGGCACGGGCTCGGGCAGGCTCATCAGGTTGTCCAAGGTGAGCGCCGAATCCATCAGAGCTCGCGTGTAAGGGTGGCGCGGATTTTCGAACACCTCTTCGGTCTCCCCCATCTCCACGATGCGCCCCAAGTACATCACCGCCACCCGATCGGCGAGGAAACGTACGGTCGTGAGGTCGTGGGAGATGTAGAGGAACGAGCAGCCGCGATCCCGCTGAATGGTCTTCAGCAGGTTCAGAATCTGGGCGCGGATCGACAGGTCGAGGGCGGCGGTGGGCTCGTCGCAGATCACCAGAGGCGGTTCGGCGGCCAACGCGCGGCCAATGGCGACGCGTTGACGCTGCCCTCCCGAGAGTTGGTGCGGGTAGCGATCCAACCAGCGCTGGTCAAGACCCACGCGATCGAACAGCTCGACGGCATCGGCCGGAACACCGGCCAGATCGGCGGCTTCGGTAATCGCGTCCTTCACCCGCCAGCGGGGGTCGAGCGAGGCGTAGGGATCCTGCCACACCATGCCGACGTCGCGGGCCATCGTCCGCGTCGTTCCCTCGACGTTTCGTCCGTTCAAGATGATCTCGCCCGCGGACATCGGCTGCAATCCAAGGACGGCCCTCGCGAGCGTGGTTTTTCCGCAACCGGATTCACCGACCACCGCGAGAATCTCCCCGGTTTCGACGTCCAGCGACACGCCGTCGAGCGCGCGAACGACCCCTCCGGGCGACATGAACTCCACGCGCACATCGCGCACCGAGAGTACGCTCATGGGTGGCTCCCGAGGATGCTCTGACTCCACAGCAGTCGTTCACCAAGCTTGGTCAAAAAGTCGTCGTAATCAACACACATGAGTCGCGTTACCCGAGGCGAGCGGGACACCTGGATGTAGTCGCCGCTCAGGATGTGCAGGCGCGTGTGGCTATCGGCGGTCAGCATCGCGTCACCTTCGCTTTGTACCCTCAGGCGGACGGTTGAATCTGGACGAAGCACCAAAGGCCGCGCGCTGAGGGTGTGCGGAGCAAGCGCGGTCAACGTGAGACACTCCATGCGCGGATCGATGACCGGTCCGCCTGCGGAAAGGTTGTACGCCGTCGAACCGGTGGGCGTGCTGAGAATGACGCCGTCCGCCGGATACGAGGTGAGAAAGTGGGCGTCGACCTCGACCTCGAACGACAGCATGCGGGCCGTGGTCGCACGCTGCAGGGTTACTTCGTTCAGCGCATGGAGCGTGGCGATGACCGCGTCGCCCCGGTGCAGATCCACCTGCAACATCATGCGGGTCTCGAATCGGGCGGTGCCGTCGAAGAACTCGCTGAGGCTTACTTTGACCTCGTTCGGCTGGCACTGGGTGACAAAGCCGAAGCGCCCGAAGTACACGCCCAGGATCGGCGTGCCTGGTTCGGCGCAGAAGTCGGCGGCGCGAATCAGCGTGCCATCGCCGCCAAAGGTGATCATGAGATCGGCGACACCGAGTTCCGCTCTGGGCAACCCGGGGATGTCGAGGAGTTCGGCGGTCTCAGGTTCGGTAGCGACCTCGACCTGCTGGGCCTGCACAAAGGAAATCGCCTCGCGCGCGGCTTGCACCGCGTCGAGGCGATTCGGGTTCACCAGAAAGTGAATGCGCACGCTACTATCTTAGCCGCTAGCCCTTAACTCGCGAGAGATTCTCAGAGATTTCCTTGTTCTTCGGATCGATCGCCAGGCCGCGCTCCCAGATCTTGATCGCGTCGGCCTTCTTATTCAACCGCTCGAGCACAACGCCCAGGTTGTTGTAGGCCGGCACGAACCGGGTGTTGGATTGAATGGCCTTCCGGAAGCTGGCTTCAGCTTCCGGCAGCTTCGAGTTCTTGAGGTGATGTAGGCCCATGCCGTTGAGCGCGTCCGGCTGGGTCGGCTGAGCGTTGAGAATGATCTTGAACTGCGCGACCGCCCCTTCGGTATCGCCCGTGATCCAAAGCGCATTGGCAAGGCTCACACGGATATCCACCCGGGTGGGATCTGAGCGCAGGTGCTCCCGCCACAGCTGGATGGCCCGCTCGTAATCCGTGGTCTTAAGCGCCGCGGCGGCGAGATTCAGTTTCGCGTCACGGCTGGTCGGGCTGAGAGTGACCAGTCGCTCAAACGTCTTCTTGGCGTCTTCAAACCGCCCGCTCCGGAACTGAAGCAGACCCAGGTTGTTCAACGCATCCACATCCGATCCGTTGATCTCGAGGGTGCGATTGTAGGCGGCCTCGGCTCCAGCGGCATCGCCCTTCTGATCTCGCAGCACGCCGAGGTTGAACCAGAACGCGGCATTGGTGCTCAGTAGACTCTGTGAAGACTCATACACCCGAAGGGCATCGTCCCGCCGCGCCAGCTTCGAATAGGAATCGGCGAGGGTGAGTGCCACCGAGCTGTCCTTCGGATCGAGCTTGAGCGCTCGCTCGAGGTAGGGGATCGCCTGCTCGAACTGGCGGACTTTGGCCAGCGTGATGCCGGCGTTCTTGGCGAACACCACGTTGTCCTGACGCAGATTCGCCGCTTTGACGAACGACTGCGCAGCAACGTCGAGCTTCTTCTGCCGCTCGTAAGCCACACCGATGTTGTTGTAGATGAAGGGATCGGTGGGGCGAAGTTCGGCCGCCTTCGTATAGGCCGTCAAGGCCGAGTCGATCTTGCCCAGCCGAAGTCGAATATTGCCCAAGTTGTACCAACCCTCGAACATCTTGGGGTCGATCTCGGTAATCCGCTCATAGCAGGTGGCCGCTCGCTCATCGTCGCCCAGACGCTGACGGACATTGCCAAGGTTGTTGAGGACGTCGATACTGCTTGGCTTCGCGATGAGCGCCTTCTCAAGAATCGGGGCCGCTTCCTGTGCCCTTTCGGCCCGAAGGTAAAGGAACCCAAGCCAAGCGAGGACATCGCTATTCTCAGGATGGGCCGCATACAGCTCTTCAAAGGCCTTCAGGGCGGCATCGACGTTGCCGGACTTGTACATGTCGGCGGCGGCGATGACCTTCTTTTGAACTTCCCGATCAACGGGTGGAGTCTGCGCCCACACCGTGCTGAAGGAAGCTACCGCCAACGCAATAATCAACAACCGTTTCATATAGTTCCTACTAGCCTTCTAATGCACGTTGCATGCCAGACGCTAAGCCATCGCACGAGGGATCGACCCCTCAAACGCATCGGCCAACTCTGACAACGGCCAACGGACACCGTCAATTTCTAAGACGTCTGAAGAGGCTACGGTAGCGCCAAGTTCCCACCAACGTAACTCCGCGTCGCGTACGAACTCTGCAATCTCGTCTCCCACCTCACGATCAAAGGCCACGATGACCCGTCCCGGAGCCTCGGAGAAGAGGGCCACATCGCGCCTACCCTCCGCTGGCAGCTTGGCGACAATCCCGACTCCGCTGCTGATCGCGATCTCGGCAAGTGCGACGGCGACCCCACCATCCGCGATGTCGTGCGCACCGGCAATCACGCCTCGCTCGATCATCTGCACCAGTGCTTGGCAAAGGCGCCTTTCACCTTGGATATCCGGAGCCGTGGGAAGTCCGTCTTCGATGCCATGAACCGCGGCCAGATACTCGCTGCCACCGAGTCCGGATTGCGGATCGGTCGGCAACGGCACTTCGATCACCCCAAGCTGGAGGCCACCGTAAACCCGGTGACCGACGGCACGATCGGCACGTTCGAGGACGCCCAGCATCCCGATGAGCGGAGTCGGCAGCACTTCACCGAGATCGCTCTCGTTGTAGAAGCTCACGTTGCCGGAAATCACCGGCGTATCCATCATCTCGCACGCCTCGGCGATGCCAAGAACGGACTCCTTGAACTGCCAATACACGTGGGGGCGTTGTGGGTTGCCGTAGTTGAGGCCATCGGTGACCGCAACCGGCCGAGCACCCACACAGGCCACATTCCGAGCCGCCTCACAAACCGCGCGCAGCCCGCCCACGTACGGATGCAGATACACGTGTCGCGCGTTGCCATCGATCGTGAGCGCCAAACCCTTCGACGTGCCTCGTGGAGCAACAACTGCGGCGTCGCCGTGGCCCGGTAGGACGACGGTCTGAGTCTGCACCTGCTGGTCGTACTGCTGGTACACCCACCGCTTGCTGGCGATGTTCGGGGCGGCGAGCAAGGTCAGCAGACTCTGATGCGAATCCGCATCGGGGATTCGATTGAGCATGAATCGTTGCGCAGCGAGGTGATACTCAGGCACCTCGAACGGCGGCACGTAGGTCGGGCAGTGGTCGGTTAGGAAGGTCGCATCGAGACTCGCCGCCACTTCTCCGTTTCGGCGCACGGTGGTCTCGCCCTGCTCGTTGACGTAGCCGATGACCTCGGCCTTAAGCCCCCACTTGCGGAACACGTCGAGCACTTCCTGCTCCCGGCCTTTCTCGGCAACCGCAAGCATCCGCTCCTGGCTCTCGCTGAGCATCAGCTCGTAGGCGCTCATGTCGCTCTCGCGCATCGGCACCTTGTCGAGGTCGATCTCCATGCCGACCCCGCCCTTGCTCGACATCTCAACGGTCGAACACGTCAGGCCCGCCGCGCCCATGTCCTGAATGGCGACGATGGCTCCCGTCTTGAGTGCCTCCAGTGTCCCTTCGATGAGCAGTTTTTCGGCGAACGGATCGCCGATCTGGACATTGGGCCGATCCTCGACCGCGTCATCCTTCAGCTTCTTGCTAGCGAAGCTCGCGCCGTGGATTCCGTCTTTGCCGGTGGCGGAACCGATGTAGATGACCGGATTGCCGTCGCCCTGGGCGGCCGCGGTGGTGATCTCATCCAGCCGAAGCATCCCTACGCACATCGCGTTGACCAGCGGATTCCCCGAGTAGCGCGGGTGGAAGTTCACTTCCCCGCCGATCGTCGGCACGCCGACGCAGTTCCCGTAGCCGGCGATGCCCGCCACCACATGTTCGAAGAGGTACCGATTGCGTCGGACCACCGCGTCGGGAGTCGTGCCGTCGGGCACAATCGGACCAAAACGAAGTGAGTTCAGGGCGGCGATCGGCCTCGCGCCCATCGTCAAGATGTCGCGGATGATGCCGCCGACTCCTGTAGCGGCCCCTTGGTAGGGCTCGACCGCGCTAGGGTGGTTGTGGGACTCGACCTTCATGGTCACTCCCCAGCCGTCGCCGATGTCGACGACGCCGGCATTCTCGTGCCCCTCACCCTCCATGGCCTCCTTGTACTTCTTGAAGAGCGCCAGCACCGGGCGGCTGTACTTGTAGCCGCAGTGCTCGCTCCACATCACGGAGAACATGCCAAGTTCGGTGATCGAGGGTTCGCGACCGAGGAGCGAGACGATTCGCTCGTACTCAAAGTCGTTCAGGCCCATCGAGGAGTAGACTTCGGGCGTGATCACGGCCATTCGAATCATTATGGCCGTCGGGCTGATTGCCTGGCTGGTAGGTTGCACCAAGCCGGGGTTCGAAGGAACCTGGGTCGGGACGCGAAAACTCGAGGGACCCGAGCACATCGTCGGCACCGCTGGCCGCGTCGAGTTGAAGCTGGAACGCACCGGGCGTTATTCGATCATCATCCACTCGCTGCCCGTCGAGGGCAAGTACGAAGTCGCGGGCAAGCGGATCACCTTTACTCCCCAGCAAGCAGCGGGACGAGACTTGATCCCCTCCGAAGGGGAGTCACTGCTTGGCGAAGGATCGTTCGCCGAGTTCGACGGCGAGGACCTCATCTTCACCGATTCCCGAGGTCCCGACCCTACACCTTTGCGACTGACACCGAAACCTGAAGCAAACCCCGCCCGTAAACCGTAGCAACCCGTTAGAGGTGACTCCATGGCCCCGCTGATTATCATCATCGTCGTTCTCGTCCTGATTCTGTTCGGGGCAATCGCTCTGTACAACGGACTCGTGATCGCGCGGCAACGCTCGGCCAATGCCTGGGCCCAGATCGAGGTGCAGCTGAAGCGACGCTACGACCTCATCCCCAACCTCGTCGAGACTGTGAAGGGCTACATGGCGCATGAGAAGGACACTCTAGAGCGCGTGATCCAGGCGCGCAATCAGGCACTCTCCGCAAAATCGGTCGGCGAGAAAGCCACCGCCGAAGCCGCGGTTGGGGCGGCGCTCACCGGACTGTTCGGCCTCGCCGAGGCCTATCCTGACCTCAAGAGCAGCGCCAACATGCTGAACTTGCAGGAAGAGCTGCGGGGCACGGAAGACAAGATTTCCTTCTCGAGGCAGTACTACAACGACGCAACCACCGCCTACAACACGAAACTCGAAACCTTCCCTTCGAGCATCTTTGCGTCGGCCGGCGGATTCAAACCGCGCGAACTGTTCTTGATCGAAAACCCGACGGAACGCGAGGCGGTCAAAGTACAGTTTTAACTGAATGAAACGCGGCGCTGTCGCGCTCGTCGAACACACGTAGAGGAGTCCATCAAGAAATGAGTTGGTTTCGCACGATTTCGGCCATGAGTATTATCGCGCTCGCGTTCTCGAGCGTTGCCGCTCAAAGCACCCAGACCGGCGGACAGGGCAAGGGTAAGGGTAACCAAGGCGGTGGCGGGTTGGGTAACCAGGGCTCCGGTGGCCAAAGCAAAGGCGGTGGCGGAGGCGGCGGGCTGGGCAACCAGGGTTCCGGCGGCCAAAGCAAGGGCCAAGGCGGCGGCGTCGGCAACAAGGGTCAAGGCAACCAGGGCGGGGGCGGATTAGGTAACCAGGGCGGCGGTCAGACCAAGGGTAACCAAGGTGGCGGCGGCTTAGGCAACAAGGGTCAAGGCAGCGGCGGCTCGGGCGGAGGCTTGGGCAACCAAGGTTCCGGCGGCCAAAGCAAGGGCAACCAAGGCGGCGGCCTCGGCAACAAAGGCCAGGGGAACTCTGGCGGCGGCTTCGGAAGTCAAGGCAGCGGCAACAGCGGCCTCGGCAACAAGGGCCAAGGGACCTCCGGCGGCGGCTTTGGGCAGAGCGGCAGCACCACGAATCGCTCGCAAGGATCGCTCGGCAAGGGCACCGATCGCGGACGACTCGGTGGCACGAGCTACGGCAGCAGCAACAACCGCGGCGACCGATTCGATATCGGCCAAGCTCCGACCACGATCCTTCAAAAGGGATCGATCATGAGCCAGGTGCTGCGCTCGGAGCAGGTCCGGGTGAACACGCGCTTCCGCGACGGCTATTCCAGCTACTACCGTGATTGGCGCGACGACTACTTCTACTATCCCCACTACTCGTTCTCGCCTTACGGCAACAACTGCTCGTTCTCGCCGTGGTACTACTACCCGCACCTCCCCGGCTACGTGTCGCTGACGCGGATTTTCTACATCGGCAACACGTCGTGGAACTGGAACAACGGCAACAACTACAACTGGAACCGTAACTACCGAGGCAGCTCTTGGGACTCGGGTTGGGGCAACAACCGAGACTCCAACTACGTCGATGAGGCGATTGGAGATCTCGTCAACGCTTTCGAGCGACGCGACCGCCGGGCTCTCGGCCGATTGATCCCCCGTCGGGGTCGGATCAACATCTACATGGATGACACGTACACCTACTCATTGGAGGCGGACGACTTCTATGATCTGATGCTGGACAACATCGAGACGACGCGCACGGTCCGCTACGAGATCGAGCGAGTGCGAACGTGGCGAGATGAGGTCCAGGTGACCGCGCGTCACGAGTACACGGACCCGTGGGGCCGCCGCTCGTCGGTGTATCACAACTATCGTCTCGAAGAAGATCGGAACGGGTTCATCATCACCGACTTCCGAACCAGTTGGCGTCGGTAATCGGTTGACCATCTTCCCCACACACCCTCGTGTGGGGAGCCAGCCTTATGCCAGAGCCCTGGATCTGCCCCGATTGCGGCTCCCCGAATAACGGAGGGATTTGTACGAAGTGCGCAGCGACTCCGCCCGTCGACGCCCGTTCGGTCGAGCCTGTGTTCTGGTTTCAGGGTTTGAAGCATGGCGATCCCCTCTCTCGCATGGCCGCGCGCGTTGTCCTGAGCGTCTTAGTTGTCGCTATCATCATCATCGTCGGTCCGTGCATGAACCGACCGTAGAGGGTTGCCCCGTCCGGATAGCCCCTTCCGCGGCAACCAACGAGAGCAGCCGCCCGTTCTAACATCAGATGGCCGAGTTTTCGAGCCCTTGGATTTGCCCGGACTGCGGAACCGCAGACTCTGGGGCGAACTGTCGTGAGTGCGCTCGATCGTGCCCGCTGGAGTCGCCTCCGCCGCAACCAACGACGTTCTACACAGGCATTCGCCATGGGTGGTCGACCAAGGTCGACGAGGACCTTGGATTTCGGCTCTTGCGCTACGGCTTTCTATCGCTGTTTGCCATCTGCTTGATCTCAATGTTCTCACGAGGGGTGCTAGGAACCGCCACGCTGGATTGCGCAGCTTGATCGCATCCGCACCCTTCGCAACCCACCAGAGACTGCGTCAAACGCGGGAGTGTTCGGGCTAAAATGGCCCATGCGCACTTTCCTTGCGGTTGCGTTGCTTTGTGTCGTTGGCGGAGCGAATGCCCAAGCCTACCGACCCACCCCCGCCGAACTTGCCGAGGCCTACAAACGGGCAGACGACCTCAATGCCGATGGGCGGGCTCTCAACGTCACCCTCACCGCCACGTGGGTCGGCGATGATGCCCTGTGGTACCGCCGGGCCGATGCGCGAAATCGACACCAGTTCATCCTCGCCAATCTCAAAACGAGATCCAAGGGCCCGCTCTTCGACCATGCCGCGCTCGCCAAGGCCCTCGGCGAGGCCACGAGCTCCACGCTCAACGCGGAGACTCTTCCGCTGACCTCGCTGAACGTCGCCGCCGACCTGAGCACGGTCGAGTTCACGGCCAGCCAAAAGCGATGGCGATGGACCCGAGCCACCGCAAAGCTTGAGCCCCTCACGGGGACCCCTCCGCCCGAGCCCGCGCCCATCGAGGAACCCGAGGATCGACCCGTCTATCCGTGGGAACTCGCGCGCCCCGAGTACGAGCAAGGTCCGCGCAGCCGCGACGGACGTTCACCCGACAACAAGTGGAGAGCCGAGATCAAGGAGGGCAGCCTGAGCGTCAAGGCCACCGCCCCCGATGGCCCCACTCGTACCTTCAAGGTCGCCAACGTGGCGGACTATGAGTGGGCGCGCTCCTCGAAGTTTGTCGTCGCCAAGCGGCGCCTCGACGGAGACCGCAAGGAGGTCTTCCTGATCTCGTCGTCGCCCCGAAACGGCGGCCGAGCCACGCTCGAACGGCGTCTCTACGACCAGCCAGGTGACGAACTCGACCGCTACGAAATGTGGATCTGCAACCCGGAGACGGGCGAGGAACAGAAGCTCGACGTCGAGCCGATCCTCGGCGGGGGACAGCCCTGGGCCTCTCCGCCTCGCTTGCAGTGGCTTCCCGACGATCGCTTCCGACTTCAGTTTGCCGATCGCGGATACCAGCGCTATCGCGTGATCATCGGCAACCCCGATGGCACCGTCTTCACGCAGATCGACGAGAGGAGCAACACCTTTGTCGATACGACGAGCACCATTTACCGACCGCTCACCAAGGCCAATGAGGTTCTTTGGCGCAGCGAGCGCGACGGCTGGGGCCATCTCTATGCCATCGACGCCGCCACCGGCGCGGTCAAGCGGCAACTCACTAAGGGCGAGTGGGTCGTCCGCTCGGTTGAGCACATCGACGAGGACCAGGGTTATGTGATCATTGCCGCCAATGGCCGCCGTCCCGGCGAGGATCCGTATCACATCCATTACTACCGCGTTCCGCTTGCGGGCGGCGTGATCACGCCCATCACCGCCGGCCACGGAACTCACCGCGCTCAGTGGTCGCCGGGATTCACCTTCTTCGTCGACTCGTTCTCGCGCGTGGACCAGGCCCCAGTTCATGAAGTTCGTGACCGGCTCGGAAACCTCGTCATGAAGTTGGAGGACGCGGACGTCTCCGGCTTGGCCGAACTCAAGCTTCCCAAGATCGAGGTATTCACCGCCAAGGGGCGCGATGGTAAGACCGACATCTGGGGCATCGTCGTCCGTCCGACCAACCTCGACCCGACCAAGAAGTATCCGGTGATCGAGAACATCTACGCCGGTCCCCACGACAGCCACGTCCCCAAGAACTACACGCCGATCACGCGCATGCAACGGCTCGCCGAGCTTGGGTTCATCGTCGTGCAGATGGACGGCATGGGCACCCGCAACCGCGGCAAGGCCTTCCACGACGTGTGCTGGAAGAACATCGCCGATGCCGGATTCCCGGACCGAAAGCTGTGGATTCAGAGCCTCGCGAAGAAGTACGCCTACGTCGACGACACCCGGGTCGGCATCTACGGCACCTCCGCGGGCGGCCAGAACTCGACCGGCGCACTGCTCTTCCACCCCGAGTTCTACAAAGTGGGTGTGTCGAGCTGCGGCTGCCACGACAACCGGATGGACAAGTTCTGGTGGAACGAGCACTGGATGGGCTATCCAGTGGGACCGCACTACGACGAACAGAGCAACATCACAAACGCGGCGAAGCTGCAGGGCCGACTGCTGCTTCTGGTCGGTGAGCTCGATCGCAACGTACCGCCGGAGTCCACCCTGCGCCTCGCCGACGCGCTAATGCGCGCCCGCAAAGAGTTCGATCTGATCGTTTTGCCCGGCATGGACCACACCGATGGCGGCGTCTATGGCGAGCGGAAGCGGCGGGACTTCTTCGTCCGCTGGCTGCATGGCGTGGAGCCGCCCGATTGGAATCGATCCTGAACTCGCTGGCGGCCCAGCAACACTGGGCCGAGCGATGGGTCCCCGGATCGATCGGGCTGTTGATCACCGGGGCTGCGCTCGTTTGGCTCCTGTCGCAGCTCATTCTCGGCTACGCCGCTTGCCGATGGCCTCGGGCTCCCGGAGTCATCACGGCGAGTTGGAATGAGACCCGGGTGCCATCGCATCGGACGATCCATGTCTTCGCGAAACTCACCTACACCTATACCGTCGACGGAGAAGAGCGCTGGGGCAACACGGTCCAGTTTGGACACAACATCGAGGCGGGCGTGCTCCGCGCTCGCGAGCTCCTGGCCGACTATCCGGAAGGGACCGAGGTGGTCATTCGATACCGAGGCAAGCGCTCCGTGCTGATTCCGGGGCCGTCGACTTGGCTCTTCGTCTGGACCCCACTCGTCGCGTTTGTGTTCGGGACGATCCTTTACGCCCTGGTCACCGGAACCTAAACGCACACTTCCGAACGATTTCGGGGTAAGAACACGACCACTCAACGAGGGCTATGAAAGAAATTCTGCAAACCGTTACGCCGATCGCGATGATCGGCATGATCGTCGCCATTGTCGGGGCCGGTCTTCTCTACTTTTTGGCCCTCCGGATCGGGGCGAGCCGCGACGAGCTGCGCAAGCTGCGTTCCATCCTCGAACGCGATCCTGGCCCTAGCCACCTGGGTGAAGCTCGCCGAAGGTGGCCCGAAGTCACCGAGATCGCCGAGAAGCTGCAAGTCGGCGAAATGCGTCGATTGGCGCATCGAGACGAAATGAAGCTGAGCCAGAGTTTCGAGTCGGGCAAAGCCGCCAGCCGGGTGTGCATCGGAGCTGCCGTGCTCTTGGGCATCCTGTTCGCCGTCGGAACCTTCTGGAAACCGCAGTAACGCCTGCGAACCCGCGCGCCATCTTCCGACAATCAAACGGTAGATGGCGTCCATTCTCCCCGAGCGGGACCTGACCACCCTGTTCGACGCGTACCGAGGTGAAACCAACCTTGGCGCGTTTCTCGAACATGCCTTAGGGTGCGCCATCGAGTGGTTCGGAGCAGCTCGCGCCACACTCTTCCTCAAGGACGATCTCTCACGAGGCTACATTTTGGCGGGGCAGGCCGGCGATACGTCTCGCGTGCCTACGCACACGCTTCTCCGCGAGGGCGAAGGCATCGCCGGACGAGCTCTCCGCGATGGGCGTCCGATCTTGGTCGACCAGCGAGACCTGCCCGACGGGGGCTCCGCAGTCGTTGTGCCCCTTATGACCCCGGAGAGCGGTCCGATCGGCGTCCTCAATGTGGCCCGAACCGACGGGATGCCCGCCTACGACGACCAAGACCTCGACCTCATTGCCTCGATCGCCCGCTACATCGGCCTCGCGATCCACAATGCCCGACTCTTCGCCCGAATGAACCAAGCCGTGGCCCAAAGCCGCGCCACGTCTGAAAAACTCGACGCAATCATCGCCAACCTCGGCGTCGGTGTGCTCGTCGTGACTCCCTACGAGGAGGTCGTCGGCTGGAATCCGCAGGCCCTACAGGTCTTCGGAGAAACTCTTCAACAAGGGGTGTTGCTCAAGCACATCCTCAAGCAGATACCGGTTGTCCTCCGCGTGACGCTCGAGCAGGCGTTCTACACGGCCAGCGAAGGCGAACGCATCTCGCGTCGCGCATTTGACTCCGCAACCGACTTGGCGTGGAGCGTCGTCGCCTCACCCTTGCCGGATGGCGGCGTCACCCTCGCAATTCAAGACATCTCCGAGCACGAACGGGCCAACCGAGAACTGGCCCGCGTTCGACGACTTGCCGAGATCGGTCAAATGACCGCCGCCGTTGCCCACGAAATCCGCAATCCTCTCACGGGAATCCGAAGTGCCGCCCAGATGGTGCAAAGCACCTCCGACGAAGCCTGCGAGTACGGCAAGATCATCGAGGAGGAGGCTCTCAAGCTCAACGCCCTGTGCGATCAGTTCCTCGAGTTCTCGCGGCCCTTGGCCCTCAACCTCAAGGACTTCGACCCGGCCGAGGTCGCCGCGCACGTGTGCGATTTGCACCGGCCCGAGTTCATCAAGCGCTCGGTTGGCCTCGACTTCCAGGTCAAACGGCCTGCGCCTGTCGTGAAAGGCGACCCGCTCCGCCTCGAGCAGATCCTGCGCAACCTGATCCTCAACGGGCTGCAGGCGTGTCGCCCTGGGGGTGAGGTGACGCTTGTCGTCAACGGCCCCCATCTGTCGGTCCACGACACCGGAGCCGGCATCGAGCCTCACCACCTGGAGAAGCTGTTCACCCCATTTTTCACCACCAAGCCCAGCGGTACGGGGCTAGGTCTGCCTACCGTGCGGAAGATCGCCGACGCGCACGGCTGGGATGTGCGGGTGCAAAGCACCCCGGACGTCGGCACCACCTTTGAACTCGATTTTGGATGGGACCAAGCGGCATGAAAACAAAGCTCCTGATCGTCGACGACGAGCCGAACATTCGGCGCATTTTGCAGATGGCCTTCGAGAAGGTCGGCTATGTGGCGGTCACCGCCGAGGACGTGCCGTCGGCGCTTCAGATGATCGACACGGAATCGCCAGATTGCGTGGTCACTGACGTGACGATGCCGGGAGTGACCGGCTATGAACTCTTGCGCGAGGTCAAGGCCACCCGGCCTGACTTGCCGGTTGTCATCATGACCGCGTTCGGCACGATCCCCCAAGCCGTACAAGCCATCCGCGACGGTGCGTTTGAGTACGTCACCAAGCCGTTCGATCTCGACGCCTTGAAGCGCATCGTCGCCGCCGCGATCGACGAGCCGACGCCCGTGCGCATTTCGAAGCCCTCCGCAAAGGCCACACCTTCACCGAGGTTCATCGCCGAGTCGCCCGCAATGCGCGAGGTGTTCGAGACCGCGGTACAGGTGGCGGATTCCCGCGCCACGGTGCTGATCACCGGCGAAAGCGGCGTGGGCAAGGAAGTGGTTGCCAAGGCGCTCCATGAGCATTCGAGCCGGTCATCGAAGCCGTTTGTCGCGGTGTCGTGCGCGGCTCTGCCCGAGACTCTTTTGGAAAGCGAGCTGTTCGGCTACGAAAAGGGCGCGTTTACCGGGGCGCAAGGCACCAAGCCCGGCCGGTTCGAACTCGCCGACAAGGGCACGTTGTTCCTCGACGAGATCGGCGAGATTCCGATGGCGATTCAGGTCAAGCTGCTCCGCGTGTTGCAGGAGCGCGAGTTCGAGCGCCTCGGCAGCAGCAAGCCGACGCGCGTCGATGTGCGCGTGGTGACCGCCACCAACCGCGACCTCCGACAGGCCGTCGACGAGGGCATCTTCCGCCTCGACTTGCTGTATCGACTTCAGGTGGTGGAGTTGCACATTCCGCCGCTGCGCGAGCGGATCGAAGACATCCAGCCTCTCGCCGAGCACTTCCTGCACAAGTATTGCGCCGAGAACGAGCGACCGCTGCTGAATCTATCTGAAGAGACCTTGGAGAAGCTCCAGGGCTACCGCTGGCCGGGCAACGTGCGCGAACTAGAAAACACGATCGAGCGTGGCGTGGTGCTGGCGCATGCCTCGGAGACGGAGCTGGTGCCGAAGCTGTTGCCGCCGTCCATCCTCAAAGCCGCGTAAAGGTCCTTGGGAGGGCGGCGCTTCGTCGCCGCCACAGAGGCCCGACAAAGCGGAGACCTCCCGCGTCGGGACGAGCCCACCGACGACCTCAGGATTGTGGAGGCTATCTACAGCGCCACGAAGGGCGTGGATGGCTCGTGCCGCGCGAAGAACATTGCACACGGGCGGTCAAAGCCTGCGAAGCGTGGCACAAACCATCCACGCCCCTCGTGCTCATTCACTTAGCCTAGAGCCCAAGAGGCCGAAGAGAGCCTTGAGGAATTGACGGAACAGCATGAAGAAGACCACCCCGCAGAAAGACCCGACCAAGATAGACCACGGAACCGGTAGTCTCAGGCACAGAGCGCAGTAGGCACCTCCAAACGCACCCCCGAGCAGACAGCCTCTAAGAAGGTCGGAAACCCTCTCGAAGAACTCACGAGGCCGTCCTTGAAACGCAGACCAAGGCGACCACGACAGTGAAGAGGATGCCCGTAGGGCAGACGGATGGGTCATTGACAGGACTGCAACCGAAATCGTCACAACTGCGATTTGCGCCTCGACTCGCACCCATTCATCATAACACTTGGCGCGATCGCGGGAACCGCACTCGCCGATGCCCCGCAGTCCCCGAGGTGATCATCTTTCTCACTCTGAACCTGACGCCGGAACCTCGCTCCAACGAACCTTCGAGAGGTCCTTGACGAAGAGAACAACGTCGTCAAGGTAGTTCATCAAGAAGAACAGACCGCAGGGCTTGAGTTGCATCACTTCGATGCCTCGCATCAGGGAGTCGACGGATAGGTCACTGTGCGCCTGACTGACCACCCGTTCGAGTTCAGCATGACTTTTGAAGGCGAAGGTCTGCGACACAATCCCACCCAAGGACAGGCCTGAACACCAGAGAAGCGAGTCCTCCAGAGCGGTAACCTTGAAGCATGCGCTTTCTCGCCGGAAGGTGAGTTCGACCTCTGGACACAACCGAGCTTCAACGAGGACCGAGTCGTGGAGATAGGGTGAGAGAACAAGTCCATCGTCACTGACGTCGATCCCATTCATGGCTAGACAATACCGTTTGAGTGAACGGTAGTCGCCGGTTGGCTCGTACCGGCGTAGACCAGGGCATGGCGTGGCACGAACCATCCACGCCCCTCGTGATCATCCCCTAAGAGTCTGAAGCCACCAGGCGCGAGGAAGTTCGTGCCTCGCCCCTAGGTCAACCGTACCGGCACGCCAGAATCCGCCATCGCATCCTTTAGCGACCGGATCGTGGTGACCCCGTCATGCAAAATCCCAGCAAGAAGCACCGCGTCTGCGTGGCCCTCGACCACCGCATCCACCAGGTGAGACGACTTCCCCGCCCCGCCGCTCGCGATCACCGGAACCGGCACCACATCTGCAACCGCCCGAGTCAGCAGGAGGTCATAGCCATCCCGCGTGCCGTCGGCGTCCATGCTCGTCAGCAGAATCTCCCCTGCCCCCAAACGCACCGCCTCAGCCGCCCACTCCACCGCATCCATCATCGTGTCGCGTCGTCCGCCGTGGGTGAACACGTGCCACCCCTCGCAAGTCATCTTTGCGTCGATCGCAACCACTACGCACTGCGAACCAAATCGCTCCGCGGCTTCAGAGATGAGTTCGGGGTGTTGGATCGCCGCCGTGTTCAGGCTCACCTTGTCGGCGCCCGCCAACAGGGCATCGCGAATCGCGTCGACCGTCCGGATGCCGCCCCCGACCGTAAACGGAATGAAGACCTGCTCGGCTACCCGCTCGGCCAGCGCAATGACGGGCGCCCGGCCCTCGTGGCTCGCCGTAATGTCGAGAAACACCAGCTCATCGGCGCCCTCACGACCATAGAACGAAGCGAGTTGCACCGGGTCGCCAGCGTCTCGCAATTCGACGAAGTTGACGCCTTTCACCACCCGGCCATCTCGAATGTCTAGGCACGGGATGACGCGGATCGACCTCATAAGCGGGCCTGGATCCTCACAATATGGACCTCCTTGCCGCCGCCTTTCTTGGGCTTGGGGATCACCTCAAATCGATCGCCGAAGTACTCCACCACCATCGGCCCTTCGGCGTTGCCGACCTCCCAATACCGGTGGGCGGCCTCGCGCATGACTTCGACTACCAGCTGGCGCAAGTCGGCACTCGCCGGAGCGGTTTCCAGTTCCACCAGACCAACCTTGATCAGACCGAGGGTCCGCGCTGCTCCCGTGGTCGGGTTCCATGCGATCCGGACGTGAAGTTCCGGCCGCGTGGTGTCGGCGTGCTCGCCGATCCGGGCATGGAACTGCTCTGGCGTATACAGCACCTCGCTCACCACGTCGTAAACCGCGGTCGCTCCTCCCAGCCGAGCGTAGGCATCAGCGAAGTGAAGCATGAAGGTCAGGTGGCGATGATCCGACAGCGGCACCTCGCTTACATAGCGAACTTTGACGAAGCTCTGCGACTCAGCGAGCGCGGCTAGGGTGCCGGCGGAGACATCCACTCCATCCTCGAAAAGATCGGGGCGAAAGGTGTGCGGGTTCTTGCTGCGCAGCACGTGCGACACATGCAGGCGGATATCGCTGAAGAGGATTCCCTCTTTGGAGCCAATCGGCGTGAATCCGGGACGCGCGTGCGGGTTCTGGGCGACCATGGCGGTCATAACCGCTTCTTGGCTGGGAAGCTTCTCGTGGGGCAGGTAAACCCAGAACTCGCAAGCGGCAAAGTACTTCGGCTTGTCCTTCTTGAGTTTGAAGATCGAGATCACGGTGACCCAGAACAGGACGGCGACGATGCCGCCGACCACAAACTCAGTCATCACGGACGGATCCCCATCGTCCACCGCGTGGCCAGCCGCAGTTCCTCATCGTCGAGGGTCGCCCAGCAGCAGTCGCAGAGCGCGGCCTCGTTCACGTGCGGCCGGCGGCACAGCAAACACGAGTCAATCCGCCGGGACTGGCGGATGAGCTCCGGCTGGGTCAGCGCCCAAAGAAGCTCATCGCGCGGAATGCCCTCGGAGTTGATGCGCATCGGCGAACCTAGATCTGGACCAGCTCGTACGCCTCGACGACATCGCCTTCCTTGAAGCCGGTCCAGTTGTCGAACTGGATGCCGCAGTCGAAGCCCTGGGTGATCTCGCGCACATCTTCCTTCACGTGCTTGAGCGAGGCGACCTTACCCTCATAGACGACCTCCTTATCCCGCGTCACGCGGACGCGCGAGTTGCGGGTGATCTTGCCGTCGGTACAGTGCGAACCGGCGACCAGGCCGTACTTGGTGAGCTTGAAGACCAGTCGGATTTCGACCGTTCCCAGGTACTCCTCGCGGAACTTCGGCTCGAGCATGCCCTTAACGGCGGCTTCGATGTCTTCGATCAGTTCGTAGATGATCGTATAGGTTCGGATTTCGACCTTGCGCCGCTCGGCTTCCTTCTTGGCGCCAGCTTCCGGCTTCACGTTGAAGCCAACGCAGATCGCGCCCGAGGCACTTGCCAGCAGGATATCGCCTTCGGAGATCGAACCGACGCCGCTGTGCAAAACCTTGACCGTAACCTCGTCGCTCTCGATCTTCTCGAGCATGCCCTTGACGGCTTCGACCGAACCCTGGACGTCGCCACGGACGATCAGGTTGAGATCCTTGCCCTCGCCTTCGTTCATGCGTCGCCGCAAGTCGGCGAGCGACATGCCTCGGCTCGGCGTCTTCAAGGACTTCTCGCGATCGACCATCGCCCGACCTTCGGCGATTCCTCGAGCGGTGCGCTCGTCGGCCACGATCTCGATATGGTCACCGGCCTGCGGAACGTCGCTGAGGCCGAGAATCTCGACGGGCGTCGACGGCCCTGCGGTCTCAACAGTCTCGCCCAGGTAGTTCGTCATGGTGCGGATGCGCCCGAAGGTATTGCCTACGAGCATCGCGTCGCCGCGCTTGACCGTGCCTTCCATCACCAAGATCGTCGCCACCGGGCCTCGGCCCTTGTCCAGCTTGGCCTCGATGACGGTGCCCTCGACCTTGCCCTTCGGGTCGGCCTTGAGTTCCATGACTTCCGCCTGAAGAAGCAAGAGTTCGAGCAGTTCGGGCACGCCCTCTCCGGTCAGAGCCGACACCTTGGCGACCGGGGTCTGGCCACCGAACGCCTCGGGAACGACCTCATGCTCGGTGAGCTGGGTGAGGATTCGGTCGGCGTTTGCGCCGGGCTTGTCAATCTTGTTGACGGCGACGATCATCGGCACTTCGGCAGAGCGGATGTGGTTGATCGCTTCAATGGTCTGGGGCATGATGCCATCGTCCGCAGCCACAACCAGGACGGCGATGTCGGTGACCTGGGCACCGCGAGCACGCATCGCGGTGAACGCGGCGTGGCCGGGGGTGTCGAGGAACGTGATCTTCCCTTCCGGAAGTTCGACCTGATACGCACCGATGTGCTGGGTGATGCCGCCATGCTCCTTCGCCGCGACGTTGGCCTTGCGGATGTAGTCGAGGAGCGAGGTCTTGCCGTGATCGACATGGCCCATGATCGTTACCACCGGCGGCCGAACCTGCGCGCCCGTCGGCTTCTTGGCCGGCTTAGCGGCAACCGCGGGCTTGGGTTTGGGGGCGTCGGCCCATTGGACTTCGTAGCCGAACTCGCTGACCAACTTCTCGGCGACGTCGGGCTTGAGCGTCGTCGTGAGGGTGGCCATGACCTTCATCTTCATCATGAGGGTCTTTTGAACTTCGGGCTGGGGCACATCGAGCGCGGCGGCGATGTCACGGGGGGTGCTGTTCGGCTTGAGCGTGATCACCTTGCTTCCCTTCATGTCGGCAAGCGCACCGCGAAGGAGTTCGAGCACGTCCTGATCCCCCTCAAACTCGGTTTGCTCGTGCTCGACCCCGAGGTCATCGAGGACCGAGCACACCTGGCTGGGTTTCAGTTGGAATTCTTTACTGAGATCGGAAATGGAAATGGTCATGCAGGTGCTCACTCGTTCACAAGGCGGTCGGATTCGGAATCGAATCGGGGGACACGGGCTTCCGAAAAACCCGAGAAAGCGTCTTTACATTCAACGCGCGCTCGAGGCATTGGGGAGTCGGACAGGCGTAAGCGCTACGACCCTGGGAGGGGCCGTGCTCTAGTCGACGAATTTGGCCTTCGATCAGCGCGAACCGGGCGAGGTCTCGCTGATCGCGACGTTGCCTACAGGCGATACACGTCCGCTGAGGAGAGGTGGCCACGCGGGGTCATACCTCCCCCCCAAGATCTTGGGGCCAACGGGTCACTTACGACCCTCCTCGGCCGCTTGGGCCTCACTTCGAATATCGATCTTCCAGCCAGTCAGGCGGGCGGCGAGGCGGACGTTCTGCCCACCCTTGCCGATGGCAAGCGAGAGCTGGCTGTCCGGCACGATGCAGTACGCGCTCTTCTCATCCTCGTTCAGCTTGATCGCGTTCACCTTCGCCGGGCTGAGCGCGGCTTCGATGTACGCCTTCGGATCTTCGCTGAACGGCACGATGTCGACTTTCTCGTCGTACAGGTCCTCGACGATCGACTGCACGCGGCTGCCACGAGGTCCAACGCACGCGCCGACGGCATCGACGCGCTCATCGGTGCTGGAAACCGCGATCTTGCTTCGCTGGCCCGGCTCGCGGGCAACGGATTGGATCACCACGACGCCCTCGGCAATCTCCGGGACATGGAACTCGAACAAGCGGCGGAGAAGATTCGGATGGGTGCGGCTCACGAGGACGCGCATTCGGCGCGTGGTGTCGTCGACGCGCAGCACGTAGACCATGAGGCGGTCATTCATGCGGTAAGGCTCGGTCGGTACCTGCTCGCGCTTGGGTAGTTCAACTTCGACCTTGCCCACCTGAACGTAGACGCTCTGGCCCTCGCGGCGCGAAACGACACCCGACACGACCTGCTCCATCTTCTCGTGGAACTCGTCGTGAATCTGCCGAGTCTCGGCCTCGCGCATCTTCTGACTCAAAACCTGCTTGAAGGTCGCGGCCGCAATCCGACCGAATCGGTCGGGATCGACCGGCACTTCAACAAAGTCACCGATCTCGACTTCCGGCTTCTTCTTGCGGGCATCAGTCAGCGACATCTGGTAACCGGCATCGCCGACAACGGCGACGACTTCCTTGGCGATGCTCGCGGTGATGCCCTTCGGGCCAGCGACCTGGACGGTCACATCGATCGGCACGTCATTGGGAATGCCGATGAACTTCTTATAAGAGACCGCGAGCGCCTCTTCGATCTCCCTCAGCAGTTCGTCCACGGGGAGATCCCGTTCCTGCGCGATCTGTTTCAGTTGTAGCAGGACATCCATATTCATCGACCTCCTCGGGTAACAAAAAAGGCGGCTAGTGCCACCTTCCGGTCACGCCAAGCTAGTAGTAGAGTTTAGCACAAGAAGGGCCGATGTTGCCTGCTTCGAATCCGCTAGACTGAACCACGTGGCGCAAGTATTTCTACACGGAATCGAGTTCTATGGATACCATGGGGTCCCGGACGCCGAGCGGGCGGTCGGCCACCGATATCTCGTCGATGTCGAACTGGAAGTCGACGAGAGTGCCTCCCAAAGCGATCAAGTCGAGGACACCGTGGACTACGCTCAGATCGGGTTGCTCGTTCTTGAACATGGAATGCGGCCAGGGGTGTCGACCGTCGAGCGGCTCGCCCAAGTGATCGCCGACGCCATCCTCGCCCGCTTTAAGCGGGTCCAACAGGTCTCGATCACCGTTGCCAAGCCCTACCCGCCGATGCCCGTTATCGCCCAGCAAGCCGGCGTGACGCTGAATGTTGAACGCGAATAGGCTGAGATGACTTCGACAGTGGGCTAATATGGGCAGTGACCGCTCGGCGCTCACGGGGGGTTACGATGACTCGAACCAGTTTATTGACATTGGCCGCAACGACGGCGGTCGCCGGCGCGACGTACCTTTACGGTCAGGGCACACCCGTCCTACTTCAGCCGAACACTCCGGGCACACAGCAAGCCGGCCACGCCAACATTAGCGGCCGAATGATCGCTAGTTCTATCCAAGCGAACGATTCAAGTCCGACCGCGCAGGTGATCGTTGGCAATGCGACCTCGACTACGGGGGCTAGCTTCGGCGGCTTCTTCCGGTCGGACAGCGTTCTCGGTCGTGCTCTGTACGGTAGGGCGAGTGCGACGAGCGGGACGACCCACGGTGTTTGGGGCCAAGCTGACAGCCCTGGCGGTCGCGGCGTGACCGGCGTCGCTCCCGCCACAACCGGTAACGCAACCGGCGTGTGGGGACAAACGGCGAGCACGACCGGTCGAGGCGTCTATGGATTCACCACCTCGAACAGCGGAGTGAACTACGGAGTGATGGGCCAGTCCAGCAGTGCGAACGGCTTTGGAGTCTATTCCGTGGGCAACCTGCACGCGACGGGGACGATTTCTGGCAACGGCTCGGGGCTCACGAATGTTGACGCCAGCCACTTAGGTGGATCGCACTCAAGTGCCTACCTGAAATCCGTGCCTAAGCCCTTGGAGTTGATTGCGGGCAGCGTGTATCCAATCATCCATGGTCAGAATACGGGAGGTTCGACGGGAGTCAGGGGCTCAGCTCTGGCAGCCGCTGGTCTAACCGTCGGGGTCCTTGGCGTCGTCGAGAGCACCAGCGGACGCGGCGTAGAAGGCTTCGCCTCTGCCACCACGGGTTTCACGACCGGCGTCTATGGCACGAGTTTCAGCACAGATGGTCGCGCCCTCTTTGGTTGGTCAAAGGCTAATTCTGGGTTCACGCACGGGGTCCGGGCCCAAGTCGACAGCCCCGACGGCCGCGCAATGCTCGGATTTGCCAGCAACGGTGGCGGCGTCTCTTACGGCGTAAGAGGCCAAAGCAACAGCCCTTCAGGCTACGGCGTATACAGCGTCGGCAACACGGGGGCAAGCGGCACCAAGTCGTTCCGGATCGACCACCCCCTCGACCCCGAGAACAAGTATCTGCTCCACTACTCGTCGGAGAGTCCGATGCCGCAGAACTTCTATGTTGGCAACGTGGTCACGGACGCGCAAGGCCATGCCTGGGTGACGCTGCCCGACTACTTCAGCGAGATCAACCGGAACTTTAAGTATCAGCTGACGGTTGTTGACGGCGAGAACACGAACGACTTTGTGATGGCCAAGGTTGCGACAAAGATCAAGGATGGACGCTTCCTGATTCGCACCAATGCGCCAAACACCGAAGTGTCGTGGCGCGTGGACGCGGACCGCAATGATCTGTATGTGCGCAATCGCCCGACGAAGGACGTCGTGGAGAAGGAGTCGTTCGAGCGGGGCCGCTACCAGCATCCCGAGTTCTACGGCCTCGGCTTTGAGCGAGGCATGGAACAGGACGAGCGGCAGATTGGGCAACAAAGAGCGCCCGCCAGTAGCAAGAGCAAGTAGGGCCGGATTGATCCGGGCCTAACGGCCCGGATCGATGCGGATCGCGATCGCCCGCACGAGCGGGCTTGGATCCTTCCGTCGATCGAGGACGGCCTGCTGCCATGCGGCCGGGGCACGTCCATCTAACGCGATGAGCGCCTGGATCCGCACGCCGACGCGCTCGTCGGTCAGCAGCGGTCCAACCACATTCAACGCCTCGTCGGAGCCGATGGCCCCGAGCAGTTCCACCCCGATTCGCGCCTTCCGCTCATCCGGGTCGAGGGTCATCGTCTTCGCGATCGTCAGGGCCTCGCTGAACTTGGCGACCAGCGCGATCGCCGCTTTGCGAATCGGCAGACTGTCGTGAGTCATCAGCGCCTGCCCGGTTCCCAAGCTCTGGGCGTCGGCGATCTGGGCCAGCGCGATCACCGCATTGAGCACGGTCAGCTGATCCTCCGCCGTACCCGCGAGCACCTGCAGCTCCGGTACGGACTCCCGACTCTGGGCTACCCCCGCCATGCGGGCGGCAAGTCGTTGCGTATCCTTGTTCTTCAAGGCTTTGGCCAAGTACGGTGCGGCTTCCTTGGCGTTGGCGTCGAGCAGAATGCCCAGCGCAACCCGAACTTCGTTGGCATCGTCGCTGTTCAAGCGCTCAGCAATGGCCGTACGCCCCTCGGCTTCGAGCGCATTCGCGACATCGGTGAACGCCCGCTGCTCAAGGCGCGACGCCTTGGGCAGCTTGTATTCGATCATCCACTTTAGGGCGGGCATGCCGATGGAGATGAGCTTATGGACGTTCTCGCGAACCTCCTGCTGCGCGGTTCCGACGCCCCACTGCGTGGCCTTCGCGTAGATCTGCTGCAGTTCGGCATCGGTCGGACGCGGAGCCGATCCGGCCTTGGGTGGCGCTTGGGCCGGGTCTTGGCCAGCGGGAACTTCGACCGCCTTCGATTCTTGGTCATAGGCGACCGCCCACGTTTCGCGCACTGAAGCCTGGGCATCGGCAAGACCCGTGCGGTACTGGTCAGGACCGTCGAGATCCACGAACAAGCCGAGCGAGCCGCTGCCCCGTGCGCCATTGCCCGCTGCGGGTGGTCCCGCGTAGCGATCCTCGCCCGCCGCATCGACGAACAAGCCTAGGCCGTTCGCATTGCCGATCCCCGGACGGCTGTCGCGGGCGGCGTAAATGTCGTTCCCGGCGCGGTCAAAGAGCACGGCCGTGCCGTAGTCGTGGCCGATGGCGTGGCTCGCGCCAAAGCTGGTCGCGTAGATGTCGTCGCCCGCGAGGTCGATCAGGTACGCCGCACACATGTGCATGGCACTGGACTGGGCGTAATGGTAGGCACGGTAGGTATCGTGGCCGCTCGAATCCTGCAGGGATCCCAGCGCGAACCAATAGCTCGCCGCCTGGGCATACGTCTCGGCAATGTAAGCATCGTCGCCAGCACGGTCCGTCAGCAGACCAATGCCGCCGCTGATGCCGCCGGTGTCCTCGCGGTAGCCGCTGGCAAATCCCTGAGCGAACGAGTAGTGCACATCGGCAAAGAGGGGCGAGTTAAGAATGCGTCCCCCGGCCCGGTAGGTGTCATCCCCCGCGCCATCGACCAGCCAACCCAAGCCCGCCGTCCGGGCGGCTCCTTGGGCAAACAGCTGAGCCTCGAACTGATCATCGCCGCGGGCGTCCATCAGAAGACCGATACCGAACTGGCCGAAGCCCTGGCAAAGCGTCTCGGACTGGTACGTATCGTTGCCGCCGTCCTTGAAGAAGACCCCCACTCCCGCCAAGCCGGATCCGAAGGCCAGGGACTTGCCGCGGAAGTTGTCGTGGCCACCGAGGTCGTAGGCCATCCCGATACCCATCAGGCCGCTGCCCGGCCCCATGTCCGGGGCCTTGTGGAAGTCGTCGCCGGCGAGGTCGATGAGAAGCGCCGCATACCCCGGCCCCGCGCCCGCCCGACCCAGGTACCGGTCGTTACCACCCAGGTCGATCACGAGGCGAGCGTCACGATCGCGGTGGACGTCATCCCCTACACCGGCGACAACGATCACCATTTCGCCCAGTCGGAACTTCTGGGATCCCTGCCACGTGGACCCTCCGCCAATGCGGCGCAGGTCGGGCAAGATGCCCTCGATGGTCCGCGCCATCCGCTCCGCGGCGGCAAAGATCATGCGCAGATCCACCTGATCGATCATCCGCAAGATCTCGGCTTGCGTCGCCATCGGCTTGCTGACGAACTCGAACTTGACCGAGGGCTCTTCGACCGCCCACTGCGGCAAGCTCTCCAACAGCAGCCGCTGTTCCTCGGCGCTCAGCTTCTCCGTCGCTTTCCGTACGGCGGCATTGGCGCCCGCAACCGCCTCGGCCAAGCGGCGAACGAGAGGAGCCACGGTGGCGGGTACTTCTTTGGGCACATCCCCGCTCAGCTTCGGGGCCTCGGGCAAGGTCACCACCAACGAATCCCCCAGCAGCTGCCGAGAAAGCGAGAGCAGGCCAGGCGTGTTCGCCCGGCCAGCGGTGGCATGGGCGTTCATAAGCGCATCCGAAGCCTCGATCGGCTGATCGATCGCCTGGTTGACAAGTGGGATTCGGTACTTGTCGGCAAATGGACGCCGAGCGAAGTTCAGGTCCTTCAGCGTCAGGTTCCCGATGTACAGGGCCTGCTCGATTCCCTTCTTCTCGTCGATCGTGAACTGCGCAAAGCCCAGCGCGGTCGCCGCCAATCCTGTGATGAGTCCCACCAGCCGCTTCATGGGGGCATTGTATCCGCTACAATCCATCGCAATGTCGCTGGTTGACGTGATCGAGGCGCTTCTGTTCGTGGCGGACAGCCCGGTTCCCCTCGTTGCGCTCGCACGCGCCGCCGAAGTGACGGAGGGTCAGGCCGAGCAGGCGCTGGATATCTTAGCTCAGCGGCACGAGGAATCGGGTGCGCTTCAGGTGGTGAAGATCGCCGGCGGGTACCAGCTCTGCACCAAGCCGGAGCATGCCGAAATGATCGGCAACTTCTTGAAGCCGCAACGACAGCGGCTCTCCCGGTCGTTGATGGAAGTGCTTGCGATCGTCGCCTATCGCCAACCCCTCACAATGGCGGAGATCGATGAAATCCGGGGCGTCCAGAGCGACTACTCGGTTCGCGCGCTTGTCGAGCGTCGGCTGGTGAAGGAAGTCGGCAGGCGCAAGGCGCCCGGGCGTCCGCTGCTTTACGGCACCACGCAGCAGTTCTTGCATCAGTTTAAGCTGAACAGCCTTAAGGAGCTACCCCCGCTCGCGCATCCCATGCCCGAAGCCGACCAAATGACCTTCGAGCTAGCCGGGCTCAAGGAGCAAGCCGAGAGCCGCCTCGAAGGCGGGTAGCGGCCTGTCGACAACCGCACGCCAGAACTGGAAGAGCAGGCGAATCGTCTCGGTCGTGTACTTCAGTTTCGGAGGGGGCGACTCGCACCCTTCGATGGCGGCCAAACCATAAATCACCTCCGCCGTCGTTTGGAGCCGGTCAGTGAATCGCATGGCCTCGCCGGCGACCACGTAGCCGCCTGCGTGGGGCGACACGAAGGGACGCGCCTCTTGAACCTCCGCACCGGTGACCGCGCAGGCGTCGAAGCTCGGCGAGAAGCCCGCGACATCGAGCAAGTGCGTGGTCGCCCACACGAAGGCCACCCGGGGTCGCTCGTGAGTCTCAAGGTCGTGCAAGGCGCGAACGACAAAACTGAACTCCTCGGCGGCCGGGTGCTCGTGCGGCAGAATGCCGACGACCAGTTCGCACAGCGCGAGTCCCCAACTGAGCCGCTCGAAGTCCGATCGTAATCCTGGGAACGACGAGATCGGCTGCGATTGGGTGACATACGCCATCCGCTTGCCGCGAGCGATCTGGAGGATCGAGGCGCTCATCGGCTCGGAACATCCGCTGAGACGAGAACCAGCGCGGCGAGCGCCCTTTGCGAGCACCTCGACGATGCCTTCTTCTCGGGTTAAAAGCGTGAGGCGCCGGTCGCTCTCTCCAGCGTCCCGGCGCCTCAACACGACGGCGTGTAGGGTTACCTCAGTTGCCAAGCAGCCTCTGAGACATCCACTCCACCCAGATGAAGTACATGCGGTCGATGAGCAGCGTGAACCGCATCATGACCGTCGATCCAAAGATCGCTCCGAAGCCGATCATCAGCAGGTAGCGGCCCGACTTGGTAACGCCCTGCATAAACTTGCTCTTCAGCTCGATACTGAAGATGAAGTAGCTGAGGACCGCCAAGACGGTGATGACCGCGATCAAGTTGCCGATCGCTTCGCTGATGTACGTGTGACGGGCCAAGTCCGTGAAGTTCTCGGGCGTGGCTGCGGGCTGCATGAACTCCCACCGGGTGGGAACGATGGTGGGCATCGAACTGCGGAACTGCGGCGAATACGTTCGCCAGAAGTTGAGCAGCTGCTGTCCCGACCAGATACCGAGAATGATGCCGATCGGAATCCGGCTCATCCAGGCGTGCTTCTTGTTGAAGACCATGTAGCCCATCATGCCGATCGGCAGGAGGATGGCCCAGACGAAGTAGCCTGGGGTGCCCTCGCCACCCGCCTCGGGGATGGAGCCAGCCATCTTGTCGTACCAACTCGGCTTGAGGGTCTCCTTCCAGAGGGCAACGAGCGCCCATCCGCCGGCCAGGCCCAAGAACACGTGTTCCCAGAACCGATAGAACTTGTTCTCCCGATAGAGAACGCTATAGAGACCGAACGTCGCGATGACGCCTAGCGTGAGTTTGATGAGCGAATAGGTTTCCGGGTTCATCCGTTCCTCCGTCGGCGCTGCCGAATGGTCTCGATGTTTCCAAGCACGATGGCAGTGATGAGCAGGATGATCGCGCCATGCAAGGGCACGATGTACTTCTGGCCATTCGCCAAGTTGACATATTGCTCACCGGTGTAACCCTCGATCGGGTCGGTGACCTTGGCGTTGCTCACCTTGATCACTCCTTCCCCATCGGGCGTGTTCAGACCGTAGGCCATCATCGACTCCATGTCGTAGGCACCCTTCAGCCCGATCGCCAACCCGCTCAACTGGCCACTCTGGTAGTAGTTGTAGGTCTCGGGACCCATAACGCCGGTGACCAGCCCGAGCATCGTGACCTTGCCCGAAAGCCGCTCGATCGCGATCCGGCTTGTCTTCGAGGCGGTGACGATGATGTACGCGCTGATGTCTTCGATCCGGTTGATCCCGTTGAAGACCGGCGATTCCATGACCGACCGCTTGACGCCCGCCGTGTCGCTGTCCTTGTTGGCCGACAGCGCATTCCGAAGGTTGCTGGAGAACGATTGGAGCGAGGCCTCGATGCCAGGGAAGAAGCCGATGAAGACCCAGTCTTCCCACTGCTTGTAGGGTTGGCCCGTGACCTTCTCCGTTTCCACGGCAATTCTGCGAATCGCCTCACGGGCGACCTCTGGTGCTTGCGGATCCGCACCCGACATCAGCGCGATCTTCACCCGCTCTCGAATGAGGATGCGGACCAGAGCGTCGAACTGCGCGCCGCTCTCGCCGCGCGTGCTCTTCGTCCAGTCGCTTTGCAGGATAACCGGCTTGGTCTTGTCGATCCCCTTCAGGACCTTGTACAGATCCGCCGAGTTATTGCTCACTCGGTTGGGAAGTTCGATGCTGACAAAGACCAGAACCGAACAGACGACGAATAGGGCGGCGAACAGCGCCTCACGCGGTATGTTCAGGCTGCCCGGAACTTTTTGTGGAGTTGCCATTAGCTAGTCGACCCTCCTCGCTCGAGGCTGAGCCAGAGTCGCAGGGCCATCGCCAGCGCGCCGACACCGACACCGAAGTCGATGGCGCGCAGACCAGGCGTCTGCAGGTTGTCGCGGATGAACTGCGTGATCGCTTCAAGCCGCAAGTTGTTGACCAAGGCGTTCGGGTCTTCAAGCCCGCCCATATTGTCGATCATGATCGACCAATAGTTCTCAGCCATACCGAGCAAGCCCAGCATGACGATGATCGCCGACGCGAGCAAGATCGTCGCCTCGACCGATCGAACGCGGAACGCACGATAGGCGGCCGAAAGGATGTAGAACGCGATGATCGAGAACATCGCCGCCTCCATCGTTTGCAGCAGGCCATCGAAGAGCAGGTCCTTCATCCAGACCGCGAACGGCTGGTTCGTTACGTCCCTCATCGCCTCAAGCTCTTCGGGCTTCATGTTCATGACGGTCAGCCAGTCCCAGTAGCCGATGAACGTCATGAGGGCGACGCAGATGAGCAGAACCAGGCTGAAAGGCCAGTCTCGCTGCTGCTTGGAGACTCGGGTGGCGTGGAGCCGGACCAGCGAGAACACACCCATGAGCAGGAGGAACGAGGTGAGAATGTTGCTTAGGTTCTGGAACTGGCTTTGCGTGTCCTCCAGCCAGAACGCAACACCCTCGGTGAAGTTTGCGGGGATGTCCCCAGCCTCGCGGCCGTGGGCCGTAGGCCAAAGCCAGATGCCAACGTAGAGCAAACCGGCAAGGAACGTGAACGTCGCCGCAATCTTTGGCCGGAGCCTCGGCGGCGTCTTCATCAATGCGAAGAAGAGGCCAAAACCCAACGCAAGCGTCACGAAGATCGCGATCTTGAGCGGAGTACTGCCACTTTCAAAAGACCAGGGGATCACTGTGCTTCACCTTCCTCCGGATGCTTCTGGCGAACCGGCTTCGTCGCGGGATCCGGCGGTTCGGGCGAGAACAACCGCATCATCGAGGTCTTCGCCGCGGGATCGCTTTCCATCTGCTCGACCCAACCCTTGCGCTGAGACGACTCAAGCCCAATGCCGAATAGGATGAGCGAGGCGATGAGCATCTTGCCCCAGTCCTGCCCGACCAGACTTCCGACGAGAACGGGCTTTCGGGTGAGGTAAGCGCTTGCGGCGTAGAACTCTTCACCGATGAGAACGTAGTCGCACGCTGCGATGAAGAAGGGCGTCTGCGTGTTCTCCGTCGATGAGGCAACCTGAATCGCGCCAATCGAGTTCGCGGTCTCGGCGAAGATCAGCGACTCGGCGAAGAACTCGCCCATAAAGAAGGTCGCCGCCGTCTGCTCACGGAGCATGATGCCCGAGACGCCGGCCGCAAAAGCGAACTGGCGGTCGCTGACGAAGCGCACGCTGTCGCCGTCCATCCGCTCCGGCACGCCTTCTGACTGGTAGACGTCGCGGATGACCTCTTGCGCCACCGCGAAGACCGCGGCTTCACCGCAACAGAGACGGATCGGACTCGCGAACCGCGCGGCGGTTCGCGTGATGTGCGCGAAGATGTTCAACGCCTGAACGGAGATCGCGTTCAACGCGCCCAAGCCAGGCACCATCAGAACGGGCTTGCCCATTTCCGTGGCGCGGCCGACCGCGTCCTCGATCGCGTTCAGTCCCGCAATGCGGCGAATGAAGATGTCTTTATTCTGGGCTCTAAAGATGTTGATCAGGATGAAAGCCACCATGACCAACACGAAGAGCACCTGATATTTTCCGGTGTCAAAGTATTGCATTAACCCTCCGTAGCCCCTTGGATCGCCACACCGCGATCCAGCCGCGCGAGCAGTCGCTCGATGTTTTCCCGCTTGGAAAACAGGCGAGTATAGTCGTTGACGTTATCGAACCCCAGAAAGGGCACGATGAACGGAGAAAATGTGATCGCCGTTTGGGCTCCGATGAAGGCCAACGGCTTGTGCATCTCAAACATGAGGACAGCGGGCGTAACCATGCCGCGCTTTTCAATCGCCGCCGCCGCCTTCTCAATCAGGGCAGCGGTCTCGTCTTCCGTCAGTTCTTCGGCCCAGAGATCTTGCATGACTCCCCTACTTGACTACGGATTCGCTCAATGACCGCCTGGCGGTTCCCGTCGTACCGCAGATAGATTCCTCGAAAGGACTCAAGCCGGCTCGACGGATCGCGTAGCGGCGATAGTTTAGCACCAAGTTCATCCTCTCGCACCTGCTGGACATCTGCCCATGCGATTGAACTCAGACTTGGACCGACCCGCCGCTTCGCTTCTTGAGGCGTCAGCTGAAAGTGAATCGGCATCCAGAAATCTGCCGAGGACAGCCCGATCATCGCGACGCCGACGAGAAACCCGACCGGATGGCGCAACGCCCAGAACCCGAAGATGCCCGCAATCAGCGCGGTCAGCGCGATGGCTCCTAGTCGTTTCGGGTTCTCTTTCCATAGGCGTACCGTCCACTCAAACGTTTCCCCTTCAGACGAATGCGCGGCGGATTCTGGTTCGCGGAGTTCGTCCATCAGGGCTCATCAGTTCCACTCTTTGAAAAGCACACTCACCGACTCGTTCTGGTGAATCCGCCGGATCGCCTCGCCGATCAAAGGCGCCGACTCCAAAATGGTGAGCTTCGCCACCCGCTTCTCACGCGCGATCGGGATCGTGTCGAGGCAGATGATCCGCGAAATCACCGAGTCCTGCAAGCGGTGCAAAGCCGTTCCCGAGAACACGGGGTGGGTACAGGTCGCGATCACTTCCCGGGCTCCCCGAGAGAGCAGCGCCTCCGCGCCCGAGATGATTGAGCCACCGGTGTCGATCATGTCGTCGAGGATGATGCAGACCTTGTCCTGGAACTCGCCGATGATCTCGACGACTTCCACCTTGTTTGGCTCGGGACGGCGCTTGGCAATCACCACGAACGGACAGCCGAGCATTTCGGCGAGGGCCTTACAACGACCTACCGAACCGACGTCCGGCGCAACAATGACGACATCGTCACGTTCGCGATAGCCCTCGTCGGCGAGGTAACGGCCGATGAGCGGGCCACCATATAGGTGATCCACCGGCATGTTGAAAAAGCCCTGGATTTGGTCGGCGTGGAGGTCGATCGCAAGCACCCGATGGGCACCCGCCATGGTGATCATGTCCGCAATCAACCGGGCGGCAATCGGCTCGCGAGGCTTGATCTTCTTGTCCTGCCGCGCGTAGCCGTAATAGGGCATGACCACGGTGATGCGTCTTGCCGATGCCCGACGGAACGCATCGAGCATGATCATCAGCTCCATCAGGTTGTCGTTGGCGGGCGCGCAGGTCGGTTGGAGAATGAACACGTCGCTGCCGCGGGCGCTCTCCTCGATCATGATGCGGATTTCGCCGTCCGCGAACCGGGTCGCGGTCATGCTGCCCAGGCTCACTCCCAGATACTCGGCGACTCGCGTCGCCAACTCGGGATTCGCGTTGCCGGCAAAGAGTTTCATGTCGGACATGCTCCCGCTCATGACTTCCTCCGGTCCTTCTCGGCCTGCTGTCGCCGACGCCATTCCACTACCCATCCGTCCTTCACCTCTTGCCGTGCCCTACCCATCGCCAGCGCGTCCGCTGGCACGTCCTTCGTCACCACGCTACCCGCGGCGATCATCGACCCATCGCCGATGTTGATCGGCGCAATCAAAGTCGAGTTCGAGCCGACGAAGACACCTTCGCCGACCACCGTACGATGCTTCAAGAATCCGTCATAGTTGCAGAAGATCGTGCCCGCGCCGATGTTGGTATCGTCGCCAACCTCGCCGTCGCCCAGGTAACTGAGGTGCGACACCGCCACGCGCGCCCCGAGCTTCGCATTCTTGACCTCGACGAAGTTGCCGATCTTGGATTGCTCCCCAATCACCGCACCGGGCCGCAGATTCGCGTAGGGGCCGCAACGAGAGCTGTTCAGCATCGTCGCTCCGTTAAGATGGCTCATCAGCACGACGCAGCCCTCACCGATCGAGGAGTCGAGAATCTTCGTATTGGGTCCGATATGGCAGCGACACCCAATCGTGGTGTTGCCTTCCAAGATCGTGCCGGGCTCGAGGGTCGAGTCGGTGCCGATGACCACATCGGGCTCAATGTAGGTCGTGTCGGGGTCGACGATGGTCACGCCATTTAGCGAGTGCTTCTTCAACACCCGTTGCCGAAGCACCTTCGCGGCTTCGGCGAGTTGCCACCGGTCGTTGACCCCGCGCATGATGTCCGGATCGTCGAAGGCCAGTCCCTCGACTTTGCCGCCTCGGGCGCGGATGGCGGCAATCGCGTCGGTCAGGTAGTACTCCTTCTGTTCGTTCTCGTTGCTCAGCGTGGGGAGGATGTCGAGGAGCGTCGCCACGTCGAAGACGTAAAGCGCGGCATTGACTTCCTTGATCTCTCGCTCCGCTGGGGTGGCGTCCTTGTGTTCGACGATTCGCGTCGGGCCCTGATCGTCGCGGACGATACGACCGTAGCCGGTGGCATCGCCAAGAATCGCGGTCGCGACGGTTCCCTGCGCGCCCGAATCGATATGGTGGCCCACCAGGGACTCAAACACGGCGGCAGAGAGGAGGGGCGTGTCGCCCGGGGCGATCACCACAAGATCGGCACCCGAGGCGCGCAGCGCATCCGCGGCCATCATTGCCGCGTGGCCGGTGCCGTGCTGTTCGTGCTGCCAAGCGTAATCGTAGGCTGGGCCGAGGGCTTCGATGAGCAAGTCGCCTCCATGGCCGACGACCACGATCGGGCGCTCGAGTCCCGCATCCATCATCGCGCGGCCGACCAAAGCCGCCATCGGGATGCCGCACACACGGTGCAACCCCTTGGGCAACTCCGACTTCATTCGAGTTCCCTTCCCCGCCGCTAGGATGATCCCCGTTATCCTCATGTTAACCCGAGCTTCTGATTCTGGCTTAGCGCGAGCCTACCGCGCCAGATGCCCGAGCGGTGAGGTCTTCGCGATCAACCCCTTCATTTCGGCCCAAGAAAGTGAAAATGTGAACGGCCCGTCCGCGTAAGAGGCGAGTTCGTACGGGTTGAACTCCCATGTCAGCCCCTTCTTGTTCACCCAGAATCGGTTGAGCTGCTCCTCACTGAGCTCGGTTAACCAGCCCATATCCTTCCATGCGGTACGCGGGTGTTTGACGATCTTCTCGATGAGCAGGATCTGGACCTTCTCCACGTTGCCCGCGCCGACCACATCTTTCAGGCTCAGTTCCTTGGGCTTGCCCTGAACCAGCCCGAAGTTGTACGTCCGGGTTACCCCGATTCCGTGCGCGCCTCCCAGATACTGGTAGCAGTCGACCACGATGCTGATGGCGCGCGCGTCTTGGAAAGCAACCTTCGACGAGGACTCAAAACTGCATCCGGGCCAATCGTAGCCGAAGTCGCGCTCGACTTCCCGTGCCTGCTTCATAAACTCGTCGTAGTCTTTCGACTCCGCGCGGCGAACCGTGCTTCGAGCAAGATTGGCGAGCGGACTCGAACCGGGCACCCGGCCCAACTTCATCTCCGCTTCGATCTTGCCTCTCTTATAGACCCGGACATCCGGATTGACTTGGCCGATCAGGAGAGTTAGGGCGATCGCGCTGGTGAGGGGCATGACGTGATTATGCCGGAGGGCAGGCGTTCAAGACGTTCGCTCGGGTTTGCTTTGGAGCGCAGTGTTGGCTCGGATTGGCAAGTCCACGAGCCAAGCCTAGTTGCGCAACGGCTTACCGGTTTCCATCATGTGCCGAATGCGAGCTTGGGTCAGCGCCTTCTGAGTCAGTTCAATGAACAGCGTTCGCTCCTTCAGCAGCGCATCCTCGAAGCTGGTGCTCTTGGTGAACACTGCCTTCACCCGATCCCCAATCTGGCGATCGTAGTCGCTAAGGGTTCCTTTCGCCACGAGTTCATCGAGGGCGCGGTCGAGCATACCGGTCAGCGGACCGCTCGGCAGAGCCCACTGGGGTCGCTCGGTTGGTTCGACCGACCTTGCCGCTTCGCGGGCCCGGGTGATCAGGCGCTCGGGGTGGTATTCGGTAATGTCGGTCGGTCGAAGATAACCCAGACTACGCGCGTGGTCCGCGTTGATCGAAACGTCACCTAGGACGAGACGTACCGCCGTATCGACGACGGATTTTGCGCCGTCGGCCTGACTCCGAAGCGCCGTCTCGGCCGTTCCACCGCCGCCCGGATACAGACCAACCTTCGACTCGGGGAAGCCAATCATCGCATCGGCAAGTACGACCGCGGTCGGGCACTGGAAGGCGAGCTCTAAGCCCGCCCCGAGCGCATAGCCATGGACCGCCGAAACCGCTCGCTTGCCGGACAATCGAACAGCGAGCTGCTGCAGGCGGTCAAGGTCGTGCAGAATCCCGTCCCAATCCTCAGCGTCGATCTTGGCGAGGAACTGGGTCAGATCGAATCCGAGCGAGAAGTGGCGCGCCTCGCTACAGAGAACGAAACGATCGAGCGAGTCGAGCTTGGCGTGCAGTTCCTCGACCAAGGACGGGGTGATCGTGCCCATCTTGGTGGTGATCGCAACGGCAACAACGCCCTCACCCAGATCGCGCAGGTTGAAGTTCTCGCCCTTCTCGACGACGGGGTAATCCTTGATCTGCCGATACTGCGGCTCGCTGGGAAGTGCAACGTATGCACCGCTGAAGTCACGCATCGTGCCGTCCGCGTAGTACGGCGTCGTCGAGCCGCCGATGGCATCCAGCATCGCGAACGGCCCCATCTCCCACCCGAAACCCCACATCATCACGCGGTCAAAATCCAGCACGCTGTGGCTGATCTCTTCCTTCAGCGATTCGGCGTACTGCAGCACGGGCACCAGGTGATGGCGCAAGAACTCGCCCACCTCGTTGCGCATGTCGAGCGCCTTCGCGACGCGAACGCCGAGCGGTTCCTTGGCGATCGCATCCAACTCAGGGAACGAGGCCTCCTGACGTTGCCGATAGGCGTGGGTCACGAGATCGAACGCCATAAACTCCTTGCCTTCGCGTCGGTAGTAGCCTTGACCCGACTTCTCGCCGATCCAGCCCCGCTCGAGAAGAACCTTCATCGAGTTCGGTGTCGCCAGCAGCTCTCGCTGGGGATCGTGCGGGCATCGCTCATACAGGTTGTTCGCGATGTCCTGCATGATGTCGAGGCCGACGATGTCGTTCAGCCGGAAGCTCGCCGAGCGCGGACGACCCAGGAACGGACCCGTGATCGCATCGACCTGCTCGATGCTGAGGCCGAGTTTCTCGGTGACGTGAATCGCATGGATCATCGCCCACATGCCGAACCGGTTGGCGATGAAGCCGGGCGTGTCCTTGGCGACGACCACCCTGCGAGCGACCTTGTCCTCGAGGAACTCGGTCATCGCGCGGACGGCCTCGGGGTCGGTCTCCGGCGTCGGAATCAGTTCGAGCAGCTTCAGGTAGCGCGGCGGGTTGAAGAAGTGGGTTCCCAAGAATCGCTTACGGAAGCTCTCGCTGCGTCCCTCGGCCAGGAGCGAAATCTGCAGACCGCTCGTGTTCGTCGTAATTGCGGTCGTCTCGGGCAGAAGTTCATCGAGCTTCTCGAAGAGCGCACGCTTGGCGTCCATCTTCTCGATGATCGCTTCGCACACCCAGTCGGCCTCCGCCGCCCAGGCGAGGTTTTTGTCGATGCCACCGAGCCGGATCTTGTCGGCAGTCTCAGGAACGAAGAAGTGCGGCGGCTTGGCGGCTTTCGCCCGGGCAAAGGCAGCTTGAACGCTCTCCTCGGTGAGGTCGAGCAGGGTGACCTCGAAACCCAGGTTGGCGAGGTGGGCGGCGATGCCGCTTCCCATGGTCCCCGCTCCGATCACACAGACGCTTTTCGCCTGACTCCAACCCTCGTATGCCATCGGCTAGAGGATACCGGCTGGACTCTGAGCAGGGCACGAGACATCCCTGCCCCACGTGGCGCTGCAACTTCTTAGAGTTCGCCGCGCTTGGAGAATCGAGAGTCCACGCTCCAGGGTCCTGCTCCGAACGCCCAGATCACCAAGCACGCGAAACACACCATCACGGCCGCAACGCCACCGTTCTGCGCGGGCCAAGTGCCGTTCGGCTGGTGGAACTGGAAGTACGCGACCGCCATCATGCCCGACATCACGAACGCCGTCCACCGCGTGAACAACCCCACCATCAGCAACGCGCCGCCGATGAGTTCGAGCCAACCGCCTACCCACGTCTGGCTGCCCACCGCAAGGGTCCGGCCATCGGGCATACCGCCGAGCCAGCCGAGGATCTTCATGCCTCCCGCCTGGAGCAAGATCAATCCGGAAACGACGCGCAACAAGGTGTAGCTGACCGTTTGCGGAAGCCGCCACTTCACATCCAATCCATCCATAGTCTCTTAACGATTGGCAATGCAGGAGAATCACCACATAACGTTGAAACGACGGGTCGCACGACAACTTTCACGAATCTCGACGGACCCCCTTAGAATTGCCGGGCAACGTGCCGATACCACTGATAGGCCGGAGAACACCCGGTTGGATCGCCAAGGATCGGTGATCGCATCGGCACAAGGAAGCGCGACGGAGCAAACGACCGTGCGCATACTGGACAACTTATTCGGACCCCATTCGCGGAACCTAGAGCGAGCGCTCGACCGGACCACCACGCGGCACACGCTGCTGAGTGAAAATCTGGCGAACGTCAACACGCCTGGCTACAAGCGGCAAGACATCGACTTCGGCATGACGCTCGAGCAAGAGATGGGCCGCGGACGATCGGGCGATGCTTCGGGCACCCGCAAGACCGATCGCGGCTCGATCCGAGTCGATGGCAGCTCGGTCGATCTCGAAACCGAGGTCGCCGCTCTCGCCGAAACCGAACTCCGCTACCAAATGCTCACCGAGCTGAGCGCCCGCTACTTCCGCGGCCTCGAGAACGTGATCCGGGAGGGCCGCTAGTTGATCGGTAAAGCCATGCGCATCGCCGCTTCCGGCATGACCGCCGAGCGGTTCCGGATGGACGTGATCTCGTCGAACATCGCCAACGCGAACTCGATGCAGATCAAGGGCGGCGCCGAGCCGTATCGACGTCGCGACGTCATCCTGCAGTCCGGCAAAGACGGGGTGGAAATCCGCGGAGTGATCCAGGAACCCACCGAACAGCGTCCCTTCCGCCGAGTCTATGAACCGGGCAACCCGAATGCGGTCGACGGATACGTCACCTACACCAATGTCGAACCCATCTTTGAGATGGTGAACATGATGGGCGCGTCTCGCGCCTACGAAGCGAACGTCGCGGCCTTCAACTCGGCCAAGTCGATGTTCCGCAGTGCCTTGAACATCGGACGGTAATCACCATGAGAATCCACAACCTCGGACAGAACCTGACCCCGGGCCTCGATAAGGCCAAGGGCGCAGCCGGGGGCAACGGCGATGACTTCGCCCAAACGTTGATGGACGTAATCAAAGAGGTCAACCAGGCTCAAGCGGACTCCCGCAACCTGCAGAACTCGGCGATTGCGGGTCAACCTGTGGAGCCTCACGACGTGATGATCGCCATGGAACGCGCCGGCATGTCCATGCAGCTTACGCTGCAGGTTCGGAACAAGCTGCTGGAAGCGTACCAAGAGATCAATCGCATGCAAGTCTAAGGAAGCTCCCCAGGGTCTGGAATAGACCATGGGCGCACTGTTGCTAAAACTAAGAACTTGGTGGGAGACCGCCGACCGAACCCAAAGAGCGGTGACGCTCTTCGGCGGCATTTTCCTCGTCGTCTTACTGGGGGGCACCTTCTTCTTCGCCTCGCGGCCGAAGATGACGCTGGCCTTCGGCGGCCTGTCGCCGACCGAAGTCGGATCGGTGACGGCCGAGATTCAGAAGCTCGGCATCCCCGTCGAGTTCGACACCCAGGGCAACGTGCTGGTGCCTTCGAGCCAACTCGCCGAGGTCCGCGCCAAGCTCGCCGTCGCGGGCAAGCTGCCAGCGACCGCGCATGTGGGCAACGAAGAGCTTTCCAAGCTGGGCATGATGAACACGCCCGCCGTCGAGCGTGAGCGAATCAAGTCAATTCTTGAGGGTGAGCTGTCCCGCTCGATCGAGCAGATCGAGGGCGTCGAGAGTGCTCGTGTCCACATCACGCTGGGCGAGCGCACCGCCTTTGCTGCCGAGAAGAAGCCCGCCACCGCGAGCGTCGTCATCCACGAGAAATCCGGCGGCATCGATCAGTCATCGGCTCGCGCCATTGCGATGATGGTCTCCAATGGCGTCCCCGGGCTCGAACCGGCGAAAGTGTTCGTGGTCGACAACGCCGGCCGGGCGCTCTACGACGGAAGCGAGCACGCCAGCCTCGGCGGCATGGCGACCCAAAAACTGGAAGCCGAGCGCGCCGAAGCCCTTCGCCGCGAGCGTGACATCCAAGCCAAGCTCGACGCGGTCATCGGGAGGGGCAACTCGGTGGTGACCGTGAACGTCGAGATGGACTTCGATCGCGAGACGAAGGAAGTCTCCGAACTGAAGCCGAACAAGAACCCGCTGTACGTCGAGGAAGCCACCGAGCAAGTTGGTGGCGGCGCCTCGACCACGCCCGGCGCTTCCGGCGTTGGGGCAAACGATCCGACGGCTCCGACCGAAACCGCGGCCCCCTCGACGCCAAACTCCAACGGCTATACCGGCACCAAGAAGATGGCCGAGTACCCGTACACCAAGACCGACGCCAAAACCGAGAAGGCGATTGGCGGCATCAAGAAGCTCGCCGTCGCGGTGATGGTCAACGAAGAGAAGGTCACCGACGCCACACCCGTCGAGGAGTACCTGCAGAGTTACATCGGCGAAAACGCCGGGTTCACCGCCAGCGTAACGAGCATGAAATTCGACACGACGCTCGAAGAAGAGGCCAAGAAGACGGCCGCCGCAGCCGCAGGACAGGAGCGGATGCAGCAGATAGTCAGCCTCTTGCCGGTCGCTGCGCTGCTGATTGTCGCCTTCGTGGTCCTCAAAGCAATCGCCAAGGCGGCCAAGGCGCAGACCGTGATGGTTCATGCCTTGCCCAATGGCACTCTGGTCGCGAATCCTCCGGGGCTGGGTGAGGCCATCGCCGCCGCCCAGGAGCATCAGGCAGGAAGTCACCACGATCATATTGGCGGAGACGGAGAGTCTCCCCGACCTCTGGTCCGCCGAAACATAGGCGAAGTCGAAGATGTCGGCGACATCGAGGAGCGGATGAATCGACCGCTTGAGCAGTTGAAACGGATGGCTCATGACCGACCCGAAAGCGTGGGTCTGTTGATCAAGAGCTGGATGCTGGAGGAACGACGATGAGAAAGGTAGAAGCCCTGAGCAGCCGACAGAAGGCGGCGGTCATGTTGATGTGCCTTGGCCCCGAAGTCGCCAGCTCGGTCATCAAGTCGTTGAACGAGCAGGAGGTCGAAGCCCTGACCCTTGAAGTGGCTCGACTGGACCGTGTCACCGCCGACCAGCGTGAGGCCGTCATCAACGAGTTTTATGAACTGGCGGTAGCCCAGGACTTTATCGCCGAGGGCGGTGTGGAGCGAGCCCGGCAGTTGCTCGAACAGGCGTACGGTCCCGAACGGGCGGGAAGCATGATCGGCAAAGTCGTTCAGGCCATGCAGGTGGTGCCGTTCGAGTTCTTGAAGAAAGCCGACCCAGCCCAGCTCTACAGTTTCATCCAGGACGAACACCCGCAGACGATCGCGCTGATCCTCAGCTACATGCCGCTCAACGCGGCGGCGGACGTGCTCTCGCGGCTTGCCGGCGAACTGCGCGCCGACGTCGCGGGCCGAATCGCCCAGATGGACCAGACGCCTCCCGAAGTCATCCGCCGGGTCGAGCAGGTGCTTGAGAAGAAAATGTCCAGCATGCTCGCCCAGGAGATGACGCAGGCGGGCGGTCCGAAGGCCCTGGTTGATCTGCTCAACCGCGTGGACCGAACCACGGAGCGGCTGATCATCGAATCGCTCACCGAATCCAATCCCGAGCTCGCAGAAACGGTGAAGAACATGATGTTCGTCTTCGAGGACATCGTCCAACTCGACGACCGGGCCATCCAGTCGGTGCTCAAGGAAGTCGACATGAAGGAGCTGGCCACCGCGCTGAAGGGCGTCAACCAAGAAGTGTCGGGCAAGATCTTCCGCAACATGTCGGAGCGAGCGGTCGGGATGCTCAAGGAAGACATGGAGTTCATGGGTCCGGTGCGGCTTCGCGTCGTGGAGGAATCCCAACAGAAGATCGTCGGCGTGATCCGACGCCTGGAGGAAGCCGGTGAAATCACCGTCGGGCGAGGCAGCGAGGAAGATGTCCTTGTCTAATGCGCTGAACCCGCAGGGGACGATTCACGCGTTCGCCGACCTGTTGCAGCCCATCCCCGCCGGGGTCGGCAAGGCGAAGGCGCTCACCCCTCACGAGGTGCGAGAGGCAGCTCGCCTCGAGGGCTTCGACCGCGGCTATCAGGCCGGTTTCGAGCAGGCGACGCGAGATGTACACGAGCAGCAAGAGGCGCTGACGATGAGTCTCGCCGACCACATCGCTGCCGTCCAAGGGTTGCTTCACCGTCTGGATGATGAGATGCAGGCCGCGCTCGATGCGTGGAGCGTCAAGATGGCCGACCCGGTCGCCGAACTCGCACTCGCGGTCGCGATTAGACTCGTCGGAGCCGAGCTTCGATCCAACCCCGAGCTTGCCGTGTCGATGGCG
Organism: Fimbriimonadaceae bacterium; assembly: GCA_024710805.1. Classification (GTDB taxonomy): domain Bacteria; phylum Armatimonadota; class Fimbriimonadia; order Fimbriimonadales; family Fimbriimonadaceae; genus JANJUB01. Next base: position 25,832 of record JANJUB010000169.1, on the reverse strand, counting down.
AAGGACGCGCTCCGCGAAGTCACCCACGCAATGGATGCTCGGCTCAAGGTCAATCCGGCCGATGCCCCCGTGCTTCGTCATGCGATGCCCGAACTGCTGAACGGTTCGCTCTCCCTGCGCAGCATCGACATCATCGAGGAACGATCGATTGCCGCTGGATGCCGTATCGAGACCGACGGCGGCAATGTCGACGCGACAATCGAGTCAATGATTGAGCAGGCTCGACGGGCGATTCGCTTGGAGGATGAGGCTTGATTCTTCCCAACCTGCAACCCGCTCGCGCGCGCATCGAAGCTGCTACGCTGCACCGGGTGAGCGGCCGCGTCACCCAAGTCGTCGGCCTCGTGGTGGAATCTCATGGCCCCAACGCCCGCGTAGGTGATCTTTGCTTCATCGAGACGGGCCAAGGCGAACCGATCCGCGCCGAAGTCGTCGGGTTCCGTGGCGATCGAACTCTGCTGATGCCGCTCGGAGAACTGTCCGGCGTCCGCGCGGGCTGCGCCGTTCTGAGTTCCGGGCATTGTCTGCGCGTCCCGGTGGGTCCAGAACTCCTCGGGCGAACCCTCGACGGGCTCGGCGAACCCATGGACGGCATGGGACCTCTTCCCTGCTCGCGCTACTATCCGATTTTCGCCACCCCGCCCAACGCCCTGAACCGCCGCATGATCAACCGTCCGCTTGAAACCGGCGTGCGGGCGATCGACGGCATGCTGACCCTCGCCGAGGGACAGCGTATGGGCATCTTCGCCGGGTCGGGCGTCGGCAAGAGCACTCTGCTGGGCATGATCGCCCGAAACTGCACCGCCGATGTCAACGTCATCGCCCTGGTCGGCGAGCGCGGCCGTGAGGTGCGCGAGTTCATCGAGCACGATCTCGGACCCGAGGGGCTCCGCCGCTCCATCATCGTGTGCGCGACATCGGAACAACCAGCGCTGGTCCGTATCAAGGCCGCGCTGACGGCAACCGCCATCGCCGAGTACTTCCGCGATCAGGGTGCCAACGTGCTGCTGATGATGGACTCGGTGACCCGCTTCTGCATGGCGCAGCGCGAAGTCGGCCTCGCGATCGGCGAACCTCCCAGCACGAAGGGATACACACCCAGCGTGTTTGCCCTGCTGCCCAAGCTGATGGAACGTGCCGGAACCAGCGACCGCGGGGCGATTACCGCCCTGTACACCGTGCTGGTGGAAGGTGACGACACCAACGAGCCGATCGCCGACGCCGCCCGGTCGATTCTCGACGGGCACATTGTGCTGAACCGCAAGCTGACGAGCAAGGGCCACTATCCGCCCATCGATGTGATGCAGTCACTTAGCCGTGTCGCTCCAATGGTCACCGATCCGACCCAACAAGAAATGGCTCGCGACATCCGCGAGTTGCTCGCGGCGTACAGCGACGTCGAGGACCTCGTGAGCATTGGCGCGTACAAACCGGGCACAAAGCCCCTTGCCGACCGCGCCCTCGAGAAGTGGGACTCGATCAACGGCTTCCTTCGCCAGACCAAGGACCAAGCCACGTCGTTCACCGACACCGTGCATCACATGAGGGACATCGTATCGTGAAGCAGTTCGACTTTCGACTCAAGAAGGTGCTCGAGTACCGCCGCCTCACCGAGGAGTGGGCCAAAGAGGCGTATCTGGAAGCGCGTACTGCGCGGCTCGAAGCCGAGATTGCCCGTATGGTTATCGAGAAGGAACGCCACGATCTGTTCAACGGCACCCCCCGGACGATCAACGAGCTACTCTCGCGGGAGCAACGGCTGGAACTGCTGCAGGCTCGGCATCGTGAGCAGTCCATCGTGATCGAGGTCCTTATCGAGGATGAAGCGCGCGCCCTGGCCGAGTGGAATGCTCGCAAGCAAGATGTGCAAGCCCTCGAGAAGCTCCACGACAAGGCGTTCTCCGAGTGGATGTACGAAGTAAACCGGGAAGAACAGGCCTTTCTCGACGAATGGACGAACGGGAGGCGAGCCGCTTGAGGACGCGTCTTGAACTGCTTGGCCCCGAAGGAGCGCGGCGCCGAATGGAAGAACTGCAGGCGCGCATCGGCCAGCTCAAGCCCGGCGGATCGACCGGCGCGCCGGCTGCGGAGTTCGAGCAGATGCTCGCCGAGTGGCGCCCAAACGAGATGAGCGGTGACATCGGCGGAGCACGGCCTTTCAATCCCTTTGGCGGCGGGGCGGCACTTCAGTCGAGCCACCTCAAGCCGCTGATCGAGCGCGCAGCTGGCGAAGCGGGCATCGACGCCAAGCTGTTGGAGGCCGTTGTTTCAGCTGAGAGTGGATTCGACCCCCGAGCCCGATCTCGGGCGGGAGCGATGGGTCTCACCCAACTGATGCCAGACACGGCTAGGTCGCTCGGAGTCACCGATCCCTTCGACCCTGTGCAGAACCTGAACGGCGGGGCCAAGTACCTCGCTCAGATGCTCGGCCGCTTCGGCTCGACGGAACTGGCGCTCGCCGCCTACAACGCGGGGCCGGGCCGGGTCGAACAAGCGGGCAACCAGATTCCTAACATCACCGAGACGCAGGCGTACGTGCGCAAAGTCATGGCCTACTACCAAGGAGCCCCAAGTTGAACAAAGTCATCATAATCGTTGTTTTGTTGCTCGTACTGGGTGGAGCGGTGGTCGGATTGGGCATGGCGGGCGTCGTGCAGATTCCGGGGCTCTCGCCCAAGAAGAAGGCTCCCGCCCCGGTGGTCGAGGCGGTCGTAGAGAAGAAACCGGTCGTCAAGAAGGAGCCTAAGCCCCAACCAGCGCCGAAGACCGGTGACCCCGAGAAGGGCCACATCGCGGTAGCGGAGCTTTGGAACGAGATGGACCTTAAGGCACTGCTGCCGCTGACCGACAAGTGGCGTGAGGCGGAACTCGCGCCGATCCTTGCGAAGATGGATACGGAGAAGGTGGTCGAGCTGCTGAGCCAGATGAAGCCAGAACGCGCGGTGGTCCTCACCCGTGCCCTGCAGCGGATCGCCGAAGGCACCTAGGATTGAACCTGCCTCCTTTTGGCCCCTCGCTCGCAGACCCGACCGGTGCTTGAGTGACACGTTACGGACTGTGCTTGCGGCACCAACGGCGCGGGGCATCGGCGCCCTTGAACCGCCGCGTTACCGTCTCGGGGCAGTAGATCGTCGCCTTCTGGCCCGAATCCGCACAAATCTCGACGCTCACCACCTCACCTTCGGACTCCGTCCTGGTGGGTGGGTCGGTGCGAGGCGGCTCGGCTTGGGTCGGCGGGTTGGTCGTCGTGCCCGAACCCGAGGTGTCCGTGCCGCGTTGTTCTGGATCGGTGCTGATTGGCGGGTCCGGAACCGCGTCCTCGGGGACAACGGTCGGCGGGACAACCGTCTCGGGCGGCTTCACCGCACCCTCGCCCTCGACGGGCAAATCGCGCATCAGCGGGGTCACCTCGCGGGCCGTACCGGTTCCCCGCTTCTTCTGGGCAACCTTCATCACGTCGCGCCACATCTCCACGGTAACCGTGCCGCCGAAGACGCTGTCGCTCATCTCTTGGTAGCGTGCGTTGCCGTCCTTGTCGTAGATCACGTTAGCGATCCAACCGATGCCGATCAAGTTGTTCGTGTAGCCGCAGAACCACGCGTCTCGAGCTTCCTGGGTCGTTCCGGTCTTTCCGCGCGCGTCTTTGATGCTGCCCGCAGCTCGGCCCGTACCCCCGGTGACCACCCCACGGAGACACGCATCCATGTAAGCCGCGACGCGCTCGTCCAAGATGTGCTTGACGATCCGCGGCTCGTAGGTGCGCACAATCGACTTGTCCGCCCCGACGATTTGGGCAATCCCGTAGGGCGTTACCCGGTCGCCTCGCAGCATAAACACGGAGTAGCCCTGCGCCATCTCAAGCGGCGACACCTCGTTCACGCCGAGAGCCATGGAGCGGAAGGGCTGGATCGGCGACTTGAAGCCAAAGACATCGCGGGCGTAGCGCGCGCAGGTCTCCAGACCCGCCTCGAAGGATACATGGATGGCCGGTAGGTTCTTCGAGTTTGCGATTGCCGCGGGGATGCTGAAGGTTCCGCCCGAGCCACCACCCGAGTTCTTGGGACGCCAGACCTTGCCACTCGCGGGATCTCGCCACTCGATCGCTTCATTCGAAACACGGTCTCCAGGGCTGATGGCGCCGGTCGAGAGCGCCGCCGCATAAATGAACGGCTTGAACGCCGAACCGGGCTGACGACGACCCTGAGCGATGACGTTGTACTCATCACGCTCCCAGTTCGTGTTGCCCTGCATCGCCAAAATCTGACCCTTGTCGTCGAGCAAGACGAACGCACCTGCGGTGACTTTGCGGCGCTGATACTTCTTGACCAGATCCTGAACCGCCTTCTCGGCGGCGTTCTGCATATCGGGATCGAGCGTCGTAATGATCGTCCAACCGGCCGTGCCAAGATCGACGTCCGGGTATTGGGCGGCAATCGTGTCGAGCACGTATCTCGTGAAGTACGGCGCGGCATAGATACGCTCGCCCGAGCCGAACGATTTGGGTCGTAACTTGGGCTCTTCAGAGACCGCCTTCTCGTACTCCGCTGCCGAGAGCATGCCCTCTTCGCGCATGATCCGCAAGACCACATCGCGGTTGCGGACGGCGACCTTCATGTTGGCGAAGGGGTTCTCTTGGCTCGGTCGCCGCACCATGCGGGCGAGCATGGCCGCCTCGCCGGGCGTCAGCTTTGCCAAGTCCTTCCTGCCGAAGTAGACATCAGCGGCGGCTCGGATACCGTACGCTCCCTGACCGTAATAAACCTGATTGAGATAGGCGCGCAGGATCTCCTTCTTGGTGAGCTTCCGCTCGATCTGCATCGCCAACGCCGCATCTTCGAGTTTCCGATCAAACGACTTCTCGGTGCTGGTGAAGAGCCGTTTGCTCAGCTGCATCGTGATCGTCGAACCGCCTTGGGCCTGTCGACCTTCGGCGACGTTCCGGAAGAGAGAACGGCCGACCGCGATGGGATCGACGCCACGATGCTCGAAGAACCGCTTGTCTTCGGCGGCCAAGGTCGCGTCGATGACCAGCTTCGGAATCTCATCGTACGTGTTGATGAGCTTGCGATACTGGCTGCTGGCGCGATACAGAAGCGTCTGCCCGTCGCGGGCGTACATGACCGTCGCGGGAGTCTCGATCTGATCGAGCTTGGTGGCGAGCGCATCGATCTTGTCGCCTGCCTTCCGGAAAGCGATCATGAAGAAGATGCCAGCGACGACCGATCCCATGAGAAGGATCAACAGGGCCAGCGCGCCGAATCGTTTGGTCCAACGCCACCAAAGAGGACTCGACTTTCGCTTGCGGCTCTTCTGGCGACCGCCCGTACCCGCCTTAGCACTTGATTTGACCGCCACGCGCAATCAGTAAGACGCGGAACCTGCGGGGACCGTTTCAGCGATAGCCCAAAAGGCGGGCCAGACGGCGGAGTTCATCGGCTCCGACATTGCCCAACAGAGCGTACGTATTGCCTTGCTGCGTCCACGAGAACGACTCAAATCCCTTCTGCGTGCGGCGGAGCATCGGTAGGTTCACTTCGGCTCCGGCATGGAAGAACGACAGGCTGACGTCGCCCTTCGAATAGGCTTGCTGAATCACGGTGACGCGCCCGCCAGGAAGCCGCCGGACCCATTCCAGCCGATAGCCCTCGGAATCCGGCAGGCGGACGGCGTTAAGGCCGCCTTGTTTGGCGAGCCGAGCAAGTTGATCAACCGGCGTTACGACCTTTGCCCCTTTCCGGTCCAGCTCGAAGTCTCCCGGATTGATCCGAGGTCGGTAGTCGATATCGGTGAACTCAAAAAAGCCGACTCTCGTACCTACGGCGTCGAACAGCTCACGCTTGAGGATCACGGCCTGCTCGCGATCGATCCATAGATGCTGGATCGGGTTCCCTGAACCTTCGAGAAGCGAGACTTGAACCGTTGGACGCTCAGCGATAGCCGGCCCGTCCTTGACGGTCACCCGGATTCCGCTGCGGCGGCCAAGTCTCATCAGACGGGCGACCGCTTCCTCGCGTCGAGGCGGGGTGACGTAGATCTCGTTGCGTCCAGGGTAGTAGTGGCGTCGCTCCCGCGGCGTCTCGACGATCACTTGGCCAGCGTAGGGTGAAGCACTCGGGAACCAGGTGCGGGTACGAGGGCCATCGCGAAGCACATACTCGACGTGCCGCTCGCGATTCGAACCTTCCAAAACCTCAACCGTACGCGTTCCGCTGAATCGCACGGAGGACATCTTGCGAATCGCCTGCCGGAGAATCGGGGGTATCTGATCGACACCGGGCCGGCTTTCACCCGTTCGCTGGGCGACCGCCAGCGGAGCTACTGCAAGCAAGATCGAGAAGGTTAGAATCCGGTTCATAGCAAGTCCAAATCGACGACGTCCCAGTCGTAATGCGGTTCGGGGGCACCTTGGTCCGCCTTTAAGTCGGTGGCCGTGGCCAGCCCCAAATCGTGGCGCGTGACCGACTCGACGTGGGCGTTGACGATCGCGGCCGCGGTCAGTCCACCTAGGTCCACCCGCTCGGGCGTCGCAGTCGGACGCAAGACGAACACCGCTAGGGCGCTCATCGCAGCGAGGCTGGCGGTCGAACTCCACACGAGACGACTACGCCACCAAGGCACACGCTGCGGCGCGGGAGCCAGAGCTTCAAGACGAGCGTTTAGTTCCGCGCGCCACGCCATGCTCGGCTCATCTTCCGGGAGATCCTTAATCCACCCGCCGATCTGGTTCAAATCTTCGCGGTCCAGCGGATCGGGTGTCGGGTCGTGCTTCTTCATAGCGATTCTCCATCCAAATAGGTGCCCACGGCCTTCTGCAGGTGGGCTCGTGCCAGAAAGAGCCGGCTCTTCACCGTGCCGATCGGCACATCGAGCGCTTGAGCGATCTCGTCATAGGCGAAATCCTCTTTGTCATGCAGGAGCAAGACGCTTCGCAGTTTCTCGCTCATCGTGGAGAGGGCGGACTCGATGACGGAGATCAGTTCGTCGTTGAGAACGATCGTCTGAGGATCCCAGCGCTGATCGGGGATGTCCATAGCCGCTTCCTCGTCAGCTCCGCCGGCGTCGAGAGTGGTTCGCTCGGGCGCACGACCCAGTCGGCGTGCGCGGTCAACGCAAAGGTTGTGGGCGATGCGAAAAAGCCAGGTGCGGAGCGAGGAACGGCCATCAAACCGGCCAAAAGACTGGTAAGCGCGGATGAACACCTCCTGGGCGATATCCGCCGCCTCGTCGGTGTCGATGACCATCCGGCGCACAAAACCGAAGACGCGAGCCTGATAGGCGTCGACGATTCGCGCGAACGCTTCCGCATCCTGCCGGCGACACCGTTCGATCAACGCGAGTTCGGTGGCCGGATCGGTGCGTTTCATGCTCAGGACCGGTGCTCCGATGGACATTGCCATATCTGTGCGTTACGACGCAAGGCAGGTTGGAAAGTTCACTAGCGGTCGGGATGTTGGATGTCGAATGTGGAATGTCGAGGAACGGTCTCGTTCTGACCACATACGAAAAAGGCCGCCATCACCCGCTAGGCACAGGCGATGACGGCCAGAATTCCTGTCCTTACAGTCGGACGCCCACGTAGACGCCGATGCCGTTCAGGTTGCTGTTGCTATTGCCGAAGAAACGTCCCTCGACGAACAGCGGGTTGGTGCCGGACTGGAAGTTGTATCCCAGACCGAACGAGTAGGCGAAGTTGGTCTTGTTGCGGCTGTTACCCGCATTGCGATCACGAGTGATCGCGAGACCAGCACCCAACGAGTAGTAGAACTCCTTGTTGGTGCCCACGTAGTTGACGAGGACCGGGACCGCGCTAGCTTCACCCTTGCCGTAGTAGTCAGCTGAGATCGTGATCATTCCCGTCGAACTTCTATCCATTGTTCCGAAGTTCGCGTCTTGGATCTTGAACTCGCCGCCTACGCCGAACCAGTTCTTGCCTACGCTCCGGCCATAGCCGCTGGTGGGAAACACGAGACCGGCGCGGATGGAGAGGCCCATGGGCTTCGTCGTCTGCGCGGCCGCGGGAACAGCCATCATGATGGCTGCGAATCCCATTACGGTTGCGAGAATCTTTCGATTCATTCTCTTTCGGTTCCTCCTTGAAAAGGTCGGACCCGTGGGTCCGCCAATGAAGAGCATACACTCTCTGATGGCGTAGACGTGCCGAACGACCCAAAGGATTTGGCGATTTGAGTCTGGCTCGTGGATGCGCGTGGATTCTTCTTTGTTGGTATCCCCCGCTGAGTCTCTTGGAGCGGGCCGTCGATCCGCCGCCCAACCTATACTTACCGCCATGTGGCAACGATTCACCGAGAACGCGCGTCAGTCCGTGTTCTTCGCGCAGGAACACGCGCAGCGGCTGGGACAAGCCTATGTCAGCACCGAACACCTTCTGCTTGGGCTCCTCGATGTCGAGGATTGCACGGCAGTCAAAATGCTGCTCGCGCTGGGTATCGACCCGCAAGCCATCCGCCAGATGATCGAAGAAAGCGCCGGGGGTAGCGCCGTGGAGGCCGAAGTTCGGCAAGAGATGACCCTGACTCCGCGCGCCAAGCGCGTGATCGACCTCGCTTACGACGAGGCCAAGGCCCTCCGCCACAACTACATTGGGACGGAGCACTTGCTGCTCGGATTGCGGCGCGAAGATGCCGGTTTCGCCGCTCGGGTCCTGAGCCAGTTGGGCGTTCCGCTCGATGACCTCCGCTCTCTGTTGCCGACGATGTTGAAGGAGGATGCGGGCTCGGCACTCGATGCTCTGGTGGAGGAAACCGAGGACGCACTTGATACCAACGCCACCGAACTCCTCCTGGGACTCATCCTCGCGGACATGCCGCCCGGCCTGGGCTTCGTTCTGGCCGACCGGGGAATCCAGGCGTGGACGATCGACGCGCTGCTTGAGACCGATATCCGGTTCGATACCGAGATCACGTTTGCCGAACTGCTGGTGCATGCTCAGGGCATCGCGGCCGACCGCAAGGACGCGGTGTTGACGGGCGACCACTTCGTGCTGGCAATCCTGCACCGAGGAGAGTCGCTTGCCGCCTACGTGTTGGAGAGCTTGGGACTCACCTACGCAACCATCGAAGCCGCGATGGACGCATAAAAGAGAGGCCCCACGACCATCGTCGTGGGGCCCCTCTTCAAACGTGCGTTACGAGCCCTGGCGCTTGCGGTGCTCGCGGATGAACGCGGGGATATCGATCTCGCTCTCATCGTAGACTTCGCTCGGATCCTGTTGGCCCGTGCGGTTCGCAGCGCGATCGCTGCCCGTGATGTTCACCGGGGGGAACACGAACGGCTTTCGGGCGTCTACGCGCGGCAGCGGACCCGGAGGAGTCACCTGAGTCGGAGTACCCGGCTCGGATGTCGCTACCGGCGTCGGTGTCTCGACCGGAGCCGAGTACGTGGCCTCGGCGACGCGGCGACCTTCCGACGAGTACGGGTTGAATCCCGTAGCCAGCACGGTGATTCGAACCGAACCGTCCATTTCCGGATCGACGACCGTACCGAAGAAGATATTGGCGTCATCGACGTCGCAAAGGCTCTGGATGTAGGCCATGGCCTCTGAAGTCTCGGTGAGTGTCAAGTCCTCGCTGCTCGTGATGTTCACGAGAAGACCCTTCGCGCCGTGGATGGTCTGCTCAAGAAGCGGACTGTTCGTCGCGCCCTGAGCGGCCTGGAGCGCGCGCTGATCGCCCACACCGTAGCCGATACCCATCAGCGCCGGGCCAGCGCTGGACATGACCGCACGGACATCGGCGAAGTCGACGTTGATTTGGCCGGGAATCGTGATGATGTCGCTGATGCCCTGCACACCCTGGCGAAGGACGTCGTCCGCGACGCGGAAGGCTTCTTTAAGGGTCGTGCGTCGCTCGACCACATGAAGCAGCTTGTCGTTGGGAATCGTGATGATGGTATCGACGCGGCCCATCAGGCTGGTCACGCCGTTCTCGGCCATGCGCGAGCGCTTCGGACCTTCGAAGCCGAAGGGACGGGTGATGACGGCAACGGTCAACGCGCCGATCTCGCGAGCGAGGTCAGCGACGACGGGAGCCGCGCCCGTGCCCGTGCCACCGCCCATACCGGCGGTGATGAATACCATGTCTGCTCCCTCGAGCACCTTGCGGATCTCGTTCTTGCTCTCCTCAGCGGCCGACTTGCCGATCTCAGGATTACCGCCCGCGCCGAGCCCGCGGGTGAGGTTAAGACCGAGCTGCACCTTCTTGGCGGCCGCACTCAGGTCCAACACTTGAATGTCGGTGTTCATCGCGATGAACTCGACGCCTTGAATGGCGGCCTCGATCATCCGATTCACCGCATTCGAACCGCCGCCGCCTACGCCAACGACCTTGATCACTGCATTCTGATTGCTCACAATAAACCTCTCACGCCAGGCGCGAATCTGGATTATAGTCCGTCGGGCCTTCCGATTTCGACGTTTTCCACATTTCCGTGCGACTTTTAGCGGGCACGAATCGTCAATCATGCCCTTTGGAGACCTATACTGGCGGGGTGATTTACTGGGAGTTGCTTGCGGCCGCGAGTCTCGCCGGCGTCATGGCGTGCATCTACTTGCGCCAGTTTCCCGTGGCCGCAGACAGCGACCCGTCGGCTGGATTCAAGCGGATTTGGCTTACTTGGTCGAGGATCGGTACGGTTCGGCTGGCGTTTGAGCTGGGCTTCGCCGTGTTCACGCTCGCGGCCCTGGTGTACTCGCCTCCCGACCGGATTGCCGACCCGCCGGGTCGAGCCACCCTCGTGTTCGGTGCGGCGATGATCCTGATCGCGATCGTGGTGGCCGACAAGGTACGGCAAATCCGCTTCGTCAAGCTCGCTCCTTTCACGGGAACCGGTTCCGAAGTTAAGCCGGATCCGATGGTGGGCTGGATCGCTCTGGGAGTGATCATCTTGGGGCTGGTTGTGGCCCTGGTTGCGGCGACGCTTCTGCCGACCTTCGAGATCAAGATCATCGTCGCCCTGGCCACCCTCGCGATGTCATGGTCAGCCGCGAACGCCGCCGCCTACGCGTACCTCTCGCGCAAGCCCAGCGCACTTGACCGACTGCCAGCCATCGGGGCGCTGATCGAGCGCTCGGGGATCAAGGTCAGCTGGGTAGGGTGGGTCCCTGGCAACCTCTTCAACGCAATGGCTTTGTCGGGCAATCGCGTGGTTCTGTTTGGTCCGATTTCAAGCCTTGAGGAACGAGAGGTGCTGGCGGTGGTCGGGCACGAACTGGCGCACCTCAAGTACGGCGACGTGCCCCGCTATCAGCAGTTGAACCGGCTGAGCAGCGGATTAGGCTGGCTTGGGTTCATCGGTGGGCTGCTCGCCTCGGGTCCGAGTTTGACGGTCGCCCAGTTCTTGGCGGCGGTGCTCGCGGGCCGGGTCGGACTGTTGATCGGAGGATTCGTCAGTTCACGGGCCAAGAAAGCGATCGAGTATCGGGCCGACCAGTACGCGGCCGAACTCACGTCCGCCGACGCCATTGCCGCCGGGCTAACCAAGCTCCATCTTCGGGGCGGCATCGCCGACCGTTGGCTGCCTTGGGAAGAGCCGTTCATCTCGCACCCGGCGCTCGATTCGAGAATTGAACGGTTGACGAGGGACTAGCGATGGAGCACCGATACACGAGTCGATTCCGCCGGAAGGTCAACCGACATCTCGCCCGACAACGGCTCAGGGAGAATCTTGGGGCTTGGGTTCGGGCGTGGGTAGTCAACTCGCTCTGCATTGGCGGGCTGTTAAGCATCTTCGCGTTCCAGATTCGTCAAGTTGCTGGCGATCAGCCCCTGACGGCCTACCTTTTCCTGCCTTTCGGATTCGCGGCGGGTGCAATGTTGGTCTACTACTTTGTGCACTACCACCAGTCGCTGGATGCCATGGACCGCCAATACCGCGAGTCTGGAGACGGCATGCATGAGGCCTTCTTTGATGATGATCGCTGGGGCGTTACCGACCAAAACGGCGTGACCGTGACCATTCCGTGGACGCTCATGGAGATCACCCTGGAAACGGAGGACGCGTGGATTGTGAAGTACGGCTCCGACGAGATGACGGTCGATCGCGTCGGTCTCCGCGAGGCCGGGTTGGAAGACGAGTTTCGAGCCGGGTTGGAAAGGTCGAGTAAGGGGGGGCCTACTCGACCTTTTCCAAGATCAGCGTGACGTAGAACAGGGTCTGCGCGTCCATGCCCGACTGAGGATCCGTCCTGAAGCCGAGGATCGGAGGCACCGCCAACTCGCGGATACCGCCGGCTTTCATGCCCAGCAGACCATCTTCGATGACCGGGAAGGTCTCTTCTTTGCCCAGAGTCACTTTGATCGCGTCACCCGCCTTTCGGCTGTCCTCGATCAAGTTGCCCGCGCAGTCGCTGATCACCGTGTGCAAATGAACCACGCTGTTCTGGGTCACGACCTTACCCGTTCCCTTCTTCTGGTCATAGACACCGTAGGTCCGCTCTTCCTCGGCCTTGACGTAGTCCAAGACCTTGACGTCGAAGTAAAGGTCCGAATACTTGGGGATGTTGGGCAGTTCGCGGTCGTTGTAACCCATCGCGAACGGCACCGAGAGCTTCCGCTCTCCGCCGGGAAGCATGCCGATGATGCCTTCATCCCATCCCTTGATGACTTGGCCGACGCCCACGGTGAACGCGAACGGCTTGGCACCTTCCTTCTGCTTGGGATCGTTCGTATCGAAGACCTTGCCGTCCTTGAACTTGCCGGTGTAGATGACCCAGACGAGGTCGCCCGGGGCGATCGGCTTCACGTTCGGATAGAACCGCGTGCCTTTGCCCACCTTGATATCTTCCTTGATGAGTTCCTTCAAACCATCGGTAGGCGGCTTCTCAGTGGAGGCTGTCTGAGCGCCTTGCTCGGTGGTCTTTTCATCACCGCCTTTGCATCCGGAGAGCACAGCCGCGAGTCCGATCGCGGCAAGAATGAAGGAAATGCGGTTCATGGGCGTAAATTCTACCTACGCGGGAGATAACACCCCCGAACGGTAGAATGTTCCGCCCATGGCAAAGTCGAAGTCCAGCAACGAACCTCGCTCGATCGTGAACCGCAAAGCGCGGCACGACTACGAGTTGATGGACACCTGGGAGGCAGGCATCGTCCTCGTCGGCTCCGAGGTCAAGAGCGTTTGGCTGGGCCGGGTGAACATGGTGGATGCCTTCGTGCGCTTCCACAACGGCGAAGCGTGGCTGATGGAGCTCGACATCGAACCCTACGAACACGCGACCGCCTACAAGCCGGAGCGACGCCGCGATCGCAAGCTCCTGCTTCATGCCAAAGAGATTGCGCTCATCGACCGACGCGCCTTGGAAAAAGGCCTGACGATTGTGCCGACGCGCATCTACTTCAAGAACGGACGAGTCAAGGTCGAAATCGCACTCGCCCGCGGAAAGAAGCAGTATGACAAGCGACAGCAGCTCGCTAAGGACGATGCTCGGCGCGAGGTCGAGCGCCTGCGATCCGGCAAGTTCTGAGGATTCGCGGCATCAGGTTTGACAGATTCGCGAGAATCACGCCCATCCGGAGAACCGCGGGCGTCCCACGTGTGTAAAATACGGCCCGCGCATCCATCGGAAGGGTGCGTCCGTCTTTCCCTATGCCGAATGACGCCTTGCGAGACTCACAAGCGGAGAAGCGCTGGTTGGACGCCCTTGCTAAGGGCGATCCCAACGCGTTGGGCGGCATCTATGAGATGTACGGTGATCGAATCTTCCGATACACGTATCGGATGTTGGGCAATCGCAGCGATGCCGAGGATGCAACGTCGGAGACCTTTCTCAGGGTCTTGCGGCGGTCCTCTGAGTTGCGTGCGGACGGGGCCTTCAGGACGTGGCTCTTCCGCATCGCCCGCAACCTGTGTATCGACAAACTGCGCCAGCACAAGCTGCTCGAACTCCCGGCCGACGCCCAATACAGCGGGTCGGAGGAGCGAACCACCTTGCGCGTTACGGTGCAGCAGGCTCTCCAAGACCTGCCGATCGAGTACCGCGACCCCTTGGTCCTCTGCGATTTGGAGGACATGCCCGCGCGAGAAGCCGCCGAGGTGCTGAAGATCAGCGTCCCGGCCCTGAAATCGCGGCTTTACCGCGGCCGTCGAGCTCTGAAAGACAAGCTCGGTGCCGCAATGGAGATACGCAGATGAACGACGTTTACCGAAAACTGGTTGACCTGTACGCTGGCCAAGAGCTCACGGAAGAACTCGAAGCCGAACTGGAAGCGGTCGCTTTGACCGATCCGGAACTGAAGACGGATATGCTGACGATGCGCGCAACGGTCGAGGCCCTTCGATCGGAACCCGCGCCGGAGTTCACCGAAGAATCCTATCAACGGGTTCTGATGCGGCTTTACGCGAAGGGAGTCGAGGCGCAGCGATCGCCCGACCCGACGCACCTGCAGCTGCACCTACCCATTCAAGGCTGAATATGAGAGTTGATTGTCCCCGCAAGGAGTTGTTTGAGGCGGTAAGCGCCGCCAATGCCGCGGCGAGCGGCCGCTCGCCGATCGCGATCCTTCAGAACCTGAAGCTGGAGGCTGATGCCACCGGTATGCGTGTTCTTGGCTGCGATGGTGAGATGTGGGTCGAGCGGCGTGTGCCGTGCATGACCGATGAGGAGGGCGCCATCTGCGTGCCTGCCAAGTTGATCAACGACCTCGTCAGCAACCTCCCCGACGGAGACATTCAGCTGCAAACCTCGGATACCCAGGGCATGCTGCTCAAGCAGGGCGCGTCGGAGTACCGAGTGCTCACTCACGAGCCTAGCGACTTCCCCGAAGCGCCGAGTTTCGGCGGCGAGGGCGAACTCACCCTCAAGATGGGCATGTTCAAGGACGCGGTCGACAGCGTGCTGTTCGCCGTCTCGACCGACTCCCACCGCCCGATTCTGACGGGTGTCCTGTTCCAGTACGACGGCACCACCCTGACCCTGGTCGCGACCGATACGCACCGCCTCGCAGTAAAGCGAGTCGCACAAGAAGGGATCGGTTCGAACATCACCGCGGTTGTTCCGGAGCGCGCCTTGCGCGCGATCAAGAACCTGCCGATCGGCGACGATGAAGAAGTCACGATCCGCTTCGGCGGCGGGCGCCTCGGCGTCGAGTCCTCCGGCGCGCGCATCGTATCCCAGTTGCTGGCGGGCACGTACCCGAACTGGGAGCGAGTGGTTCCATCAGAGTTCACCCGCGCGTGGCGCGTCGAGGTCGATCAGCTGCAGGAGCGCGTCAAGCGTGTCCTCATTCTGGCTCGCGACAACGCTTTCCGCATCCGCATGAGCGGCAACGGCGATCAGCTGTTGCTCACCGCGCGATCGGACGAGCGGGGCGAGGCCAAGGAGCAGGTCACGATGTTGCCGCAGAATGGAGACATCGAGATCGCGTTCAACGGCACATTCATCCGCGACGCGCTCGGCGTAGTCAAGGGTCCCGGGGTGCGCATCGAAATGACCGAAAATTCGCGCGCCGCCGTGTTCCGCCCGACCGACGACGAGTCGTATCTATGCGTGATCATGCCGATGGCGCTCTTCTGAAACGAATCATGGGAGCACTCGTCCAACGATTGGCCGTAGAAAGGCTGGTCATGGAGGGCTGTTGTTTATGCTTGGATCATTAGTTGCATTGGCTTTCGCTGGGGTTTCGCAGACGCCGGCCCCGGTTGCAGTTGGGTTTGGGATGGCTGCTAGCCGTCCGATGTTGGGGGTTCGCGCGATCAGCATGGCGGCGGCCCCGACGGGCAGCCGAGTGGCGCTTGGGATGGAGGACAACACCATCCGAATCATCGATGCCGCCACCCGTCAGACGGTCAAGGTGCTGCAAGGGCACACCCGCCCGGTCCAGGCCATCGCATGGAGTCGGGACGGCACGCGCATCGCGAGCGGAGACGAGCGCGCGAAGATCTATCTTTGGAATACCAAGACCTGGGCTCGAACGGCGGAAATCTCCGGGCATACACGACCGATCCAGTGTCTCGACTTCAACTCGGCTTCGAACCAACTGGTGAGCACCGGCCACGACGACGTCGTGAAAATCTGGGATCTGAAGAACCTAAAGCGGGAACGGATTATCCTGCCCGGTAACGGCGCAAACTACTACGGTGCCAAGTTCATCGGTAAGACCAACGATGTCGGTATCGCAACTCTCCAGCAAGGCAGTCGGCTGTACACCGAACAGAAGACCATGCGCGGCTGGCTGACGGCCCATGGTGGCCAAGGCGCACTCGCGGTCGACTTCAATCCTGCCGCGACGCGAGGGCTCAGTGCCGGTCGCGATAACAACGCTTCGCTCTTCGATATGAAGTCGATGCAGCGGCTCGGGAACTTTAAGGGTCACGAGGATTGGGTTGTCAATGCGATCTTCTCCCCGAATGGCAGGTGGGTCGTGACCTCCTCGAGCGATCGCACGGTCAAAGTCTGGAATCCGTTCAACTATCAGCCGGTCGCCACGATTCCCGAGCAGAAAAGTGTGGGTTCACCCTTGGTGTTCACCGCCGACGGCAAGTATCTGCTGACCGTGGACATCGCCGACAACGTTGTGGTTCACGTGATGAATCCAGTTCAGGCCCCAGTGACCGCCGCGCCGACCAAAGCCAAGGCCAAGAAGCCGGTCAAGAAGCGGGGAGGCTGAGCTGGCCAAGGGCGCGGTCAGTCACGAGGTTCCGATCGAGCGCGCCGTGCTCGTGTACGTGAATGAGGATGAGTCTGAGGATCCTCATGTCGAAGCTGAACTCGAAGGATTGTGTGAGGCGGCGGGTGTCGAGCCCGTCGCCAGCATCCGTCAACGTCTTGATCGACCCTACAAAGGCACGTATCTAGGTAAGGGCAAAGTCCAAGAGGTCGCGCTTCTTGCTGCGGAAACGGGTGCCGATCTGGTGCTCATCGACGCTGAAATCAGCGGGATGCAGCAGCGCAATCTCGAAGAGGCGTTTCAGAAGCGAGTCGTCGATCGCACCCAATTGATCCTCGACATCTTCGCGCGGCGAGCCAAGACGCGCGAAGGCATGCTCCAGGTCGAACTGGCCCAGCTGAGCTACATGATGCCCAAGCTCATGGCGGTGTACACCAAGTTCGAGCGCCAGAAGGGCGGCATCGGCATGCGCGGTCCGGGTGAAACGAAGCTCGAAACCGACCGCCGGATGGTGCGCGACCGGATCGCTAGGCTGAACGAGGAGATCGAGGAAGTCGGGCGCCACCGGGGCCAGCAACGCGCGAGCCGGCGGAAGCACCCCTTCCCCTTCGCTTCGATTGTCGGATACACCAGCGCGGGCAAATCCACGCTGATGAATCGGATGTCTGGAACCGAGTTGCTCGCCGACGCGATGCCCTTTGCGACCCTCGATCCCACCACGCGCAAAGTCGATCTGCCCGAAGGCTATGCGCTGTTCCTGACGGATACTGTCGGTTTCATTCGGAACCTGCCGACCAACCTGGTCGCCGCGTTTCGTTCAACGCTCGAAGAAGTCGTGTTCGCGGACTTCTTGATCTTGCTCATCGACGCCAGCCACCCGGCGTGGGACCTGCAGCACGGCTCGGTGCTCGAGACCCTGGAAGCCCTTGGCGCCAGCGACAAGCCGACCATCCTCGTCTTCAACAAGATCGACCTTCTCGACAACGTCGCCCGGGCCGCGATAGAAGAATCGATGCGCCTGTGGCCTGGGTCGATCGCCATGAGCGCTCACACCGGCGAGGGTATGGACGGGCTCATTCAGGCGATCGTCAATCAAGTGCAGTCGCTGCTCGGACGAGTCGTCGCGCTGGTTCCCTATTCTGAGTCGAGCACGATCCAGGAGTGCTACGACTTCGGCCGGGTGCTGAAACTGGAGTATCGGGAAGACGGCATCTACATCGAAGCGGAACTCGTTCACGAGATGCGGCAGAAGTTCGAACGGTGGCCCGTGCCCGCAGAGTCCTCGCAGGTTTAGGCTAGAATCCCGATCATGAGCGACACTCCGCCCGACGGAGTTCGATACGCGCGGTATCACCGGCCCGGCGAGGAGCGGCTGGACCCCGATCTCCTGCAAGCGCTGTCCGACGGTTACTTCGGACTCTCCAATATCTGCGTCGCGAACGCGCTCATGGTGTTGCTTCAGATCGTGATGGTCGCTCATCCGACCTCGAGAGGTAGCTGGCTAGCCAAGGAAGCCGGCATCTTCTGCGGGCTGATTGGAATGTGCATCGCCATCGCCTTCTTGTGCTACCAGCCGACTCGGCGAATCGGCGACGGCATGGGCTGGTCATCGGGGCAGGTGGTCGCCGCGTCGGTGCTGCTCGGGATCAACGGTGCGCTTTGCGGGGGAGTGCTGGGCTACGCAATCCTGCAATCGATCGCGTCCCGCCGGATGAGGAGCGTGTACGAAGTGCGGCTCGGGATGTTCATGAGCAAACGCCTGGTGCAGAAGCGCATTGAGGAGCTGCGGGCCCTACGCGCGGTCGAGCCGGGCTTCGAAGTCGGTCCGCAGTAGGTACGCTCGCGAACATGATTCTCGTCGTGGGTGGAGCCGGATACATTGGGTCGCACGTGGTCAAGCAGCTCCGAGAGGCGCAACTTCCCCACTTGGTCTTCGACAACCTGTCGAGCGGCCACCGGGCGAGCGTCGGCGACAGCCCCTTCGTGGTGGGCGATCTGCGCTCGCGGTCGGACCTCGACGAGGTCTTCGATACCCACCCCATCGACGTCGTGATGCACTTTGCCGCCCACATCTCGGTGGGCGAAAGCGTTCGCGAGCCCGCCAAGTACTTCGAGAACAACACCGTAGGCGTTCTGACCCTCTTGGAGTCGATGCGCGCCTACAAGGTCAAGCAGTTTGTTTTCTCCTCCACCGCGGCGGTGTTCGGCGAGCCGGAGCACTTGCCGATTGAGGAGGAGCATTCTAAGCACCCCACCAGTCCCTACGGGACGAGCAAGCTCATGGTCGAACAGATGCTGAGCGCGTTCGACCATGCCTACGGCCTGCACGCGGTGGTGCTGCGGTACTTCAACGCGGCGGGGGCGGCCCGGGATGGCACCATCGGGGAAGATCACCACCCGGAAGAGCACCTTATCCCGCTCGCGATTGCCGCCGCAACGGGGCGACGCGGCGAACTTCGAGTGTTTGGCACCGACTATCCAACGCCCGACGGCACCTGCGTTCGCGACTATGTCCACGTGGAGGACTTGGCCGATGCCCACCTTCGGGCGGCAAAGTATCTGCGCGACGGGGGCGTTTCACGAGAGTTCAACTTGGGCAATGGGCACGGGTTTTCGGTGCGTGAGGTGATCGACACGGTCTCTCGTGTGGTGGGGCAACAGGTTCCCTATCAAGAGGCGGACCGACGCCCTGGTGACCCCGCTCAGCTCATCGCCTCTTCCGATCGCGCGAGGTCGGAACTGGGATGGACGCCGCGATATCCGGAGTTGGCGACGATTGTAGGGGATGCATGGCGTTGGCACGAGCGCCATCCGCAGGGTTACGGAGACAACTAAGGCACTTGACCGTAAAGCAAACTGATTCAGCTTCGTAGCCGCGGGATGCACTCGTGCCCGCGCAGAAGCGAACTACGCCTTCAACTACGCCGGCACAATGGCATCCGGCGGCTACAAGAGACTGAAGCTGCTCCGTGCAATCGCTCAAGCCAGCGACGACTGTGGAAGCGCTATGGGGCCACCCGATCCAAGATTTGTCGTCCGCACGCCGCAATCGCATCGTCCGACGTGTCCAGCCCGTACGCCAGGAGTGCCGCCCCGTACATCGCCGCCCGCAGCCGCGCGTGGCGCAAGTCTTCCTCCGAAGTCGGAAGCCCATAGGCATGCAGGAACGCGGGCCAATGCTCCGCGTTGAACCCGGTGACCATCAGCGACAAATCCATCGCCGGGTGGCCGAGATGCACGTCACCCCAGTCGATCACACCTGACACCTGTCCATCGCACACCAACACATGCCTGGGATAGAGGTCGCCGTGGACGACGCACGCTTTGTCGCTCGGCTTGACTAAGGTTGCCGTCTCATGTACCCATTCGGTCAGCACGGTTCCCCACCGCGCTTGCTCTCCACTAGGAATCGCGGTCCATCGCTCGAAGAATCGTTCACGGATGCGCTCCGGATCCTTCCGGTGAATGTGGTCACCAGGCAGAGGCAGTGTTTTTGGGTCGAGCCGGTGCAGGTGACGCAGAAATGCACCCAGGGCCTGGGCGCCGGCCGAGGGATCGTTCAAGGGGGCGCGATCCATCGTCTCCCCGAGAAGCAACCGGTATCCCAAGAATGGATGCGGGTAGGCGCGGCCTGGCTGTCCGACGAAGAAGGGCACCGGGATCGGCAACGGCAGCGAGGGCGCAACGAGCGGTAGAACCGCCACTTCGACCTCAATCAGGGGAACCGCGGACTTGCGCCTGGGAAACCGAAAGGCAACGCCGCTCGGATACACGATGCAGAGGTTGTCCCAACCCTCGCCGAGAACTCCTGGCTGCTCCTTGGCAAACTCGGGGAACTGAGCTAACACCGCAGCATGGGCGATGCCGACGTCGATCTCGATGTCGGCATCCCAGACTGCCATAGGACGGCTCTACTCCGCCTTCTTGGTGGCCTTCTTCTTCGCCGGAGCCTTGGGCTTAGCGGCCGCAGGCGCGGCGGCGGCGGGAGCGGCCTCGCTCGCGATGGTTGCGTGGCTGTTCAAGAAGTCCATCACGCGGGTGTTGATCGCTCGGTGGGTCAGTTCCTGCATCGCGTCGTTCTTCTTCAAGAGTGCCAGAAGTTCGTCGGGAGTCGTGCGGAACTCTGCGGACATCGAGAGCAGTTCAGCCTTGACATCATCGTTGGTGAGCTTCATCTTCTCGGTCACGAAGATGGTCTGGATGGCCTGAGCGCGCTCGACATACAGCTTGGCCTCGCGGCGAACGGCCTCGACGAACTGCTCGACGGTCATGCCGTTCTCGGTAGCGAACTGCTCCATCGTCTTGCCGGCTTCTTTCTGCTCCTTGAACACGTCCTCAAGACGCTGCTGGGCAACCTGCTCCCACATCGAGTCCGGTACATGGATCGTGCTGATGCTCAGTAGGTTATCCATCAGTTGCTCATTCACCAACTGCTGAGCCTGCTCGCTCTTGGCGCGATCGAAGAGCTCGCGGATGCGTCCGCGGAGTTCGCCGATGTTCATCTGACCGTATTCTTGGGCGAAGTTGTCATCGAGCGACGGCATCTTCACCGCGCTCACCGAGCGGACGGTTACTTGGCAGTGAAACTTCTTACCGGCCCAGTCCTTCTCTTGGAACGAATCCGGAAACTCGAGATCGGCCGACTTCATGTCCTCGGCGCGCATGCCGAGCAACATCTGGTCGAGGCCCTCAAAGGTCTTGCCCGCGATCGTCATGAACGTACGGCCGTCACCCTCTTCGCCATCGACCTTGATGTTGACCACGGCCACATCGCCCTCAGCGACTCCGCGGTCGGTCACCGCTTCGCGCGTGGACTTCTTCTGGCGGAGTTCGTTAACGTACTCCTCGACTTCTTCATCGGTCGTCGCTTGAACGGGTCGGTGGGCACTCAGAGCGCGATAGTCGCCGAGTTCGACGACCGGACGCAAGCCAATCTGGGCGGTGTAGACGCACTCGCTCGTGTCTTTCTCAAGCTTCTCAAGCGAGACCTGCGGAGTGACGAACGGCTCGATCGACTCGTCTTTCAGGGCCTTCTTCAAGGTTGAGCGGACGATCTGATCGGCGGCCGCTTCATGCACCCACTCGATGTCGACGTTCTTCTCGACTACGGCGCGGGGGGCGGTACCCGGACGGAATCCGGGGATGCGGACGCGCTTGGAGGCTTCCTTGTAAGCGCGATCGAAGCCCTCCTTTACCTGCTCGACCGAGCAGACGACGTTGAGCTTGACAGTGCAGGGGTTCAGATCTTCACGAGTGACGGTCATGGGGCATCTCGACGCCACACCAACTGTGGCGGAACGTCCAGTTTACCCGCGCGTCAGCGTCCGACCTTGACCGTAACCGTTAGGAGTTCGTTGCCTCGCCGCACCTTGATGGTGACGACCTCGCCGACGTTGCTCTGCTGGAGCGCCCGGGTGTAATCCAACTGGTCGCCCAGCGTGACTCCCGAGAACTCGACGATCGTATCTCCCGGCTTCAATCCCGCCAACGCGGCAGGCGAGTTCGGCACGACGGAGTCGATCAGGGCCCCGCCGGTGGTCGCGTCGCGGCACATGAGTCCCAACGCCGGGTGCTCGACCATGCGTTGGGGGCTACGGAAGCCGTCGACGACCCGATTCACGACCACGGGCGATACGGAGTAGCCGATCGTGAGCGAGTTCGGACCAAAGGTGCGTGCGGCGCCAAACTCCGCCATCTTGTTGCGAACGTATTGCTGAGCCGACGCAGAGGGCGGAGCTTCGAGCGTTGCCCCAAGCACGCCGATCAGCCGGCCGTCGTAGGTAAATGCGAGCGCCCCACCGAGGGTCGAAGGGCCGGCCTCGAACCGAATCTCACTGAGGGTCATGCCTCGCCGCGAAGGCGACAGAACCCCAACCAAGTCGGTGCGCACGAGTTCACCGGGTACGGCCCGATCGGGCAAAACGATGATCAGGCGGCTGTTCTCTGAACCCTGGGCACGTCGCGTGGGCGCAAACGCGGCCCCCGGAAGAGCGACGTTCGGGGATGAAGTCGCGACCGAAATCGGGGTCCGTCCTACCGGAACCCAACCGCTCGCCTTGAGCAACGCAAGCTGCGTGATGTCATCGACCGAAACAAGGTTCAGTTGGATGATCTCACCGGAGGAGAGACGTCCGAACATCATCGGTCCGCCGGTGGCCGAGCGATGGGCCATGAAATGGCCGTGGGTATCGATCAGCACCCCCGTCCCAACAACTTGGTTGTTCTGCAACAACTTGACGAGCGCACCTTCGATGCGCTTTAGCACCGAAGCTTCGCTCGTGTCGAGCTGTTGTCCCGACCAGGCGATCGCGAGTAAGGGAAGACTAGCCGCCAATGACCACATTCGAAGATGACTCCATAGACGTTGCTCGGCGGGCTCCCGTGTCGATGTCGGTCTCGGCGGTAAGCACAATGATCTCGGACGATTCTTCGGCGACGCCGGCCGTCATCACCCCCGCGTCCGTGGCCGGAGGCGTACTGGCCGATGCCAAGGTTGCGGCGGCGGGTCCTGGTTCGGTCACGACCGGAGCGGGTTTGACTTGCGTCTTCGGCTCTGCTCGGGCGACCCGCACTCGCTTCTCCGCCGGGGCGGTGATCTTCGGCTTCTCGACCGCAGGCTCGGTTCGCTCAGAGAACGCAAGCGGCTTCAGTTCCTCGTTGCCAAACAGACCCGCGACCGAACCCGAGTTGCGATCCAACGTCGGATCCATCAACGCGAAGGGCTCCTCGGCCGCGTTTGTGGCTAGCGCCACGCCGCTCGGCAAAGGCATGCTCGGCTGACGGAAAACCATTGTAAAGGCGAACGCGACCGCGGCGATGGCTACCGGGGCACCCAGCCAAGCCCATCGGTCATGACGACGCGTTTCGCGAAGGCCGCCGGCAAGGATGGCATCGCGAAGCCGCTCGCGGCTCAGCTGCATCTCAGGCACGTCTCGCAAACCGCCGATGGACGCGCGCAACTCCTCGTAGGATCGCAGCGTTGCCTGCTGAGTCGGATCGTTCGCCAACTCGGAGCGGAGGCGCTCAGCCTCGGCGGCATCCAAGTCTCCGAAGGCCAACTCGATCAATAGTTCTTCGTTCTTTCGCTTCATGGCATTAGTCGCCGAGTAACGGCGCAATTCGTTCTTTCAGGGCACGCCGAGCGCGGAGGACCCGCAACTTGGCTCCACCAACGGTGCAACCCAGAATCTGGGCGATCTCCGGATACTCTCTTTCTTCCAGATCGCGCAGGATAATCATCGTTCGATGATGGACGGGCAAGGCATTGAGCGCCTTGCGGAGGGCAATTCGCCGCCGATCAGTCTCGAGTTCCTCGACGGGATCCGGACCTTCGATCTGCGTCATCCATGTGAGCGCGCCCGCCGACTCTTGCTGCTCCAGCGCGTCCCGTCGGTTACGCATTCGAGCCTGATCGGTGCAAAGGTTGGTCACGATCCGGAGAAGCCAAGTGGTGAACTTGGCCTCGTCGCGATACTTGTGCAGGTTCTGGTAAGCGCGGACGAAGGCCTCCTGTACGATATCTTCGGCATCGTCGCGCCGATGCACCATCTGATAGGCAAAACGATAAACCAGAAGACGATGGCGATCGAAGAGTTGTTCGAAGGCCTCGTAGTCGCCATCCCGTGCGCGCCGCACTAGGGCGTAATCGCTGGAATCTAAGGTCATCCCGGGGTTGATCGTTGCGCGGGCAGTGGTTGCAGATACCATTCGGCTTTCTCCCTCCTCAGTGTTGTTTCTTTGGAGTTCACCCATCTGACGCCGCCACTTCCCTATCGTTACGACGTCTATCTCACGCCGAACGTGTCTAGGCCGGAAAGCCTACCCGCCCAAACGGCGCTAGGTTGAGAGTGACGGGTTCTCGGTATTCTTCGCGCCGACATCATGGAACTGCTGCGCGACCCCCAAGTTTGGATCGGCTTTCTCAGCCTCGCCGCGCTGGAAATCGTGCTTGGCATCGACAACATCGTCTTCATTTCGATTCTCGCGGGGAAGCTTCCGCCGGAGCAGCGGGCCAAAGCCCGCCAGCTCGGCTTGGGCTTGGCCGTGGTCACGAGAATTCTCTTTCTCTTCTCGATCGGCTTGATCATGAAGATGAGCAGCGACCTCTTCTCGATCATGGGCCATGGGGTGTCTGGCCGTGACCTCGTGCTGTTGCTCGGTGGCGCGTTCCTCATCGGCAAGGCAACCATGGAGATCCACAACAAGCTAGAGGGAGTAGAGCATCATGCCACGGCGAATATCGGCAAGACGGTGACGATGTCCGCGGTGGTCGCTCAGATTCTCGTCATCGACTTGGTCTTCTCCATCGACTCGGTGATTACGGCAGTGGGCATGGTCAAGTACATCGAGGTGATGGTCGCAGCGGTGATCGTGTCGGTGATCTTCATGCTGATCTTCGTCGGCAAGCTCAGCGACTTTGTCGAGAAGCATCCGACGGTCAAGATGCTCGCGCTTGCGTTCCTCGTGCTGATCGGTGCAAACCTGATCGCGGAAGGTGCCGGACAGCACATTCCCAAGGGCTACACCTATTTCGCGATGGCCTTTTCGCTGCTGGTCGAAATGCTCAACCTGCGCATGAAGAAAGGAGCGGCTGAAGCTCCGGTCGCCCTTAAGCACAACTATCCGGCTCCCCCTGAGGAAGCCAAGCCGTGAGCGGCTGGGCGACGCTCGGCTCGGTTTTCGGCATGCTTGCCGTGGCCTTGGGCGCGTTCGGTGCCCATGCGTTGCGCGGTCGGGTTTCTTCAGAACAGCTTGCGGTCTTTCAAACCGGGGTTCAGTATCAGGCGATCCATGCCTTAGCTCTGCTGATCGTGGCGGTTTGGATACGGGTCGCGGGCGAATCCCGCGGGCTCAATGCCGCGGGCTGGTGCTTCTCGATCGGAGTCTTCTTGTTTTCCGGCAGCCTTTATGCGCTGGTGGTGTTCTGGGAGCCCCGATTCGGCATGATCACGCCAATCGGCGGGGTGGCCTTTATCGCGGGGTGGGCTTGCCTCGTGTGGACCAACATTTTGAACTGGTGGGCCGGCCTATCAGACTCAGAAGGTGATGTTGAGTCCCCAGAAGAGGAGCTTGCCTCTGACTAGACCGACAAAGGCATGGGCGTCCGCGGTTCGCGCGGGCTTGTCGTAGGTTTCTTCGCTGATCCGCCGCAGGGCACCCAGACGGTAGGCGACGCCGAAGTTCCAGTTGTACGCATCGTACTCGAGCGTC
>JANJUB010000166.1 GCA_024710805.1 Fimbriimonadaceae bacterium | reverse complement strand
CAAGGATTAGCGCCGGTTGACGGGTGGCTCATGGCCCTTGTTCCAGGGGTCTTTGAGCCACCATACGTTACGGTAGCGCACGCCGCCCTCGGCTTCGGTGGCATGGTCCTGGAGGATTAGCGGAAGCAGTTCGGGGCTCTCCACGACCGACATGCCCGTCTTGTCTTTCACTTCGACCCCGTCGTGAACGAGCACGCCGTTCCACCAGAGCCAGATCCGCGCGTTCTCGATCTTCTTGCCGCCTTCCCAGCGCGGTGCGCGGAACCAGATGTCGTAGGTCTGCCACACGCCCGCGCCGTAGCTCGGGTTGGAGAACGGAGCGGTCATGCGATACACCGATCCCGCTTCGTTGAACTTCGTCTCGCGAAGGTCGACGTCGCCGATGCCGGGTGCGTTCATGATCTGGATCTCGTAGCGGCTCATCAGCTTGATGCCGCTGTTGCCGTTGGTCTGCTTGCTCAGGTCGCCGCCCGCCGGGGAAAGCCACTCAAGATGCACGCGCACGTCACCGTGCGGCGTGGGGGAACCATGGTCGCTGCCGCCGATGTCGGCGGTCGGATCGTGAACGACCTCACGGGCATTGCCCACCTGCGGCCACGGCTTCGCGCCCCGCTTGATCGGCTGCAGCTTCATCGCACCCTTCGGATCGATCAGCCACTCGGCTCCGCGCGGAGGCGCGAAGCGGTCGCCTCGTCTGGGTTCTTCAAATCCTTTGAAGCTGGTCTCAGGTAATCGCGCCATCGTGTACCAAGCTTCCGGACTCCACATCCGCTCGTTGCGCTCGGCGACCACGCCGCGCAGGTTGAAGTAGATGACGCGGTCGGCCTTCAATTGATCCAGGCCAAGGAATACTCTCGTGCCGTCTTCGCTCCAGCGGACGGACCCGATGTCGAGCTTCTGCTCATCGACCTTCGGCCCGCCATAGGTGATCGTCGATTCGTAGCGCCATTGCCGCACCGTCGCTTTGGCGATCGCCGCACGGGATTGTAGGGGAACTGGCTTGGTAAATCGCAAGATCATGCCGTTCCGTCGGGCAGAGACTTCCAGGATCTCGAACGGCACCTTGCCATTCGGTCGCAATCGTTGAAGGCCGAACTTATGGCCGAGGTGGTTCCAGTTGCCATTGCTGCCGATGCCGCCGACATAGAGCGATCCGTCGAGGCCCCAGAGCAGCCGGTTGACCCCGGCTTCAAGCCCTTGGCTGTGACGGAACACCGCACCCTGATAGTGGCCTCGAACGCGCTCCAGGGCGAGGCGCTTGATGCCGCCATGCGTGACGTCGCCAATCAGCATCTGACCCCGGTAGGCGCCGTCGGGGACGAGCACCATTTCACTCGGGCTGTTGCCGATTTCACCGTGGGGGAACCAGATCGAAACCAGGCTGGTGTCGGGCTTGCCTTCGGGGGCTTCTTGATGGAGGTACTTCGCACCCGGTTCGAGCGCGTACAAAGTCGATGACGGGAGCCACGAGCCCTGATTGTCGGCGACGAAGATGCGTCCATCGATGCCGAGATTCATGCCGTTCGGCGTGCGCAGGCCCGTCGCGAGTCGCTCCCACGCACCCGTTTGCGGGTTGACTTTGATCCATGATCCCGGGCCATCCGAGATCGGCATCGAGCCGTGGGTGCCGGGCATGTAGTTCGTGTTGCCCGACCTCAGGGGAACGCTCGACGACAGATAGAAAGAACCCTGGAATGGGACGAGATTGAAGGTGAACTCGTGGTAGTTCTGGCTGGTCGGCCAACCGGTGGCGACGGTCTCGAAGCGGTCCGCCGTGCCGTCGTTGTCGCGGTCGATCAGGCGGGTGACTTCGCCCTTCTGGGTGACATAGATGAATCCCTTCTCGGGCCGGTCGACCTTGAACGCGCCCTCGTTGGGCACGTATCGGATACCGAGCGGTTCGCCGAGTCCTTCGGCGTACAGATCGACCTTGGGCCTTCCGCTTGCCAAGTTGGAGATCAGATAGACGCAGCCGCGATCGTCCCATGTGCAGACGGCGAGCCGCCCATCCGGAAGGAACGTCATACCGCCGACCGCGGGGGCGAAGTTACCGCGGAAGTTCTCGAGGGTGAAGCTGGGATGAACGGCTTCCAAAGGCCGGCCGTCGCCAGGGGGCGTGGTCGGCTTGCCCAGGGTGGCCTTCTTGGGGCCCGCGCTTGTGACGAACGTCTGCCCCGGCTCAGTCGTAAGGGCGGCCTCGGGAATCGGTGTGAAGCTTGGGCTACCCGGAGTCTTCCAAAGGAGCTTGATCTTGAGGCGGCCCTCGTTGTGCATCAGCCGCACGCGGAGCGAAGTATGGCCCTTGGGGAGTTGATAGCGCCCCTCTGCACCGCCTGGACGGCGAAACACAGGGTCGGTCGTGCTAGTCACGAACTCGCCGGAAACGCGCAGGTCGACATGACTTCCGGTTTCGACTCGGAACTCATAGAGCCCGGAGGTCTCCAGTTTGACCGTTGCCTTGAGTTCGCCGTAGAAGGGCGCATGCAGTTCGCCATAAGGGCTCGTGATCGGCCCCTCGTAGCTCATCGACGGATGCACGAAGTAGGCGTTGGGCGCTTGGCCCGTCGAGAGTGTCGGGATGGCATCGAACGGCTGTTCGAGGGCCCAGAACATGGCGGTGACACCGGCAGCCTGGAGCTCCCCCTCTCCGCTTGCGGGGAGGGGGC
>JANJUB010000151.1 GCA_024710805.1 Fimbriimonadaceae bacterium | reverse complement strand
ACGAGCGCACCGCTGCGAACCCGCTTGTCGCGGAACATCTCGCGCAGCTCTTTCATGAAAATGATCTGTGCCGGTCTCATGTTAGGCCACCTCCGCAAGCCGAAGGAATGCGCGTTCGAGGGTCGGCTCCTGGGCCAAAGTCTTGATCTCCTCGACGCTGCCGACGCCACGGATCGTGCCGCCATGCAGGACGTACACCTTTGAGCACAGGCGCTCAACCTCACTCATGATATGAGTGCAGTAGATGACGGTTTTGCCCTGCTCGCGGGTGCCCTCGATGAAGCGCATCACTTCCTGCCCCATGATCACGTCGAGGCCGGATGTCGGCTCATCAAAGAAGAGCACGGGCGGGTCGTGGAGGATGCAGCGGGCGATGGAAACACGCTGTTTTTGCCCGGTGGAGAGCTTGTCGCACAAGCGGTCGGCGAACTCGTTGATGCGCATCAGATCAATGACCTCTTCGACGCGACGCTTGCGGTCTGAGTTGCCCAAGCCATAGAGGCCGGCGAAGTACTCCAAGACCTCCTTGGCGGTCAGACGGCCATAGAGGGCAGTCGAACTCGACATGAAGCCAATCGATCGGCGCACGTCTTCGGGATTCTTCACGACGTCGTAGCCGTGGATGCTTGCGCTACCGCTCGTCGGCTGGATGACGGTCGAGAGCATTCTCAGGAGCGTGGTCTTACCGGCTCCATTTGCGCCCAGCAACCCCACGATCTCGCCGGGTTGCGCGACGAGACTCACGCCGTCCACGGCCTTGACGATCGTCCCCTTGGTATCGGGGTAATGCTTGACAAGATCGTGAGTCTGGACCATTCTCGGTGAGTATACGGGGGAGAGGTGGAGTCTGTTGAGGCCGTGGGTCCTTCGCCACTTGAATCATTCTGCGCAAGTCGTGAGGTGGGACAAGAGACCCGCAAGACTAGCGCTTGACGGGCACCGCCGCGCGCACCCCAGCGCGAAGTGCCTCCGCCATGATCTCATAACCCTGCTTCGAGCGCATGAAAGCCTCGTCCTTTGAGTTCTGGAGCACGCACATCTCCACCAAGACCGTCGGCACTCGGGCGTAGATCGAGCCGGTCAGAGCGCCCTGCTTGCCGCCGATCATCGTCTGGCGATCAGTCTTGAGCCCGGCATTTGGAAGGTGCTCTTTCAGTACATCCACCGCCGCGCGATGGAGCGGCGCGGCAAGCTGCTTGCTCGACTCCAGCACGAACTTCGGCGGACCGCTGACCTTGCCGACTTTGCCTACCCGGTCGGGATAGTACGACGCGAACCCTCGCCCCGTGCCCGCATCGCAATGCAATCTCAGCATCAGCGCCGCCCCGGCTTTGTTTGCGATCTCGGCTCGTCGCTTGTTCGTGACCTTCTCGCCCATCGACGACTTCGTCATCACAACGGTGTAGCCATCCGCCTGCAGCTTGCCCTTGAGCTTGACGGCCACTTGCCAGCAGACCTCAAGTTCGGTGAGGAATCTGCCCCTCGTGCCGACGCCATTCTCAGAAGGGTGGCCGGGATCGATACAAATGACGGGCGGCGCGAGCATCGCGCCGAGCAGAATCGCGATCACGCCCGGTGCGCCCTCGCGAAACGAACGTCACCCTTCTCGATTTGCACTCCTGCCTGACCAAGGCGGATGAGCTCGAGCAAAGCGAGGAACCAGTAGACCGCGTCTTCGCGAGTGAACGGGGTCGGCACCATCTCCTCTAGCGTGCGCCAAGACGAGTTGAGCGCCCGGAACACGATGCCCATCTGCTCGCTGAGGCTGCGGCGAGGGCGATTCAGCGGGCGTATGGGCTCGGGAACTGCTCGCGCGAGAAGCCGCTCGAAGGCGCGTGCGAGGTCATCGGGCGTGACGTCGCCCAACGCCATCGGGAGTTCGTAGGGATCAGGGCCGCCTTCGAGCGGTCGGAAGAAGAGCTGTTCGCGCTCGGTATGCCAGAGCCTCAGCGCCTCGATTGCGAGCCTGTATTCGTGGGCGCTGGGCAGGCTCAACGGAAGGTCGTCGTCGGCTTCGGGCTCCGGTTCAGGCGTCGGCAGCAAACCCCAAGCCTTGCGCTCGAGGAGATACGCAAGCGCCATCATCGCCGCTGCGGCCTCGTCCACCCCGCCGTCCGGGTGCTTCATCACGTACTCGAAGTACGCCCGGCAGATGGGGAACAGCGGCACGGCCATGAGATCGACTTTGCGCTCATGGACGCACTGAAAGAGCATCGCCAGCGAACCCGAGAATGCGGGTGCCTCGACGTGAATCGGCGGAGGTACCACCACGCCCAGCGGAGAGATTCTCTCGATCTTGGGTCTTGCAGGAGCCAACGCGGCCGGGCGCAGGGGCATACAGCCTTTAGGACGTCTAGCCGCGACGGTTAGATGCTCGCCAGACGAATGTGGAGTGTGGAATGTCGGAAAGACCGCGATCTCCGGTGACATTCAATATCCGACCCTCTCAGAGGAACCAGAGTCGATCGAGATCGTAGACGACCTCATGGGCGGCGCTGAGGTCGAGGCCGGGATGGCGTTGCACGGCTACCACCTTGCAACCCGCCGCGCGGGCGGCAGCGACGCCGTTAGGTGAATCCTCGATCACCAAGCAGTCCGCGGGGTCAAGGCCCATCGCCTCGCAAACCTGAAGGAAGATCTCCGGATCGGGTTTACCCTTGCTGATGTCCGCTTGGCAACGCCGAACCGAGAACCGGGACTCCAGCCACGGGAATCTCCGGGTCGCCGTATCGACATACCACCGCATGGAGCTCGTCGCCAGCGCCAGCGGAATGGTCAGACGCGAGACCAGCCGCTCGGCGTCAGCAAAGGTCTCCATCTCGGTCTCGATATAGCCTGCGAGGATCGGCTGCTCGATGCTGAGGAACGTCTCGACCGTCAGGTCGGGCGCCAGTCCTCCGAGCATGTCGGGCAAGGTCGTGCCCACATAGGGCATGAGGTCGGCTTCAGTAATGGTGATCCCAAGCTCGGCGAACGCCGCGATCTCGGCCTTCTTGTGCCAAGGTTCCGAGTCGAGGAGGGTGCCATCGAGGTCGAAGATGATCGCGTCCACGTGCGGTCAGGTTACCGTTTGGGCCGCGGGGTCGGGGACACTGCGCTCTGATTTGGCGGCGACAGGGCGCCGCCCTCCCCTTGCGTCAATCTCCCTGCCATAATTCGGGCATGCCTCATAACATCGCGGTGCTTGGCGGCGACGGTATCGGACCGGAAGTGACCGCCGAAGCCGTCAAGGTGCTCCAGTCGACTGGAATCGACTTCAACTTCGACCATGCCCTGATTGGCGGTGCCGCGTACGACGACGGCGGCCATCCGCTTCCCGCTTCGACCCTCGACCTCTGCCGAGCGAGCGATGCGGTACTGCTCGGCGCGGTGGGTGGCCCGAAGTGGGACAATGTCCAACCCATCACGTTGCGACCCGAAGTCGGCGCCTTGCTGCCCCTGCGGTCGGAGCTCAACCTGTACGCCAACGTTCGCCCCGCGAAGACGCTGCGGCCCCTCATGATGGCGAGCCCCCTAAAGGGCGATCGTGCGCTGGTCGACCTGATCGTCATCCGAGAGTTGACCGGCGGCATTTACTTCGGGACGCCCCGCGAGCGGCGCGATAACGGCAACACCGCCGTCGACACCTGCCTCTATTCGCGGCACGAAGTCGAGCGGATCGCGGAGCGGGCGTTCGCCGTGGCTCGCACGCGCAAGCGGGAGTTGGTCAGCGTCGACAAGGCCAATGTCCTCGAGACGAGCCGGTTGTGGCGCGAAGTCGTCAATGAGATGGCGGCAAAGAACACCGATGTCAGCGTCTCGCATATGCTTGTCGACAACTGCGCCATGCAGCTCATCCGTGACCCGCAGCAGTTCGACGTGATCCTCACCGAGAACATGTTCGGCGACATCATCAGCGACGAAGCTTCGATGATCACCGGTTCGCTGGGTCTGCTGCCGAGCGCTTCGCTCAGTGATGCTCGACCGAGTGGACAGGTGTTCGGACTCTATGAGCCGATCCACGGCTCGGCACCGGACATTGCCGGGCAGGGAAGAGCCAATCCGATTGCCGCCATTTTGTCGGCAGCGATGATGCTCCGCTATTCATTTGATGACGACGCTTCGGCCACGCGCATCGAGGAAGCGGTCGAGTCGGCGCTCAACTGTGGCTTGCGCACAGCGGACATCTATGAGAAGGGATGCCGACTCGTATCCACCACCGAAATGGGCGACGCTATCGCAGACAAACTTCGGCAGTAAATTGCCAGTTCGTCGCGGGAATCCTTGGGTTTGCCGGAAAACAGGACTAGAATAAAACGCAGAGGGAATCCCTATGCTGACTAGTCTGATCCTGATTGCCGCGGCGATGCCCGCCCCTGCCCCTGAGAAGTTTATCGCGAGTTCTGACCGCTGGTCGTATACCGGCACCATTCAGGTGTACAACTCATTCGCTGATGCGGTTGCGGGGAAGAACCCGCGAACGGCGGCCATTTCCGTTCCGGGACGAGACGGTTCGCTGTATCTGGCCCGCAACATGGGCGGCGAGTACGGCGACTACAACGCCATCCTGACCAACTGGTACGCCACCACCAACCCCGACCCTTCCAAGAAAGGATTCGGCAACCCCAATAACAAGAACGAGGGCTTCGTTCAGATGTACGACGCCGACGCTTCGAACTGGAAGAATCAGAAAGCGTATTGGAGCCGGGACAAGGGAACGTTCACCGTCGAGGCCAAGGGCATGCGGGCGAGCTACCCCAGCGTCGAGGATCCGGGCGACTACGCTCGGCTCTGGAATGCCGGCGCTCCTCCGGCCTCCGGCGAGGGCACCAAAGGCACCTTCCTTCGCTACGAGTACAAGATGGTGGCGACCGGTCTTGCTGGGGCAGCCAACAGCGAGGGACTCATCGAGAACACCCGGAATGCCTCGAGCTACTCGGGCTACTACCGGGCGATCTTCCAGAACGAGAGCAGCCGACACCCCGAGTCGAACGGCTTCTACGTCGTGTCCCTCACGTTCGGCAACGGCAGCTGGGCCGTCTCGAACAACGTGGCGCAAAACGACAAGTTTGTCTCCGCAACCGTCAAGTAGATTCGCTCAGCGCAAGGTGCCGACGAACTCCTTCCAGAGGTCGTCGGCACTCTTGCCAGTGACCTTCTCGAACAGCGGCATCGGGTCCTCCCGATCGCGCATTGCCTTGTCGAGCGCCGGCACCAGCCTCATGTCGTACTTCCGTGAAGCCCACGCCAGCCAGACCGCCGTGGTTCGATAGGCGTCGGTGTACTTGGCGGTGTCGGGGTTCACCTTCGTGCGTCCAGGACCGGCGTGCAGTTCGGGTTCATAGCGCCACCAGCGGATGTAATCGGCGATGCCTTCGACCAGCCAACCCGGTTTGGT
Organism: Fimbriimonadaceae bacterium; assembly: GCA_024710805.1. Classification (GTDB taxonomy): domain Bacteria; phylum Armatimonadota; class Fimbriimonadia; order Fimbriimonadales; family Fimbriimonadaceae; genus JANJUB01. Next base: position 10,598 of record JANJUB010000151.1, on the reverse strand, counting down.
CCGACTGTTCGGGTACTGCTGGACGACGTGCACCAGTTCGTGAACGACCATGCCGAGGTCATCCGGATTCCTCGCGATCCACTCGCCGTTGATCGTGATGGTTCCGCCCGAGGCATACGCGGGCACGTTGAGCGTCTTCTTGAACACGAGTCTCACCTCGCTGGGTGACTTGAACGGTTCGCCCTTCTTTTCCCCGGTCATCGGGTCTTTGCCGTCGGTGGCCAGCAACTGCGTGACCTTGGGATACCACTCGACCACCAGTGCTTTGGCGGCCTCGGCCCAGGGCTTGGCCTCGGGGCAGTCGGTGACGTCGATCACAACCGGCGGCGACACCATCGGCGCGGCAAGCGGATAGACATGTTTCGACAAGTCGTTCGACGCCACAAGAAATAGGGACAGAACCATGCCTTATTGTACGGCTATGCTGGGCTGAGATGATCCTGCACGCGGTGCTCATTTGGCTCGCGATCTGCGTTCTAGCGGTGTTCAACGGGGTCTTTCGCGAGGGAGTCCTGAAGCCTCGCTTGGGTGAGCGAATGGCTCACGTCGTGAGCACCCTCCTTCTCAGTGCCGCCGTCTTCGTCGTGACCTTCCTCAGCGTCAACTGGATCGGACCAAGGAGCCTTGGCCAAGCCTGGGGAGTTGGGGTTGGCTGGGTGATGATGACTCTGGCCTTCGAGTTCCTAGCCGGGCACTACGTGTTCAAGAACCCGTGGGAGAAGATCATCGGCGACTACCGGGTGACCCGAGGACGCGTATGGCTGCTCGTTCCGATCTGCACGCTCTTCGCGCCGGCCATGGCATATCTCGGCATCGACACTCGGTACGCCGTTCCCTATGCGGTGAGTCTGACCATCGCGTCGGCGATCCTCTTGCTCTCGGTCGCTCGACCCAGCGTCGCAAGGTGGATCGTCACCCTGATCTTTGCCTACGCTGCGGTCTACAACTCGTGGCTCGGATTGGCCAAGCCGGAGGAGTACCAGGGCTTCGCCGAACTCGCGCTGCTGCCCTGGTATCGAGAGATCATCACCGGCCCCTTCCTCGCTAACGACGGGCTGTACATCGTTCTCATCGCGATCGGACAAGGCATTGTCGCGCTGACAACCGCCCTCGCGGGCCGCTGGTTGTGGATAGGCGTCGTTGGGACGACGCTTTTCCTCGCGGGGATTGCCCCGCTCGGGCTCGGGAGTGCATTTCCGTTCAGCGCACTCGTGGCATTAGCGGCGTGGGTTTACCTGGGGTTCCAAACTGAAAGCCCCGGACGATGCCGGGGCTAGGAGATCGCACCGATCTCTAAGAGCGGCTTCGTTAGGCCGCGACGGCGTTACTCGCTTCCGTCTCGGGGTTGACCCAGACGGCGTAGGGTGTCGAAATCGGCAGAGCTTGGTGGGCGGCCCACAGATAGCCGATCGCCGATACGATCCCGTAACCAAGGAGGTAGATCACCACCCTACTTATCGGTAGATCGAGTCGCGCCTCCATGCTGGTTGAGTTACGGGAATCCGGCTCAGGGGCTCGCGCGTCTCAAGGTCATGATGCTGGCTTCTGCCTTCGCCGCGATGGTCTTAGGACAGTTGCGCGAGGTCCCCGATCTGGCCCTCGCCACCAAACTGCGAGCTGGCGAGCACGTTCGCTACTTCAAACGGGGAGGCAGGACGCGCTTCGGCCAGTACCTCGTCCTCGTGGCCGTGACCGAGAAGCGAGCCTACATCAAGACCAACGAGTACGCAGACACCCGCACGCTCGACGATACCGATCGCCTTCAGCTACGCGAAGCGCTTGCGGATGCCGACCTCAAGAGCCTGTTTCTAACCAAACGGACCGAGGACTACCCGCCCAGCGCAGTGGATGCGACGGACGTGTTTTTGACAACCCGATCCACCACGTGGGACAACCTTCGGTATGATGCTCCGGCGCCGTTGCCCAAGCTGCTCGAACTCCTCGACACGTGGGTCGAAGCCGCGCGCCCTAGGGGTTCTTGATCCACTTCACGTGACCGTCGGCGTAGGCAACCGCGCGTCCCTTTCGCCCTTGAACATAACCGATCTCGGTGTTGGCAGGTTCGGCAATCTCGGTCGCGTTTCGCTTGCCGAAGGTGTAAGTAAACGCATCGACCATTGAACGGTTCTTAACGTACGGCATGATGAGGTCCGCGAAGCCCTCCTTTGGCGGAAAGACGTCGTCGGAGTCGGCCAGGTAGATGTGGATCGCGGTTGCCACTTGCTTGGCCTTGCTCATCGCCTCGTTCTGTTCTTCGACATCGAGGAGCTGCTGGAACTCAGCCTTGCCAAGCGTCATCAGCTCTCGTACGAACAGGTTGCCGCCCTGAAGGTAGGCAATCGCCGATCGATCCGGGGCGATCTCCGGCTCCCGGCAATCCGAGGCCACGAGAGCGAACTGGTGGTCGCTCGCAACGGGGGAAGCCAGCCAAACCCCGTAGGCGACCTCGGTCTTCTTCGCGATCTTGTGCAGGGCCGAGCTGGGCATCAGTTGGAAAGGCCCTGCCGCCTCTTCCGGTTCTCGCCGCATCTTGGCCGCATGTTCTTGTATCGTTCCGTCGGGCAAGTAGCGGCGGTGCTGGCCGGTGAACTTGCGGTCCTGGTAGAGCGGCTCGTAGAGGTACCCCTCAGGATCTACGCCAATGCTCAGCGTCGGGGTGATCGTGGTTCGCTTTCCGGTGCGAAAGTTCACGATGATCGCTTTCCGATTGAAGACCGGTCGATTGGCGTCGATCGCGCGTCCAGTTCGATCGTCTATGACCAGCGCGTATCCGTGCTTGACAGCGGGAATAGCGAATACGTTTGCCGGGGTCGTAGTGGGAACCTCGCCGCTGTCGTAAAGCGGCCAGGATCGCGTCGTGCCGGCCCGAAAGAGCGTCAGGGTATGGCGAGTTGCCGGTTGGGTGCGTTGAGGGCTCGAAGGAAGCACCTCGTAACGCGTGACCAGGTAATGATCGTCACCTACCCATTCAGCCGAGTTGATGGCGGGCATTTGCGGCAACTCCGAAATGACCGTTGATTTGCGGGTCCGCCACTCGATCAGCTCGATCCGGTGCTTCGGCTGGGCCGTGCTTGTGGGTGAGAACGAGGACACGGAAATCCCATCGACGAGCAGGTACCGACCACTCTCCGACCAGCTGAAGCGCTCGGCGGTCGGCGTGTAGACGCAGATCGGCGGGGCAAGCGCGACGGCAGAGCCGTCGGTGAGGGTTATCACATCACGCGTCAAAGAAATCAGCGGCCCCTGCCCGAGCACGATGGCAGCCAGCCATACGGATAGCTTCATATCTCTCTGGGACGGACCAACGACGGACTTTCGTTTCTGCTAGTTCGCGGGGAGGCGCCAAACACGAGCAACCCAACGCGACGGTCCCGGGCCAACGAGCCGGGCGTACTCCATATTGGCGGATTCCAGTTGCCTACGAAGCTTGCCGATCGCGTCGTCGAGTTCGCGCAGCTGTGCCGCGCGTGTCATCTGAGTGGTGTCGCCCGAGGCGGATAGCGCTTCGATGATCGGTCCAACCTCGTGGTTCTGCAGCTTGGGCGTGATGAATGCCGCCTCAGCGAGAGCGCTGTCGATCGCGGTGCGCAACCCGGTTTCACCGTTGGCAATAGCTTCGGAGAGGTCCTCGCGGCGCCTTCGCAACCCGAGCAGCCGGGACGAGATGACCGCGAACCAGATCACCAGAAAGAACAGCGCAGTGAGCGCGAAAGCCCCGGCGAGGTTCATGTCCCGAAAGCCTGGATAGTAAGGCTTAGGCGCGTTCTCCATTAGCCGCCCACCCGAAGTCCAACCTGGTGAATCGCCACCGCGAGCAGGTACGCAAGCCCGGACATGTACACAAACATGAATACGGGCCAGCCCCACGAGTTGGTCTCGCGTTTGACCGTCGCCAGCGTGGACATGCACTGCGCGCACAAGGCAAAGAACACCATCAATCCGACGGCGGTCCACGGCGTCATGAGCTTTCGGCCGTCGGGCCAGGTCGCTTGGTCGAGGGCCTTTCTGAGGTCGACCGACTCTTCGTCGGCCTCACCACCCACGGCGAACATGATGCCCATCGAAGGCACGACCACCTCTCGGGCGGGGAATGCGCAAAGGATCGCGGTGGTGATGCGCCAGTCGTATCCGGCGGGGATAAAGACGGGTTCGATGGTCCGACCAAAGCGGCCGAGGAATGAGTCTTCAAGTTGTCGCTGTTGGACATACGAATCGAGACTCACCTGCGTCTGCATCTGAGAGTGCTCTTGTTCGTACCGGGCCTCGGCCTCGGCCGAGCGGGGAAAACTGGAAAGGCCCCAGATGACGATCGACATCACGAAGATGATCGTGCCCGCGGTGACGAGGAACACCTTGCCCCGGAAGTACATCGCGAGCAGCACGTCCCGAACGCGGGGCCACTGATACGGCGGGAGCTCGAGCAAGAAGGGAAGTCGGCGCCCCTTGATGATGCCCTTGTTGAGAACGAGCACGACGGGTACCGCGACGAGCAATCCGAGGAAGTGCATCGCGAAGAGCGCGAAGCCTGCCCACCCTGCACCGAACTCGGGCTCGATGAACGCGCCGATAAGCAAGATGTACACCGGCAAGCGGGCCGAGCAGCTCATCAACGGTGCAACCAGAATCGTCGCCAATCGGCTCTTCGGATCGGGCATCACGCGCGCAGCCATGATTCCGGGAATGGCGCAAGCGAAGCTGGAGAGCAAGGGGATGAACGCCCGGCCGTTGAGTCCGCACCAGCCGAGGAGTCGATCCATGAGGAATGCCGCCCGTGCCAGATACCCCGTGCCTTCAAGAATGGCGATCAGCGCGAAGAGAATCAGAATCTGGGGCAGGAAGACCAGAACCGATCCGATTCCTGCGATGATTCCATCCACCACGAGCGACTGGATCATCGGCTGGCCTTCGAGCAAGCCGCCGACGAGTCCGCCAAACCAGCCGATGCCTCCTTCGATCGCGTCCATCATCGGTCCGGCGAAGGTGTAAATCGCCTGAAACACCCCGTACATGACGGTCGCAAAGATGATGAGGCCGAAGAAGCGGTGGGTAAGCACCTTGTCGAGCCGATCGGACCGCCACTTTCGGGGACTGACCCCAGAGGCGATGACTTGGCCGGTGATGTTGCCCGCCCACTTGTAGCGGTCGGCGACGATGCGGTGATCGGCGAAGACCCCCTCCGCCTGCAGCTTCTCGCGGGCGCGATCGAACTCAGCGGAGATTTCCGGAATCTCAGCCACGCGGGCGGCGAAGGGATCGTCCTCGGAGCGCAGGGCCCGCCGGATATCGTCGCGGCTGACGTCCATCCCCACCCGAGCCAGCCGCTCGGCAAGGTGGGTGACTTCTGCTTCGAGCGCAGCAGGATGTTCGACGGTCGGAGAGGGCGGGCGGCCGTCGTCGAGGTTCCGCGCGATCGCTTCCTTGAGCAGGTCTACGCCCTGACCACGGTGGCCGATGACCGGGATCACATCGACGCCGAGCAGGTTCGAAAGCTTGATCGCGTCGATCGCTTTGCCGTCTTCTCTCAGAAGATCGGTCATCGTCAGCGCGACTACGACCGGGATGCCTTGCTCGGCAACCTGGGAAAAGAGGAAGAGGTTGCGTTCGAGGTTCGCCGCGTTCAGCACACAGACGAGCAGATCGGGAACCCGCTCCTCGCCTCGGCCCATGACCGCATCGACGGCAACCTGCTCGTCCATCGATTGGGCTTCGAGCGAGTACAACCCGGGGATATCCAGGCACTCGACGGTCTGGCCCTCAAGCTGGAGCGTGGCGCTGATACGCTCGACGGTAACGCCAGGGTAGTTGGCGACCTTTTGATGGCTGCCAGTCAGGCTGTTGAAGAGCGACGTCTTGCCCGCGTTTGGGTTTCCGACGATCGCGACCAGCGGTTCGGGATTCACGCCGGTATCGGTTGGACGATGATCGACTCGGCGTCGCGCTTGCGCAGGCAGAGCGCGTAGTTCAGGAGTCGGATCTCGACCGTGTCGCCGAACGGGGCTACTTTGGCCACGCTGAACTCGACGCCCTCATTCAGGCCCATCTCGCGCAAGCGCTTCATGTCGGGTCCCTCGGGAACCGAAACAACGCGGGCACGCATGCCCTGCCGAACCTCGCGAAACGGAATCGTCTCCATAGCCGACATCGATTGATACACTACCTGATACGACGAAGCCAAATGCAGGTTCAGTGCGGAATCTGGATAAAAAAGTCTAGATAAATTCTCAGGAGCCTTCCACGGGGTTTTCTTCGTGATCCAAGGTGCCAGGCACACTGACCTCGGCGATCGCCGGGCGCGGACGCGCAACATGCCTCCGCTTTGCCGCTCTGATCGCCGCGCGCTCCTCCGCACCAGGCGAAACCGGCCAGAGCGTGTCGGCCGCCCAATAACTCGAGAGGAACTCCTCCCACACCCGATCGTAGACATCGATGGTCTGCGTGGCGATATTCGCCCAGTTGAACTCAGTCTGTAGCCGGGCCCGGGCAGCCGCGGCAAGACCCTGAGCTCGCTCGGGATCGTCGAGGACGCGAAGCACCGCCCAAGCCAACGATGCGGGATCGCCGGCAAAGTGAAGCGTGCCCGTTTCGTCGTGTCGAACCACTTCGCGCAAGCCTCCGGCATCCGAAGCGACGACCGGGGCCCCGGCCGCCATTCCTTCTAGAGCGACGATGCCGAACGGCTCGTATAGCGAAGGGAAGACGGCTACGTCGGCGATGCGATACATCTGGTGGAGATTGCGGTTCGCCATGAACCCGGTGAACACCACCCGATCTTGCAGGCCATACCAGCGAACGAACCGCTCGAACTGGGCGCGGTTGCCGCCGCCCACGATCACGAACCGTGCCTTGGGCTGGCGTGCGAGGATGGCGCTGGCGGCATTGAGCAACACGTGGATGCCCTTCTCCCGCACGAAACGGCCCACGTACATGACGATCGGCTCGTCGGGCTTGGCAAACTTGAGCCGCCACGCGGCGTGCTCTTCTTCGGTCCACTCAAACTCGAACTTCGAGGCGACGACGCCGTTGTAGATGACGTCGATCTTATCGACCGGGACATTGAAGGATCGTGCGACCTCGCCCTTCATGTACTCGGTGCACACGATGGTGCGCCAGGCTTCGTAGGTCAACCAATACTCCTGCTCGTGGATGTACCGCTGCATCTCATTGTGGATGCCTTGGTTCCGGCCCTCCTCGGTGGCGTGGACGGTGGCGACCATCGGTAGGCTGTATTCGTACTTGAGCGTCCGGGCGGCATCGAGCGAGAGCCAGTCGTGAGCGTGGAAGACCGTCGGTTGGCCGCCGCGGCGCCAATCTTCGAGGAGTAGCCTCACCCTATCTTCGGTGGCGTCGTTCAGCAGCTGGATCTCGTGGAGAAAGTCGTTGGGCGTTTCGTCGAGGTGAACGCGATGAACGTGGACGCCGCTGGGCTCGACTTCTTCATCGGGGGCGAGCGGAGTGTGCTTCGTGACGATGTGGACCTCGATCCCCTGCTTCACCAGCTGTTGGGAGAGGTCGTAGACGTGAGGGCTGATGCCACCGACGATCCGGGGCGGATACTCCCACGACAGCATCATCACGCGCATGAGCCGAGTGTATACCGCGGGATCAGGGGCCTGCCGGGCCCGGGCGGCTAGATAGGACCCAGGCAGGCCGGTTGATTGATGCCATGAATACGTGGGATTCCCCTCCGCAGAGTTACCAGGTCGGGTTTACTCGGAGGGAATGGCAAGCGAGCAGGTGGTGGCGGCGTTTCGAGAGCGATACGGCGGTGAGCCGGAAATCGTGGCCGTCGCACCCGGGCGCGTGAACCTCATCGGCGAGCACACCGACTACAATGGCGGCTTCGTCTTTCCGGCGGCGATCGATCAGGAGCTTTGGCTTGCGGCGAGTCCCGCCGCGCAAAGCGAGTTAGTCTCCCTGGAACTCGGCGCGGCACCCGTATTCGATACGGATACCGTCTCACCAGGGGACGAGCTTGGTTGGGCGGCGTATCCGGCCGGAGTCGCCTGGGCGTTCAGAGAGGCTGGACACCGAGTGCCCAATCTACAGGCGGTCGTTGGGAGTACGGTGCCGATCGGGGCCGGAGTAAGCAGCAGCGCGGCGATCGAGATGGCATTTGCGCGAGTGTGGGATCGGCTTCTCGGGCTCGAGTTACCCTCACTCGATCTCGCCAGGCTCGGCCAGCGTTCCGAAAACGGGTTCCTTGGCGTTCAAAGTGGGCTGATGGACCAGATGGCAAGCATCTCTGGTGTGGCCGGGAACGCGCTACTTTTTGACACGCTGGCTTCGACGATCGAGCCGGTTCCGCTACCGGCGGACTTGCAGATCGTTATCTGCGATACGGGGGTCTCACGGAAGCTTGCGGCCGACCCGGATGTGGCGGGCGACTCCTGGTACAACGAGCGCCGCGGGCAGTGCGAGTTGGTCGCGTCGATGCTGGCGGTTCCGAATCTCCGAATGCTCGAACGGGCTCGCTTGGAGCAGCGAAAGGGTGAGCTACCCGAGGTGGCCTACCGACGGGCGAGGCATGTCTTGACCGAGAATGAGCGTTGCCTGGAGTTCGCGGATGCGCTGCGCCGGGGAAAAACGGAGCGGCTGGGACCGTTGATGCGCGCCAGCCATGAGAGCCTGCGCGACGACTACGAAGTGACGGGGGAGGCGCTGAACCGGATGGCCGAGGCGTGTTGGGCGTCACCGGGTTGTGTGGGGGCGCGGATGACCGGGGCCGGGTTTGGCGGGGCGTGCGTGGCGCTGGTCGAACGCTCGGTGGTTGCCGCGTTCATCGAGTCGGCTGACCGCGCGTTTGGTGGTGGCAGGTTCGTTCCTTGCGAGGTCGTCGATGGGGCCAGGGTGGTGGAATGAACGGCGGAAGACACTTGCGAGGGCACAACACATCCCTCGCCCACAAAACCACAGTCTCTCTTTGTGGGTCACGGATGCGTCGTGCCGTGACTCCGGTCCGAGCGCGAGGGCACAACACATCCCTCGCCCACAATCCCTTATCTGGAGATTGGAAGCTATGAGCGATCTGGCTACAGAACTCACGAAGCTCGGACTGACGGCTGACCTCGAAGCGATTGCCGCGTTCGAAGATGATCTCTACGCGCAGAACGCGGTGATGAACCTCACCCGCGTGCCGAGGGAGGAGGCTTGGCTTAGACACATCCTGGATTCTCTGCTCATCGCCGAGTTCATTCCGCAGGGGTGTAGCGTACTGGATATCGGCACCGGCCCGGGGTTCCCAGCATGGCCGCTCGCCCTCGCCCGCCCCGACCTCACCGTGACGGCGATGGACTCGAGCGGCAAGATGCTCGGCTTTCTACGGAGGCATCCGTTGCCGAACTTGAGCATCGAGCAGGGAAGAGCTGAGGAACTCGGGCTTCAGGAGGCGTTTGATGTCGTCACCGGTCGGGCACTGGCGCCGCTCGCGATCCAGCTCGAACTTAGCGCGCGTCCGTGTCGGAAGGGTGGGATGGTCCTGCCCATGCGCACCCCCAACGACCTTCCTGAGATCGAGCGGTTGGCGTCGGTGCTTGGGTTGGATCTTGAGGAGGTGCACCGACGCACGTTGCCGGTGATCGACGCCGAGCGGGTGTTCCCGGTGTATCGAAAGGTCGAGAAGACGCCTCACGGCTACCCGCGACCGTGGGCGAAGATCCGGGAGAGGACGTTCTGAGGCGATGTCGGATGTTGAATGTGGAATGTCGCTGGAGCGTACAAGCTGTTCCGGGCCACATCCCACATTCAACATTCCACATGCCTCTCTTTTAGCACTCTCTCTGGTAAACTGCTAAGCAATGGGCCGCGCCATCGGCGTGCCCTTTGAGACTGGAGAAGCACAAAAATGAACCTGAAACCGCTTCATGATCGAATCATTGTCGAAGCTGCCGCCAAGGAAGAGAAGACGGCCGGTGGCATCATCCTCCCCGACACCGCGCAGGAGAAACCGCTGAAGGGCACGGTTCTCGCGGTCGGCCCCGGCAAGCGCCTTGACTCGGGCCAGATGTCGCCGGTCGATGTCAAGGTCGGAGACACCGTCATTTATGGCAAGTACAGCGGCACCGAAGTCAATGTCGACGCCAAGGACTACGTCATCCTCCGCGCTGAGGACATCCTCGCCGTGGTCGAGGGTGCGATGGTCGGCGCCAAGAACTGACGAGTCATTCGAGTGACGAGTTTTGAGTGAAGAGTGATGGGAGAGCGGTCTGCGCGCAACGAAGAGTTGAAGCAGCGGACCATGCGATACGGCCTCGATGTTTACCGGCTCTGCCAAAGCATCGAGGACAAAGACGCGAAGTTCACCATCGTTCGGCAACTCATTCGGTCTTCGGCTTCGGTGGGCGCAAACTATCGAGCCGCGTGCCGAGCCAAGTCAAGAGCCGACTTCATCAACAAGTTGAAGATCGTTGAGGAGGAGACTGACGAGACGCTGTACTGGATTGAGTTTCTGACCAAGCTGCATCTCGTTCCCGAATCCTCATCGAATACGTTGATCCAAGAGGGGACCGAACTCCTGTGGATCATGGTCGCTTCAATCCAAACCGCTCGCGCTTCAGATTCTCCCTAACTCGTCACTCATCAATCGTCAATCGTCACTTACG
>JANJUB010000109.1 GCA_024710805.1 Fimbriimonadaceae bacterium | reverse complement strand
ACAACGAACTCACCGAGATCCGTCTCGACGACGCGCCGGCCCGCCGACTCGATGGCGACGTTCAAGTGGATCTCCTCCGTCGCCATCGATTTGCCCTTAACGACCGGACCCACTGGGGCACTGCGGAGAATGCCCAGCACGATCTCGCGTGCCGCATGAGCATCGCGCGCCCAGTGCACCACCCACCCGTTCTCGGCGGCTCGGGTTTCGAACTCCACCAGCAAGTCACGCAGATGGTTGAGCACGTAGTCTCGGGGCTCGGCGGCCGCCAGCCGGGGCGCCGCGACAACCCCCAACGCACCCGCCCCCACCCGAGGCCGGCCCGCAGTCTTTAACGCGCTGGTCTTTGCCACCGCCTGCTGTGTCTTGGGGTCGAGCCCCTGGGCAAACTGTTCGACCGGGGGCCTCACGAAACCGCCTCCGCCAACAACTCGGCCACGTGCCTCAGCCGTAACTCGCGTTCTCCGAACTTCGCCCGTCCGCGCAAGTGCATCAGGCAACCCAGGTCGGTACTAACCACTTCATCCGCGTCGCAAGCTACGAGCTGATCGAGCTTCGCGTCCGCGATGCCCGCGGAAACCGTTCGGTGCGTTGCGGCGAACGCTCCCCCGAAACCGCAGCATTGTTCCGGCTCGCCAAACGCCACCACCGTAACGCCCTTGATCGAGCCGACGACTTGCTCGGCAGTATTGCCGAGGCCGATCATCCGGCCGTGGCAGCCGGTGTGGACGGCGACGCGTCTCGGCGAGCGCAGGGCTCCGGTGAACCCGTGTTTCAGCAAGAACTCGGTGAGTTCGTAACACTCCAAGGGCGGCTCTCGGTCGAGCTGCGCATAGCCATGACGGATCATCGCCGCGCAGGATGCGCTCGGCGTGACGATCGGCAACCTCGGGTCGAAGGTCCGACGCGTGTGGGCGGCGATCGCCTGAGCCTCGGGCCAGTGCCCGGCGTTGAACGGCGGCTGCCCGCAGCAAGTCTGTCCTTCCGGAAACTCGACCTCGCAGCCGACGGCTTCCAGCACCCGCGCCGTGGCGATTCCGACTTCGCCGTAGAGCGCGTCGCCGAGGCACGTGATGAGCAACTGAACTTTCATCCGATGGGTGCGACAGCGAGGCGACACATGGCCCGCACGCCGACGGGCAGGGCAGCGTCGTTGAAGTCGAACTCCGGCGCGTGCAGGTTTGGATAGCTGGTTTGGCCCTCGGCCATCAGCCCCAGCCAATAGAAGCAGGCGGGAACGTGCTGCCCATAGAAGCTGAAGTCCTCGCCGCCCATTACGGGAAGGGGGTCGGGCATGATCGTTTCGCCCACGTGCTGCCGAAACTCGTCTACGAGGTCGGGGTCGTTGTAGACCGCCGGATAGCCGTGTTCGAACTCCAGATGCGCGGTCGCGCCATGCGCTTGGGCGACACCCTGAACGACCTCCTGCAGTCTTCGCTCGGCAAGGGCACGGGTGTCGGGCCGCAGCGTCCGGACGGTTCCAACCAACTCGGCATGCTCGGGGATGATGTTGTGGGCGGTCCCCCCGGTGATCTGGCCAAAGGTGATCACCATCGCGTCGAGCGGATCGACGCTGCGCGAGACGATCGCTTGCGCGGCGATGACGATATGGCTGGCGACGACGATGGGGTCGATGCCGGTGTGGGGCATTGCCGCGTGGCCACCCTTGCCGTACACCTTGATTCGGATCGTGTCAGCATTCGCCATCATCGTCCCGGCGCGGCAAGAGACTTCGCCTACGTGGAGGCCAGGGAAGCAGTGAAGTCCGAAGATTCGATCGGCGGCACGCCCAAACTGACGCCCTTCGAGGACGCCGTCCTCGCACATCCGCTTGCCGCCGGCCCCGCCTTCTTCAGCGGGCTGGAACACAAAGAGCACGTTGTTCGGTCGATCCATCTGGGCGAGCGCACGGGCTGCCCCGATCAAGATCGTCGTATGGCCATCGTGCCCGCAGGCGTGCATCTTGCCGGGATGGTCCGAGCTGTATCCGACTCCGGTCCGCTCTTCGATCGGCAGCGCATCCATGTCCGCCCGGAGCGCGACGGTCGGAGCATCCTCATGGCGCGTGCTCGGCAAATAGCCCAGAACCCCCGTCCCGCCCGCGAGATCACCGACGAACTGCACCCCGGCCCTTTCGAGTTCGCGACGCACCACGCCGGAGGTGCGATGCTCCTCGTAGCCCAGTTCTGGGTGCTGGTGGAGATCGCGCCGAAGCGCCTCAAGATGGCGCCGATCGGCCTCGATCAGCGAGGCAAGGTCCTTCATGGGCGAATCTTACACCCATTTCCGTGCCACAATTGAGCCTGAGGAGCTAAAGCTTTGGCAGTAGACACCAGCGATTTCCGCAATGGTATGCACATCAACCTCGACGGTGAGGTGTATACGATCATCGAGTTTCAACACGTTAAGCCCGGCAAGGGCGGTGCCTTTGTGCGCACTCGGATGCGCAAGGTGAAGACCGGCTCCATTCTCGAGCGCACCTTCCGCTCGGGCGAAAAGGTCGAACCGGTCTTCGTCGAAAAGGTGAAGAAGCAGTTCCTGTATCGGCAGGGCAGCCAGCTCGTTTTGATGGACCTCGACACCTTCGAGCAGGACCCAGTCGATGAGTCGTCGATCGGCGAACAGGCCAAGTACCTGAAGGAAGACAGCGAGATGATCGTGCTCGAGGCGAACGGTGAAGTCTTGGGCTACGAACTGCCGAGCTTTGTCGAGTTGGCGATTGTCGAGACCGAACCTGGCTATAAGGGCGACACGGTCAGCGGCGGCGCGACCAAGTCCGCGAAGCTGGAGACTGGTGCGGTCATCAACGTACCATTCCACATCAACGAAGGCGATATTGTCAAAGTAGATACGCGAACTGATACGTATCTCGAGCGCGTCAAGAAGTAGAATCACGGTTCGGCTTTGGGCCAGCCGATTGGATCGACACGAATGAGCAAGCCCGAGAAGTACGGATCGCGTTTCAACGCCGATGAGGCGTTGGTCACCTTGCTTGACGGGGTCGCAAAGTTTGCGCTTTGGGGCGGCCTGTTCGCCCTCGTGATCTCGATCGGCTTCTTGGTGATGACCTACCAGGCCTTTACGGGCAATCAGCCGCCCGGCAGTGCCGAACAGGCGCTTGCGAACATCGCCATCCTCCAGAAGCTCATCATCGCGGGCGGCATTGCCGCTGTGGTCGGCACGACTTACATGTTCTGGGGCGAAGAGACGCTGCCGGTGCTGCAGCTCGGCGTCTCGGCGGTCGTTTGGTTTGCGCCGATCTACTTACCTAGCGTCTTGGGCGGCAATGTGGGTGGAGTTCCCGACCAGGTTGGCGCCAATGCGCTCGCCGCGATCCAGCAGGGCGGCACGGTCATGGGCCTGCTCAGCGTCCTGGTGCTCGTTGCGGATATCGCTACCCGTATTAAACAACGGGCGAGGGAAGGTTCGCGCGCCGATCAACTGAAGTACGGCAAGGGTCAGAAGGAAGAGCGCGATATCCAGAACGTGTTCATGGGCAAGTGTTGGCAGCTTCCGTTCTGCCGCAAGTTCGTCCGTGAGCGCTGCCCGATCTACCACGCCAAGCGCACGTGTTGGCGCGAGCGCGTAGGGTGTATGTGCGAAGAAGAAGTGATCCGAAACGCGATGGAGAACAAGGCCATCCCGAAGGATATGCTCGCCGCCGCACGCTACATCCCGGTCAACAACAAGCTTTCGTTCGAGGCGAAGAAGGAACGCTGCCGACAGTGCGTGATCTTCAACGAGCACCAGAAGCACAAGTACAAGCTCGCGCTGCCGATCGTGGTTCTGGGCTTCGGCGGCTTTTACGCACTGCTTCGTGAACCGCTGCTTGCCGGAACGCGGCAGCTCGTGTCGGGCCTCGATCGAGCATTCGCGAACCTCACGTTCCAGAAAGAAGGTGCGGTGGCGAACAAGATGACCGGAGGCGCCCTTCCGTTCCACGAGATCCTGCTCGTGTGCTTCTTGATTGTCGCGCTTGCTTACACGCTGAAGGCGCTCGAGTACGCGATCTTCAAGCTCAAGGTGTAGTTTCGCGCTGGGATTCCGCCAGCGTCCTAGGGGCTTTTCCCCTCTCCCCGAAAGCTTACACCGGATTCGGGATGAACTCGCCGCCGCGGCACGCCTGCAGATAGCCCAGCGCGTAAACCTGTCCGGTCATTTCAAGTTCGTCTCGATAGATCGGATCGTGCCACCCTTCGATGTCGATCGAGCCCTTGAATCCGCCCTGCCGCAGGATCGTGATGATGTCCGTCCAGTTCGTATCGCCGAAGCCGGGGGTGCGGTGCCAAACCCACGGCTTACCGCCCCGAAGGCCCTCGCGCTCCAGCACGTCCAGCGCAATCGTCGCATCCTTGCCGTGAACGTGATACACGCGTCCAACCCACTGGCGCAGCTGCGCAATCGGATCGATGAGCGACACCATCTGATGGCACGGCTCCCACTCGAGTCCGAGCGTATCGCCCGGCACCTCGTTGAACATCATCTCCCAAGCCCGAGGGGCGTGGGCGATGTTCCACTTGGGCGAGTCCCAAGTTCCACCCATGTCGCAGTTCTCAAAGGCGATCTTCACCCCTTCGCCTTCCGCGACTTTGGCGAGGTGGCCGAAGACTTCCTTGAACTTGGGCATGCTCTGATCGACAGGCTGGCCCTCGACCGCGCCCGCGAATCCGCACACGACGTTGCAGTTGAACAGCTTGCAGGCCCTGATGACGGTTTCCCAGTCCCGCGCCGTCTCCTCGTCCTGAAGTGGATTACCGTAGATTCCCAGGCTTGAAACGACCGCTTGATCACCCAGGCAGTCCAAGATTTCCTTCGCCTTCTCCTCGAGATTCACGCCGTCGACCGCGCGCCAGAGCGTCAGCTCAAAGGACTCGAAGCCATGGTCGATGATCTGGCTGAGATACTCCGCGCCTTTGGCGAGCTGAGCCATCGTGCCGATGCGAATATCCTGATGGTGGGCAAACGACATAGGTGATCGAGCATACCGGCTGGCGTTTGTGGCGGGTAACGTTCGCGCATGTGGGGCCTTCTTGTGGCCGTGCCCATGCTGCAAACCATGTCAGTTGTGCCGGATCATCTTCGTGTCGAGTTTCTCGAAAGACCTTTGGGTGTTGCCACGTCCAAGCCACGGTTCTCGTGGTGGGTGACCTCCGAGCAACCAGCATCTCGGCAAGCCGGCTACCAGGTTCAGGTTCGTTCGGGCGATGACATCGTATGGGACTCCGGCCGAGTGGGGTCGTCGAACTCGCAGCTCATCGAATACGCCGGCGAACAGCTATCCTCGGGTCAGGGCCTCGAGTGGCGCGTCCGCTTGTGGGACGGCTCGAACAGGGCCGGCAAGTGGTCGTCCTGGGAGCGCTTCCGCATCGGACTGCTGAACGAGTCGGACTGGCGCGCCAAGTGGATCATGGGTGAGGTGATCGGTGGCGCTCCGTCGGGCCCTCACAACGGCTATCACGCCGAGTTCACCACGAATCAGACGGAAGAGAAATGGGTCGAGATCGACCTCGGCAAGCCGACGACGTTTGATCGCTTGGTGCTGTATCCGACTCGCCCCTTCGACTGGACCCGCGATGAACCGGGATTCCAGTTCCCGATCGACTTCCGATTCGAACTCGACGGTAAGGTCATCGACCAAGCCGCCGACCACATCAAGGCCACGGAGCCGGTCGAAAGGCGCTTATCGAGCGCGGTGACCGGGCGGAAACTTCGGCTCGTCGTTACCAAGATGCGCGATCGCGGCGGGGTCCAACCGCCCTACGCCTTCACCCTCGCCGAGCTTGAAGCACGCAATGGTGATCAGGTGGTTTCGCGTGGGGCCACGGTGACCTCGAAGGACTCCATCGAGAACACCTCGTGGGGCCGCAAAAAGCTGACCGACGGCGACACCCGCTCCCATCCGGCTGAGAACATCGAGGCCCTTCCCGCCACCGAACTGCGGCGCTCTTTCACCTTGAAGGGCCCGGTCCGAGAGGCGATCATCCACGCGACGGCCCTCGGCGCCTACGAACTGAAGGTCAACAGCAAA
This sequence comes from Fimbriimonadaceae bacterium, assembly GCA_024710805.1. GTDB lineage: Bacteria > Armatimonadota > Fimbriimonadia > Fimbriimonadales > Fimbriimonadaceae > JANJUB01. Next base: position 9,758 of record JANJUB010000109.1, on the reverse strand, counting down.
GCGCCGGACAACCGCGTGCTTGCCCCCGAGTGGACCGACTACCACACCCGCGTCCAGGTTCAGACCTACGACGTGACACGGCTTCTGCAATCCGGCGCCAACGCGGTCGACGTGGTTCTTGGCGACGGTTGGTATGCCGGGCGTCTGGGCATGGCTCAGGCCCTCGACGAGGCTGGACTCCCACGAGCCGTGTACGGTCGGCACCCCGCCTTCTGCGCGCAAATCGAGATCACGTACCGCGATGGCCGCAAAGAACGGATCATCACCGACCGCAACTGGATGACCTCTCGCAAAGGCCCGATCCGCTCTTCGGACTTGCTCGACGGCGAGGTGTACGATGCAACGAAGCTTCCTGTTGAGGAGTGGGTGGCCGCCCGGGAGGTCTCGCCCGACCCGAAGCCGCTTCGCGTGCCCCAACCCAACGAGCCTATTCGAATCGTCGAGAAGCTCGCACCGGTCAGCGTGAAGCGCATCGGTGAGAAAAAGCATCTGATCGACTTCGGCCAAAACCTCCCTGGATGGGTTGCCCTTAAGATGAAGGGCAGCCACGGCGACAAGGTAATCGTCCGACACGCCGAGATGCTGGAGAACGACACAACGATCTACGTGACCAACCTTCGGGGCGCGCCTCAGGTGGATCGGTATGTGCTGGACGGCACCACCCGTTGGTATCGACCGCACTTCACCTACCACGGATTCCGATACGCCGAGGTGGATGGCATCGCCGATCTACCCGCCGATGCGGTCGAGGCTCAGGTGTTCTGTTCGTCCAGCCCCGACGCGGCGAGCTTCGAAACCTCGAGCCAGATGGTGAATCGGCTCTGGCAGAACATCCGCTGGACACAGCGCGCAAACCTGATGTCGGTGCCCACCGACTGTCCTCAGCGCGATGAGCGGCTCGGCTGGACCGGCGACATTCTGGCTTACGCGCCGACCGCCAGCTACTTCATGGACATGGCGGCGTTCTACACCAAGTGGATGCCGGATATGCGCGATGCTCAGGCCGAGTTTGGCGCGTATCCTGACTTCGCCCCCCACCCGTATGGGAAAGATCGCCACTTCACCAGCGCGCCGGGCTGGGGCGATGCGGGCGTGGGTGTGCCGCACACCCACTACCGCTTCTATGGCGATACGCGGCTGGTCCGCGAGCATCATGCGTCGATGGCGAAGTACCTCGATTACGTGCTGTCGCGAAATCCCGACGGGCTGTGGCTGAAGGACCGTCGCAACGACTACGGCGACTGGCTGAACGGCGATACCCTCGTTCGCGAGGGGTATCCGCGTACCGGTGCCGAAGCCCCCAAGGAGGTGTTCGCCACGCTGGTCCTGTATCGCTCGCTTGTCCAAATGGCCGAACTCTCCAAGGCGATCGGTCGCCCGCATCAGCGTTGGTCGGACGAAGCGGCCAAGGTGGCGGCGGCGTTCAAGACCGCCTATGTCGACACCGAGGGCAAGATCAAGGGCGATACGCAGGCTGGCTACGCGATGGCGCTGGCGTGGGATATCCTTGCGCCGGCCGACCAAGACCGCGCCTTCGCCCACCTTGTGAAAGCGGTCAACGCGCGCAACGACCATTTGTCGACCGGATTCCACAGCACCGAGCCGCTGATGACCGTGCTCACGGAGCGCGGCCGCGCGGACCTCGCCTACAAGATCCTGATGAACGACACGTTCCCGAGTTGGGGTTACACGATCTCCAATGGCGCGACGACGATTTGGGAGCGATGGGATGGTTTCGTGAAGGGCCGCGGCTTCCAGGATCCCGGTATGAACTCATTCAACCACTGGGCGCTCGGCTCGGTGGGCCAATGGATGATGGAGACGGTGTTGGGCATCCAGCCGAGTGGCGTCGGGTGGTCGAAGTTCCGCATCGTCGCCAAGCCCGGTGGAGGATTGGAGTATGCGAAGGGCCATTACGACTCGCCCGTGGGGAGAATCGGGGTCGAGTGGCGGTTCGTGGGGGATGAGTGGAACTTGGTGGTGAACATTCCCGCGAACTCCGAGGCCGAGATCGTACTGCCGAACGGCAAGCACATGGTCAAGAGCGGCACCCACACGTTCAGGGTTTCGGGAGTCGCGCGTGGCTGAGCGGCTGTTGCGGGGTGATTCCATCCACCCACTTTTTCGTGGGCGAGGGATGAGTTGTGCCCTCGCTCCTTCTACATCAGCATCCGGCGGACACAACGGATGGAGTTAGACGCAATGCAACAGCCTCAACTGTTCCTCGGCTTGTCGGGTTACTCTTACAAGCCGTGGCAGGGCGAGGGTCGATTCTACCCGCCCGAGTTGAAGGCGAAGGAGTTCTTCGCCTACTACGCCGAGCGGTTCAGCGCAGTCGAGATGGACTCGACCTGGTATCGCATGCCGACCGAAGCCGGCGTCGCGGCGTGGATCGAGCAAGCTCCGCCGGGCTTCCGCTACACGTTCAAGGTCCATCGCAAGGTGACCCACATGGCCCGGCTAAAGGAAGACGGCATCGACCCGATGGACTTCTTCATCAAGCGTCTGCGACCAGCGATCGAGGCGGGCGTCGTGGGAATGGTGTACTTGCAGCTTCCGCCGAACCTGCGTCGGACTGATGACCGACTGGAGAGGTTCCTGCCTTCGCTGCCGGCTGGTCCGCAGTATGGGGTCGAGTTCCGGCATGAATCGTGGGACACCGACGAGGTCGCGGATATCCTGCGCGCCCACAACGTCGCGTTCGTGGCGTCGGATACCGACGACCGGAAAGGCGTGCGTCGCGACACCGGCCCTGCCCACTACGCCCGATTGCGCAAGGAGTCCTACACGGACGAGGAGATCGCCTCGTGGGCGGGTTGGGTGCGCGACGGCCTGGCCGCGAACAAGGACGTCTACGTTTTCATGAAGCACGAGGACGAAGGCTCTCCGTGGCTCGATGCGGATCGTCTCCGCGCCGCGATGCGGTGATTCCATGAGCTAATCCCCGCAGAATCCGCGGTGATTATGGAACATAATCACCGCATGAAGCGCGGTGATTACATCCATGAGCACCCAGAGTGGCCAACATTCCGCTGGGATCGGGCTGCGCTTGAGTTGCAGCTCGCCGTCATCCATGGTCGACGGTCGCGATTGCTCGCTTACATGAGCACGCTTGACGAGGGTGCGCAGCAAGGGGCAATGCTAGACAGCCTCTGCGACGAGGTTGCTCGTTCGAGTGCGATAGAAGGGGTAGTGCTGGATGCCCAACAAGTCCGGTCTTCAGTGGCTCGCAGACTGGGGGTCGCTTTGGACGTCGGCAGGGCGACGGATCGACAAACCGAAGGCGTAGTCGAAATGGTCCTGGATGCGATTCAGCGGTGGGACGCCGACATGACCGCTGAGCGGCTTTTTGCATGGCACCGCATGCTGTTTCCCGATGGACGCAACAATGTCGGCCCTGTCCAGGTGGGTCAGTGGCGTACTTCGCCCATGAAAGTGGTCAGCGGACCGATCGGCCGAGAGCGGGTCCACTTTGAGGCCCCTGCCGCTGAGCGGGTCCCCGCCGAAATGAACACATTCCTCAGTTGGTTCGCCAAACCGGCCAACATCGATCCTGTAGTCCGCGCCGGGATGGCGCACTTCTGGTTTGAGACGATTCATCCGTTCGACGATGGAAACGGACGCATGGGTCGCGCAATCATGGATATGGCACTTACCCAAGCGGATGGCTCCCAGCAGCGCTACTACTCGGTGTCCCGTGCCATTCTCGCGCAGCGTAGGGGTTACTATGAAGTCCTTGAGCACTGCCAGCGAGGCGATCTCGACATAACCCCCTGGTTGGTTTGGTTCTTGGAGATCCTCGAGCAATCGCTGTCCGATGCAGAGGTTCAGGTCGAGCGAGCGCGTCGAAGGCAGACGGTGCTCACACGGAACCTTGGGCTAAACCTGCGGCAGATCAAGGCGATCGAACGGATGATCGAGGGTTTCGAAGGCAAGATGCGCACGGCAAAGTACGCCGCTCTCACGAACTGCTCGGACGACACCGCACTGAGGGACTTGACCGACCTCGTCGATCGTGGAGTGCTCACCAGGCTCGGCGCGGGCCGAGGAAGTCACTACGTGCTTGCCGATGCCTACTTCGATGGCGTCGTCGGCTTGCCTAGCCGCACCGAGTAGTCCACCGAAGCCGAGGCGTCGATCATGCGGGCGTGGCTGTCTGTGTACGCGACCGATGACCGGCCGCCGTGTGCGCCGCTGAGCTGCTTGTTGTAGCCCTCGTAAAGCATCACCGTGCCTGCGGGATCCAGCAGCAGCGTCGAGTCCTTCCCCAAGATGCCGTCGTTTGCGGCGAACTCGACACGGGTATCCGGGCACGCGAAAATGTCGTTGTTCTTGATGTACGGCATGATCGCGGGCTTGAAGTTCGCGTCGGCCACGAACCGATCGTCGTAATCCGTTGCGTAGATCAGGTGCCCCACCGCGAGCTGCTTGATGTGCGATAGGCAGTCGGTGTTCCGAGGCGAGCCGGACGCACCGGGGGTCGTCTTGACCACCGAAGGCAGCAGAATCATCGGCAACACGAACATCGCGAGCACGGCGAGAATGCCGATCCCGATGACCCAGAACAACCCCTTGGGTGAAGGCTGCCGGACCGTCTGCACCTCGGGTGGCGGCTCGACATTCAGTCGCAACGAGCGGGAGCAATGGGGGCAGTAGACGTGATCGGCCTCGACGGGTTGGCCGCAGTGGGGACAGGGGAAGGTCGCCATGGTCGGTTCTTGCCCAGTATAGGCGACCCACCCCGAAAGGGTGGTGTATTCTGACGAAATGACCCCCACGCTCCTGCGCGTTGCCGACGTGGTCGTCGATGTGCGGACGGGGGGGCAAGCCGCGATTTGGACCTACGCGGTCAGCGACCAGCACCGCCGAGGGGATGCCGTCCTCGCTCCCCTTGGGGCGCGCGCGGTGGTGGGTCACATCGCTCGAATCCGAGAGGTGACGGAGGCTGAACTAGGCTTTCCGCGGTCGAAGCTCCGCACGCTCGGCCCCCCGATCAGTGGACTGGGACTGCCCGAACCCCTGCTCGCGTTGGTCGAGTTCATCGCCAACGATACGCTCTCCCCGCTGCCTGTGGCTCTGTCCCCGGCCATGCCGCCGGGCGCCCAAGCTCGGATCGTCACCAAGTGGCGGCTCGTCGAAGGTCAAACCCCTGAGCTGGACGCGCTGACCCCGCTCCAGCGGGGCGTCTATGAAGAGCTGGTCGCGGGTAAGGAGTTCATCGACGCCCGCGGCAAGAAAGTGACCGCTAGCGAGAAGCGAGCCCTGCGGCTGCTGCAAGACAAAAACATCGTGGAGGTCATCCGAGCCGTCGTGCGCCCGGACACCCGACGCGCGGATTCCGGCATCTTTCGGGTCACCGGAGACAACGAGAAGATCGAGCGGTTCTTGCAGAACGAGGGCAAGCGCAAACCTGCCCAGGCGCTCACGCTCATGCGGCTGCTGACCGCCGACCAGCCGCAGTTCTCGCGGGAAGAAATTCGCGCCCTCTGCGCGGCGACCGACGCAACGATTCGCTCGCTGCGTACCGCCGGCTTGCTCGAAAACGTCGCCGCAGAGGATGCCCATCGGCGACTTCCTCCCGAGCCCAATCCCGACCAGCGGCGCGCTATCGAAGCCTTGAGTCTCGCCATCCGAAACCGCACCCCCGCCAAGTTCATGCTGTTCGGCATTACGGGCTCGGGCAAGACCGAAGTATTTTTGCGGGCCGCCGCCGAAGCGTTGAAGCAGGGCCGCCAGGTGCTTTATCTGGTGCCAGAAATCGCGCTCGCCACGCAGGCGATCTCGCAGCTTCGCGAGCGGTTCGGCGACCGCGTCACGATCCTCCACAGTGAACTCACCCCCGCCGAGCGACTGGACAACTGGATTCGTATCCGCCAGGGGGAAGCGCCCGTGGTGCTCGGCGCGCGCAGCGCCCTCTTCGCCCCACTCGGCAACATCGGGCTGATCGTCGTGGACGAGGAACACGAGTCGGCGTACAAGCAAGAGTCGTCGCCCCGATACCACGCCAAACGCGCCGCCATCGAACTCGCCCGATACCACCAAGCCCCGATCGTGCTCGGCTCCGCGACGCCGAGCATCGAGACCTTTGCCGAGGCTCAGGCGGGCACCTTCACCCGCCTCGACCTTCCCAGCCGAACCGCTTCCGCCAAGCTTCCGCGGGTTACGATCGACGATCTGCGCGAGGGATACCGCATTGGCCAGCCGGTAATCCTCGGCCGAGACCTGCGCGAGCGCATCGCGGCGACGTTGGAACGCAAAGAACAGATCATCCTGTTCCTCAACCGGCGCGCTTACTCCCCGTTCTTGCTCTGCCGCGAGTGCGGCCAGCAGTTCAAGTGCCCGCGATGCTCGGTCTCGCTGTGTTACAGCCGCCAAGATCGCCGTTTGCGATGTCACCACTGTGACTACACGTGCCCGCCTCCCGCCAAGTGTCCGGGCTGCGGCGGCATCAAGATGGCGCCGGTGGGCATGGGCACCGAGAAGGTCGAGGAGCAGGTGGGCAACTACTTTCCCGAAGCCCGGGTCGCCCGGCTCGACCGCGACATCACCCGCCGCAAAGGTGCGCTGGAGGAGATCCTTACCCAGTTCCGTGCAGGCGACATCGATATCCTCGTGGGCACGCAGATGGTCGCCAAAGGGCTCGACTTCCCCCGGGTGACGCTCGTCGGCGTGATCACCGCCGACATCGCGCTGAACATCCCCGATTTCCGCGCCAGCGAGCGGACCTTCCAGCTGCTGTCTCAGGTTGCCGGGCGAGCAGGGCGGGGAAGCGCGCCCGGCGAGGTCGTGATTCAGACCTTCAACCCGACCCACGTTGCGCTGCAGGCGGCAGAAACCCACGACTACGAGCGGCTGTATCGCGAGGTGCGCCTCGAGCGCGAGATGGCGGGCTATCCGCCGTATCGACGGCTCGTGAACATCGTGATCTCGGGTCCCAGTCTGCCCGAGGCGCGGACGGTGTCGGAGGATGTCGCAGTTCGGTTGCGGGTTCTGCCCGAAGTGCAGGTGCTGGGCCCATCCAATGCAGCGGTCGAGCGGATCAAAGAGCGTTGGCGTCGGCACGTGCTGGTGAAGCTTCCGCCGGGGGGTGACGTCACGCCGATCGGGGTCGCGCTGGAGGATGTTGTTGTGGGGAATACGCAGGTGATGATCGATGTGGACCCGCATTCGCTGATGTAGGCGTGCGCGGGTTGGTTCGGGTTTGACGCCGCATCCGGAAGGGGGGGCTCGTCGCCGTTTCCGAAAGAGGCTCCGACAAAGCGCAGCCCTCCCGCGTCGGGATAATTCCACCGACGACCTCCGCACAGGTCCCCATCCGTCGAACAATCAAGATCCCACGCGAAGCCTGGTCAGTAGCCACGGCGGACTCATTGGCAAGCCGCGACTCGCCACGACCACGCCCCTCGGGTCCGCTCGGTATACTCCCAACTCTGGCGCCGTACCCAAGTGGCTAAGGGAAGGGTCTGCAAAACCCTCATTCAGCGGTTCGAATCCGCTCGGCGCCTCCAGATTTTCCGCGCGGTGAGGGAGCGATGAAGGGGCAAGCAGACGTCGGCGATTCGCTCACCGGGCTTGCCTCGGTTCTTTCCGAGCTCACGGCCAGCCTCGTCGAACCCGTCCTGCAAAAGCATGGCCTCGGCTTCGGAGCGTTCGATTTGCTCTCCGCCGTCCACGCCGCCGACGGGCGCGAGAGCCAAACCCAGATTGCCGCTCGGCTCGGCATTTCGCCTCCCAGCCTGACCGAGGCGATTCAGTCCGCGGTGAAGAAGGGACTCATCGAGCAGCTCGTGGTGGCAACCAACCAGCGCGCGCGCCGCGTGATGATCACCGACAAGGGCAAGGCTATCCTGCAAGAGTGTCTCGACCAGATCACCCGGGCCGAATCCTTAGCGACTCAAGGGCTATCGGCGGCGGAACTCGACCAGGCCAAAGCCTCGCTGCGCCGGGCCACGAACAGCCTGATCCAGGCGCTCAGCGGCTCGGTGGATAACTCTTAACCTGATTGTGTGAAACTTTCCGAGACTTTTTGAGTCTTTCCGCGCCACAATAACTGCGGCAGCCGTCTCTATGCGACATAGGGCGGAGGTACGAACCCATGTTGCGTATCGTCGGACTTCAACGAAGCGAACTTGCAGATCGAGAGTTTCTGTTGCTGCAGAATCAGGGATCGATGCGGATTTGCCTCAAGGGCCATGCGATCTTGAGCGAATCGGCGATGCTCACCGGTGACCTGTCGATGGGCTCGTTTGCGTTCTCCGAAGATGTTCACATTGCTCCGGGCCTCTACGTGGTGCTGAGCACCGGCGCGGGCGTGCCCCGGTGGGCGAAAACGAAGGACGGTGCCCACCTCTACCACGCGTACATGTTCAAGGAAAGCCCGGTGTGGAGCCAGGTCGAGTTGCCGTTGTACGTAATGTCCGCGCACCACACCTACAGCGAACGCCCCGAACCGATCATGGTTCGGTGAGATTGCCCCTTACCTGTAGGCGTGGTACGACTGAGGCTGTTGCGTTGTGCCTTGGGCGGGCCTTTGTAGTCGCCGGTTGGCTCGTACCGGCGGTGGCATTGCCGCCCCGATACGCTTAGCGAGGGCACGACACATCCCTCGCCTGTATGGTTAACACCAAGTGCAGATCAGCGGTAAGTTGAGAAGCAGGCGTGGGCGGAGGGACCATCCCTCGGAACTCCTCGAGAGTCTTTTGTAGAAATCCCCCGCCCCTGGAAAGCGCCCATTTGGCGTTCAACGGCGGCAACCGTCTATAAACGCAAGCTAGCGCATCCTGGGGCGACCCGCCCACTACGAGGTGACTACAGTATGACGTCAGTTGGAGTCGAAATCGCTAAGGATTTCATTGATTTGGCCTCACCGATGGGCCAGTGCCGAGTGAAGCGTACACGTGCCGAACTCACGGCCGCATTTTCCATCTTGCCCGACGATGCGCGCCTGGTCATGGAGGCCACCGGTCGGTACCACCGCCTGGTGGCTGAGGTGGCCAGGAGGGTGGGGCTGTCGGTCCGGTGTGTGAATCCTTACGTGTTCAGCCTGTACCGCAGGAGCGTCAGCCCCAGGGCCAAGAACGACCGCATCGACGCGCAGATCCTCCAGCGCTTCGGCGAGCGCGAGTGGGACCGGCTGCCAGAGAGCGAGACGCCGAATCCCCAGATGCAACGGTTGAAAGACCTGATGGAACTCCGTGACACCCAGGTCAAGCTCAAGGTCGCCTGGCAGCAGTCGATGTCCGAAATCGGAGAATCCCTGGTTGCCTCCCACGCGGCCTCCGAAGCCATCGAGAGATCGATCGCTGAACTCGACCGCGAGATCAAGCAGATCGTCGCGGGCGACCCGCTTTACTCACTGCTTCTGGAAATGGACGGCGTTGGGCCACAACTGGCACCAGCGCTGGTCTGGCTCTTCCGGGCCCACCGATTCCAAAGCGCAGATCAGGTCGTAGCCTTCATCGGAATGGATGTCCGCGTCCGTGAGTCGGGCAAGTTCTTCGGCCAGCGCAAGCTCACCAAACGCGGTCCAGCGTTCATCAGAAGGCTCCTCTACTGCGCCGCCAATGCACAACGCCGTGTAGAGGATTTCAAACCCTACTTCGCCAAACACCACAGCCGAGGACACCTGACCAAGGCCGTCAACATGATCGCAGCCCGCAAACTCGTCACCGTAGCCTACAGCCTCTCAAAGGGCATGGCGCGATACGATCGCGCCACTTATCTCGGGAGCACTTGACAAAAACCATAGCGTTCTACAA
>JANJUB010000037.1 GCA_024710805.1 Fimbriimonadaceae bacterium | reverse complement strand
CAGATCGCGGTGATCAAGGTCGGCAAGTCGGCCAGGATTGAGCAGCAAGAGCTTGAGCGGTTCATTAGGGGCCTGCGCGAGGGAGTCGATGAACTCCGGTACTAACGCTGATCAGGAGTTCAAGCTACTGGCGGAGCGCTTTGGATTCTTTCCGTGCAAGGCGGACAAGAAACCGAACGTGCGGATGGCGGGGGATCATAACCGGTTCCGGCACGGAGCACGGCCCACGCACGCGGAGTGCGAACAATGGGTGGGCGGCATGATCGGGCTATGGGCGGGTGAGAACGGGGTTGGGGTCATCGACATCGACGACGACTCCCTGTACGAGCCATTCCTCCAGGCGGTAACCAACCACGGACTCGAACCTGTCCTTGACCGGTGTGCGATCGGTAAGACCCCACACGGGCACCACATTTACTGCCTGGTTGCGCAGATCGAGGAAGGGAGCCAGAAGCTGGCGTGCTGGGCATCGCCGCGACATTGCCCGGCACGGGACAAGGACGTCACGGTGCGGATCGAAACGCGAGCGGTGGGCGGGTATGCGATCGTGCCGCCCTCCCCGGGATACACCTACGTACGCGGTTCGCTTCTCACGCTGGAGACGATCACGCTGGAGGAGTGGAGAGATCTGTGTTCGTTAGCGCGGTTGTTCGATGAGCGGCAGGTGCCGGCCGCGGAACCGGCGCGGAGCGCGGGTAACGGCAACGGGCAGCGACCGGGCGACGATTACAACGAGCGTGGCCCCTTGGCGCTGGAGCTCTTGCTCGACCACGGCTGGCAGCAGGTGGGCCGCTCCACCGGCGGACGGATCACGGTGCGGCGCCCAGGAAAGACAACGGGCGGACCGAGCGGGACGGTGACCTCGGACGGGCAGCTGTTTTATTGCTTCAGCACGAACGCGGAGCCGTTTGAATCGGAATGCGCCTACAGTGCTTTCGGAGTTCTAACGATGCTGGAGCACGGCGGCGATTTCAAGGCGGCGGCGAAGGCGCTCGCCTCGCAGGGCTACGGCGGACGGGTCGAAGGCTCTGCGCCGTCGCCCATCGTCGAATACCTTCTAGAACAAGAGGATGTCTCTGAAGGAACCCCGCTCAAGGAGTATGCCCGCACTGACTTGGGGAACGCGGAGCGCCTTGCAGACCGACTTCGGGGGAAAGCACTTTGGTGCCACCCTTGGAAGTGCTGGATGGTGTGGGATGGAAAGCGATGGCTCCGCGACGAGCGCGCCGGTGAGCAAATCTACCAGACCGCCTTTCAGATACTCAAAGCGGCGGCCTTGAGGGCTCAAACGAAGGAGTCGCTGAGCTGGGAGTTAAAGTCTCAGGACAGGAAGAACATCACGAACATGATCGAACTGTCAAAGCAGTGCGGCGACATGGCCGCCCTGCCCCAGGAGTTCGACCGTGACGATTGGCTGCTCAATGTCCCGAACGGCACCATCGATCTCCGAACCGGGGAGCTTCGACCGCATCGTCGGGAAGATCGGATCACGCGGATAGGTAACGTGCCGTTCGAGCCAGACGCACCCTTTGACGAGTGGCACAGATTTCTGGACAGGGTCACCGACGGCTCCCGCGACCTTCAGCTCTTCCTCGCTCGTGCGGCTGGCTATTCGCTGACGGGTTCAACCAGTGAGCAGTGCCTCATGTTCCTTTACGGATCAGGACTCAACGGAAAGTCAACGTTCATGGAACTCATCACGCACGTTCTTGGAGACTACGCCATGCATACACCGACCGAGACGCTGATGATGAAGCGCGACAGCGGCATACCCAATGATCTGGCGCGGCTCAAAGGTGCTAGGCTCGTCGCGGCAACGGAGACCGAGGCCGGCAAGCGGCTCGCGGAGTCTCTCATCAAGCAGTTGACTGGCGGCGATCCGATCACCGCAAGATACTTACATGCAGAGTACTTCACCTTCCGCCCAACGTTCAAGCTCTGGCTCAGCGGTAACCACAAACCAACGATCCGCGGGGCTGACGAGGGAATCTGGCGGCGGATGAGGCTCGTCCCATTCGAGGTGAGAATCCCCGATCATGAGGTCGATCCCGATCTCGGCGATAAGCTGAAAGAACATGCCGTCGGCATCTTGTCTTGGATGGTCGCTGGTTGCTTAGATTGGCAAAGAAACCGCCTTCCGATTCCCGCGAAGGTGAAGGATGCCACCGGCCTGTACCGTGAAGATATGGACACCATCGGCAACTTCCTCGAAGAATGTGTTGTGGGCCAACGGGATGCCTTCCTGACTTCCGCCGATCTATACCGCACCTACCGCGCCTGGTGCGATGGGAACGGCGAGCGTCCGGAGTCTCAGAAGGCACTGAGCCAGCAAATGATTGCTCGGGGGCACCCCGCCACGAAGAACTCCCGGGGGATTCGGGGCTTCATGGGCCTCCGCCTATCGGACAGCATCTCGAACTCATCCTGGGGAGCACCTCATGTTGCTTCGGCCTAACAGTCTGACCATAAACGCCCGTGCCTGCCCCCATGTCGTGCATTCGTGCGCTTGGCCCCGAGTTGAGCCATCGGCTGGCTGTGCGTACGGCACATACAGCGCTTCTGCTCGATTTCTCAGTTTTCTTCTAGACGGGCGCGTATGGACAGAACCAAGAAAAAGCATTGAATCCGCTGTATCCGCTGTAGGTGGTTGGTCATGAGGCCCTCAGACTTCTTCGGCTCCCTTTCCTCGGGTCCGAATAATAGCAACTCGGCTTCCTTGGACACGAGAACTGCGGATTCGGCTTCTCTACCGGTTCTGCCAGCAACTGCCATGTTCACCTCGTCCGCCCCCGAGCCAGAACCCAAGCCCGCCGCCGATACGCCGGCGCAAGACGGGATTCCCGCATCCGAGATCGCGGACATCCGCAATCAGGCAGACCGCATCTCCTCGATGGAGGACTACATCGCCGTCCGAGACCGCATCGAGGACGCGTACGACCTGGCCGAGGACGACGCCTCACGATCTGCCCTGTCTCTCCTGCTCGCCGCCGCGGAACAAGCGTTCACCGGGCGTCCCGCCCCGCCGCCGAGGGCGGCTCTGCCCATCGAGGACACCGAACTCCTGACGGGCAAGGCGCTCAGAGACGCCGTCGTCGAGGAGATCCGCAGGCACGCACGCCACAACCCGTTCGACGAAATCTTCGGCGAATCAGGTCGTCCCGCAGCCTAACTCGTCTGAGCGGGGCTTCTAGCCCTGTCTATGCGGGTATTCGCGAGAATCAGGCACAGTAAGGCCTTCTTCCTGCGACACGTTTCTTAGACGGTCGAGCGCCCCCGCACGTCCCGTACCGTTAACACTTACGGCCACGCCGTGCCCAGTGCCCTCAAGGATCTCGCCGACTTGGTGGGCGAGGTCTACATGACCAAGCAAAGCTCGTCGGGCGCGGAACCGACCTAAACGCTTAGGCTTCACCCGAGGAGATCGTCGTCAAGTGAGTGCGCAGACGCCGGGTCTTTGAACTGCTTACCCGACGTCTGCGCGAGGACTCTCAGCGCCCTTTGGGCACCATGCGCCCACTCTCTATCTTAAACAGCGCGGCAAGCTCTTTGGAGAGATCGTCCGATCCAAGTCGGTCCTTGGGTGTCAACGTGCCGCAGTACTCAACCATATCAGGAGGCATGTACCCGG
>JANJUB010000035.1 GCA_024710805.1 Fimbriimonadaceae bacterium | reverse complement strand
GTGCAGACGACGTCCCCGAGCGCGGACAGCCGACTGATGAGGAAACGCATTACTCGGCCACTTTAAGGACGCTGAGGAACGCTTCCTGCGGAACCTCGATGGTGCCGATCTGCTTCATGCGCTTCTTGCCTTCCTTCTGCTTCTCGAGGAGCTTTCGCTTTCGTGTAACGTCGCCGCCGTAACACTTGGCGATAACGTTTTTCCGGAAGGGCTTGATGGTGTCGGCGGCAATGACCTTGGCACCGATCGCAGCTTGGACGCGAACCTCGTATTGCTGGCGCGGGACGACTTTGCGCAGCTGCTCGACCATCGCCCGGCCGCGCTGATACGCAAACTGCCGGTGCACGATGAAGCACAGCGCGTCGACCGGGTCGCCGTTGAGCATGATGTCCACCTTGACCAGGTCGGACCCTTGGTAGTCCGACACATCGTAATCGAGGGATGCGTAGCCTCTCGTCGACGACTTGAGCTTGTCAAAGAAGTCGAGCAAGATTTCGGCGAGCGGCAGCGCGTAGTGCAGGATCACCCGCTTGGTGGTCGGATACTCGGTTCGCTGATAGGTGCCGCGCCGCTCTTGGCAAAGCGTCATGACCGCGCCGATGTACTCGGTCGGCACCATGATCGTCGCGTTCACGGTCGGTTCCTCGATGCGAGTGATTTCATGCGCGGGCGGGAACTGCGAGGGATTCGCGATGTGGAGTTCCTCTCCGTTCGTGCGAGTGACCTTGTAGTCCACGCTTGGCGCGGTCAGAATCAGGTCCAGGTTGAACTCACGCTCGAGGCGCTCGCGGGCGATCTCCATATGGAGCAACCCCAAGAAGCCGCACCGGAATCCAAATCCGAGGGCTGCCGACGTTTCGGGTTCGAACTGAAGCGAAGCGTCGTTCAACTTCAACTTCTCGATCGCGTCGCGGAGGTCTTCGTATTGGTCCCCATCGGTCGGATAGAGACCGCAGAACACCATGCTGAGCGCCTGACGGTAGCCGGGGAGCGCCTCGGTCGCGATCCGGTCCGCGGCGGTGATCGTATCGCCGACCCGCGCGTCGCCGATCGACTTCATCGCCGCGGTGATGAATCCGACTTCGCCGCAATCGAGTCCGTCGTCGACGGTGAGCCCCGGCCCAAAGTGGCCGGTTGAATCCAGGTCGAACATAGAGCCCGTGCTCATCATCCGAATCCGATCGCCCTTCTTCATGTGCCCATCTTTGACACGGACATAGGCGACTGCACCTTGATAGGGATCGAAGTGGCTGTCGTAGATTAGGGCTCGCAAGGGGGCATCGTGGCTGCCACCAGGAGGCGGGATTCGTTCAACGATCGCCTCAAGAATCTCGTCGATACCGATTCCGGACTTCGCCGAGCACGGGATCGCATCGGAAGCATCGATGGCGACCGCGCTCTCGATTTCTTCCCGGGCGCGTTCCACGTCCGCGTGAGGCAGGTCGATCTTGTTGATGACCGGCACGATCTCCAGATTCTGGTTCATCGCCATGCTGGCATTGGCGATGGTTTGGGCTTCTACCCCTTGGCTGGCGTCGACGACAAGCAAAGCGCCCTCGCATGCGGCAAGCGCTCGCGAGACTTCGTAAGTGAAGTCCACGTGGCCCGGCGTGTCGATGAGATTCAACTGATAGGTCTCGCCGTCTCTGGCGGTGTACAGAAGCCGAACCGCCGCCATCTTGATCGTGATTCCGCGTTCGCGCTCGATGTCCATGGAATCGAGCATCTGCTCTTGGGCAGTGCCACGAATCGCGCCGCACCGTTCGATCAGCCGGTCCGCGAGCGTGGACTTGCCGTGATCGATGTGGGCGATGATGCAGAAATTACGGATGCGAGACTGGTCCATGAGGGGTAGGGCCGAACTCAGATTGTACCGCCAGGGGGTATCGTGGGCTCCGTGCTGCCCCGCGGGACTCTACTCAACACGGCGACGGTCGCCCTTGGCGGGCTCATCGGCTGGGCGGCGGGCTCCCGTATTCCCGAGAGCTACCAGGAATTGGTCTTTTCCGGGCTCGGAATCGTCACCGTCGGCCTCGGCCTGAAGATGCTCCTCGCCAGCAAGAACATCCTCATCGTGGCCGCGGCGATTGCCCTCGGCGGCATGATTGGGATGGCGCTGGGATTCCAAGACGCAGTCGCGAACATGGCGACGTGGATGAAAACCACGATGGGTGTCCATGACGATGCCGGATTCGTCGACATCATGATCACGACCAGCGTGCTCTTCTGTGTTGGGCCCATGACCCTGCTCGGCTGCATGCAAGATCGGCTGGAGGGCAAGATCGAACTGCTGGCGCTCAAGTCGACCATGGACGGGGTCGGGGCCATCTTCTTTGCCGTGAAGTCAGGGCCAGCCGTGTTGGCCACGGCGCTCGTGGTGTTGGTCGTCCAATCGGCACTTACCTTCGCCGCGAAACCCCTGCGTCCGGTCAGCGAAGACGAAGACCTCCTCGCCGAACTTAGCGCGGCGGGTGGCGTGATGTTGGTGGGCACGGGTTTGGGCCTGCTCGCGATCAAGAGCCTCCCCGTTGCGAACTACCTTCCTGCGCTGGTGCTCGCGCCGATGTTCGTGGTGATTGGACGGCGGGTCAGCGCGAAGCGGGCTACAATCGGCAAGGCATGAGTCTGCGAACTGCCCTTTTTGTTGCATTATTGGGTTGGGTGGGGTTGGCGTTTGGGCAACTGCCCACGGGGTTGCCGCAGGTCAAGCCCGGTCCCGTTTCACAGTCTGGATTTGTCTCGGCGCGAGCGGTGCTCGACAATCTGATCGAGTCCGTGAAGGACGGAGACTACGACGAAGCAAGGCAATCACTCGATCTCTCGCGACTCAACTTCGCGCTCCGCGAAAACGAGGGCCGCCGACGCGTCCAGATGTTGCTTGCGATCTTGAACCGCATCGAAGGCTTTGCGGTCGAAGGCGTCAGCGACGAACCTGATCGTGATCGGGTGAGGATTCCCATCCGCACGTCGAAGGGGTCGTTCGCGGTCGGCCAAGTCGAGTTCGTCCCCGACCCGAGAGCGGGGTGGTTGGTGTCGTCGGAGACGGTAGAGGCTCTCCCGCAGGTGTGGCAAGCCGTCCGCGATCAGCCTCCGGTCAACAATCTCCCCAGCGCTTTCGAAGGCGAAATCGACCTATCGCAGCGACTTCGGGCTCGGTTTGGGTCGGCGTGGTGGAGGGAGGTGCTGGGTCTCGAGCTTTGGCAGTGGCTCGGCTTAGCCGTGCTCGCGGTAACGGGGCTTGTCCTTCCACGGCTCGCCGCTTCAGCTGTTCGCACGAAGCCGGTGCTCCGCAAGCGATTTGTAGTCGGCACCGCTTGGATTGCGGTCTCCCTCATTTGGCAAGTGGCGTTACTCGTGTTCGATCTGCCGACGGCACTTCACATCACCGCGCTGCTTCTTGCCCGTATTGTGGCGGCGGGCGCGGCCATTATCGTGGGGATCTCGATCATCGACTCGGTGCTGCGGGCTGCCTCCCAGCGGACCATCGGGCTCGGACGGCGCGCCGACTCCATCTTCTTTCCGATCCTTCGCAACTTCGTGCGCTTTCTGTGGATCGTCGTCATCCTCGTCGGCTTCCTGTCCTCGCTGGACATCAACGTCACCGGTATCGTCGCGGGCCTGGGCATCGGCGGCTTGGTCCTGGCGCTCGCGGCCAAGGACAGCGTCGAGAATGTGTTCGGATCGGTCACGATCCTCTTCGATATGCCCTTTGGCATCGGCGACTGGGTGAAGATTGGCGACGTGAACGGCATCGTCGAGGAGATCAACCTGCGATCTACGCGGATTCGCACGTTCTCCGACTCGGTGATCACGCTGCCCAACAGTAATCTGACCAAAGCCGCGGTCGAGAACTACGGCGCGCGCCGTCGCCGTCGCGTCGATATGCCGTTTGAGGTTGGCCACGCCAACGATCTTGCCGCGGTCATTGCGATGTGCGATGACGTGCGCACTTATATGGAAGCAGCGGACCGCATTGCTCCCGACTCGGCCTACGTCTATGTCACGGCGGTGAGCGATACCGCGGTCAAGGTGACGGTGCAGGGCTACATCCTCACGGATGACTACCGCGAGGAACTGGAGACTCGGCAGGCGTTGGTCACGAAGATCCTCGAGGTTGCGCGTGAGCGAGGGGTCCACTTAGGGCCGCACACGGTTCCGATGCCCGCGGGATAGCTCGGTTTGGGCCGAAGGTCTGTCAGCGCATCTTCGCCAATGCCTAGCCCGTATCGACCGATATGGAACAGACCGGAATGCGAACGTTCATAACGGTCTGGGTCGGTCAACTGTTCTCGCTGGTCGGCTCGGGCCTGACGCAGTTTGCCTTGGGCATCTGGGTCTATCAGAAAACAGGTTCGGCGACCTTGTTCGCGATGATCGGTATGGCGGCCATCCTCCCCGCCGTATTGGTCGCGCCCTTTGCCGGCGTCATGGTGGACCGGTGGGATCGGCGGCGCACGATGATCGCCGCCGATAGCGCTGCCGCCCTCGGCACCCTCTCGGTCGCCGCCGTCCTCTGGTTTGGCGAACTGCAGACCTGGCATATCCTCGCGTACGTCACATTGGCGGCGGTAGCGGGCTCATTCCAGCAACCGGCCTACCAAGCCTCGATCACGCTGCTCGTACCGAAGGAGATGCTGAGCCGGGCCGCCGGCATGGTGCAGCTTGGCGAGCCCATGAGTTCCATCCTCGCTCCCGTATTGGCGGGAGCGCTGTTCGGCACCATTGGCCTGGCCGGCATTCTCGGAGTCGACGTGGTGACCTTCCTCATCGCGATGGCGGCGCTCGCGCTCGTACGGTTTCCGGCTCCGCCGCCGAAGTCAAAAGCCGAGGACGAACCGCCTTCCATGCGAAGAGAAATGCGTGAGGGGTGGCAGTTCATTGCGCAACGTCCGGGACTCGTCATCCTTCTCGTCTTCTTCTGCGTGCTCAACTTCGTGTTTGCGTTCTCAAATGCGTTGTTCGTGCCGTACGTGCTTTCGATGGCGAACGAGGCAACGCTGGGCCTCATCATGTCCGCGGCGGGAGTCGGCGGCCTGGCCGGGGGTGTGCTCGCCAGCACTTGGGCGGGACCCACTCGTAAGACGTTAGGTGTCTTCGGATTCGGCACCGCGATCAGCCTGTCGATGATGGTGGTTGGCCTGGCCGAATCGGCATGGGTCGTCGGCGTCGCGCTCTGCATCGGCATGTTCTTCCTGCCGTTGGTCAACGCTTCGAGCCAAGCGCTTTGGCAACAGAAGACCGATCCGGGAGTTCAGGGCCGCGTCTTTGCGCTAAGGCGGATGGTGGCGCTGGCCGCCATACCCATTGCTTACCTGACTGCGGGACCGCTTGCCGACTATGTGTTCGCTCCAGGAATGAACCCGGGCGGGGCTTTGGCCGACGCGCTGGGACCGCTTTTCGGCGTCGGCCCCGGCCGAGGCTACGGCGTCATGTTCGCGATCACCGGAGTGCTGGCGACGGCAACCTCGCTCGTGCCGCTCCTGATTCCCGCCTGGCGAAACCTCGAGGACCGCCTCCCCGATGCGATGCCCGACGCTCCCGTCCCTGTGGCCGGGTGAACCGGTTGGGGGGTGGGGAAGAGCGCTTCAGAAGAGCTTTGCGCCGTTAGGCACGACTTGGTCAGGACTCAGCAACACTACCCGGCCCAAGTCGTCGGGAACGCCCGTGGTCAGACACTCTGAGCGGAAGTTCGCGATCTGCTTCGGCGGGAAGTTCAGCACCGCAAGCACCTGCTTGCCGACCAGTTGCTCCTTCGTGTAGAGATCGGTGATCTGCGCGCTCGATCGGCGAACGCCGAACTCGCCGAAGTCAATGGTTAGCTTGTAAGCCGGCTTGCGCGCTTCTGGAAAGGTGTCGACTTCGAGGATGGTGCCAACGCGCAGTTCCAACCGCTCAAAATCCGCCCAAGTGATGAGATCCATGGGCAGAGTGTGGCATGGCCTGCAACCTGGTAGAGTGCGCCATGGCCAACATCCTGACCATCGTGCCCGAGCAGGCTCGCGGCATTCGAAAGCTCTTCTTCGGGTTCGTCCGCAAGCAGTATGGGGGCGTGGTGCCCGGGGTGTTTCAGATTCTCTCCGTCGATCTCCGGGTCGCCAATCCCGCCGGAACACTTTACCGATACCTCCATTTGCGCGGGCCGTCGCCGTTCTCTCGGGTGCAGCGCGAGATGGTGGCGGCGGTTGTCAATGGCAAGATCGGCGGCGCTCCGTGACTCGGGCTCCATATGACGGCAGTTCGCCGTCTGACGGGCGATGCGCACCTCCCCGATGACTTCGCCACCACGTGGCCGAGTTACGAGTTGGATGCCAAGACCAAGGCCTTGCTCGCCTACGCTGCGAAGCTGACCGAGAGTCCGAGCCTGATCGACCGTACGGACACCGATGCTCTGAAGCATGCGGGTTGGGAGGAACGCGATGTCTGGGAACTGACCGCCCTCGTGTCGTTTTTCAACTTCAGTGGGCGGATGGAGGCGGCTTCGGGCCTTCCGCAGGATGTGATCCCGGCAAATGCGCCCATGCCCGAGGTTCGATCGTAGAATGGGCGCCGCGATGCCGAAAGTCGATCATTCGACCCGGAGTGAGGTTCCGGTAAAGTGTCGCCCATTGGCACGCCCAAGCTTGATGTTTCGCGTCTACTGTTTTCTCATCGGCTTCTCGACGCTTGGCACCCTCGCCTCTCACATCCTCAAGCTCGACCCCGGACCCATCGCTCCGGCCGCATCCATCCTCATCATTTCGTTCGCGGTGTCGATTATCGCGCTTGAACTCTCGTGTTGGCGCGCCCTCGTCGCCACTGCGGTGACCGCGTCGACCCTCGAAATCTGCAGCCTCTACACGGGGTTTCCGTTCGGTGCCTACGAGTATTCCGACGCATGGTTTCCTACCGTCCCCGTTGGAGATCATCGCTTTCCTCTGCTCCTGCCGGGAGCGTGGATTCTCATTGTATGGGGGGGGTACCTCTGGGTCAGTCGGTTTGTCTCCGGTTGGAAGGCGGCAGTTGCGACGGCAGCCCTGGCCATGGCCATCGACCTTCCGATGGAGCGTGCCATGACCGAGGTGTTCGGCTACTGGACTTGGACCCCACCGGGACCACTTTTCGGGGCGCCGGTGATGAACTCGATGGGCTGGTTCCTGACGGCGTTCCTGTGTGCGGCGACCTTCCGTAACGTCGAAGGAGCTTCAGACCGCTACTCGCCTCGGGTGCTGGCGTTGTTCTGCTACTTCGTGGCGGCGTCCGGGCTGATCGCGTTTTGGGACTGGGCTTGGGTGCTGCTCATCTTGATCGGCACCGCCTTGCTGTTGATGCGGAATCGAAGTCTCCCCTCGTAGAAACCATCTCATGGGTCAGAAGCACGTAGTGATTGTTGGCGCGGGTGCCGGTGGACTGAGCACCGCCGCGCGGTTGGCCCATCGTGGCGTTCGAGTCACCGTTCTCGAGCAGAACGACACCGTCGGTGGCCGCAATCGGCGCCAAAGCGTGAACGACTGCCAGTTTGATGGCGGTCCGACGCTCCTCATGATGCTGGACCCGTTCCGAAAGCTGTTCGCCGACCTGGGAGAACGGTTCGAGGAGCGCGTCCCGATTACGCTTTGCAATCCATCGTATCGGGTCTTCTATGCCGATGGGTCTCGAATCGATGCCACCATCGACCAGAACGAGATGACTGAGCGCATCCGCGCCCTTTGCGGCGATCGCGATGCGGAACAGTTCAAGCCGTTTCTCGCCGAGCTTCGAGAGCTGTACGAGGCATCGATTCCCAACTTCGTTCGCAAGAACTACGGCTCCCTTAGGGACTTCGCCGGCCCCCGCCAACTGGGGCTCGTGACCAAGCACCATATGCTTTCGAACCTCGCCAAGCGCGTCGAGAAGCGATTCTCGGACCCCCGCCTGCGCATGCTGTTTTCGTTCCAGACGATGTATCTGGGGTTATCACCTTACGACGCGCCTTGGGTGTACGCCACCTTGGCCTACATGGAGTTTGGCGAAGGAATCTGGTACCCGTCCGGCGGTCTGCCGCGGATCACCGAGGAGATCGCGAGCTTGGCTCAAGAGCGGGGCGCGGAGATCCGCCTGGGGGCGCGGGTCGCGACCATTCATCCGGGCCGGGTAACGCTCGACAATGGCGAGGAGATCGCCGCCGATGCCGTGGTCAGCAACGCCGACCTCACCTACACGAATCGTGAACTGGTCGGCAATCCCGACCGTCGCAAGCTGCGCTTCTCGTGCTCAGCCCACGTGATGTACATCGACTATGAGGGCGAACTTGAGAACCTCCAGCACCACAACGTGCTCTTCGGTTCGGACTTTCGGGGCAATCTGGACTCGCTCTTCCACTCGTTGAAAACGCCGGACGATCCCGCCTTCTACGTGTGTCTCGCCAAGCGCACCGATCCGACGGTCGCCCCGGAGGGCCACCACAGCCTCTTCATCTTGGTTCCCGTCCCCAATCTCGACTGGGCAATGAGCGATGCCGATCAAGCTCGGCTGGAAGACACGGTCTTCGCCCGCCTGACCAAGGAAAGCGGCTTCGATCCGTCGAAGATCAGGGGCGTCGCGCGGTGCGGTCCAAAGGAGTGGCATGAGCAGCTGAACCTCGACCGCGGTGCGGCCTTCGGGCTCAGCCATGACCTGTTCCAGAGCGCCTTCATGCGCCCGCAGAACGTTCGGTCGGATGTTCCGGGGCTCTACTATGTCGGGGCGAGCACCGTCCCCGGGAATGGCTTGCCGATGGTGCTCATCTCGGCAGAACTGGTCGAACAGCGCCTGATCTGCGATGGAGTTCTCGATCAATGAAGCAAGAGCAAGGAGTCGTCGGTCGCGCCGTCGGAGCCATGATCCGGCGATCGGTCCGTCGTAGATTCCGCAACGTCTACTGGCGGACCGCTCAGCCCTCGATCCCGGCCCCGGCCGTGCTTTACGCCAACCACCACGGGTGGATGGA
Organism: Fimbriimonadaceae bacterium; assembly: GCA_024710805.1. Taxonomy (GTDB): domain Bacteria; phylum Armatimonadota; class Fimbriimonadia; order Fimbriimonadales; family Fimbriimonadaceae; genus JANJUB01. The sequence goes on along the minus strand of JANJUB010000035.1, from coordinate 10,267 downwards.
CGGGTATCTCATGTTCCATCTCGCGATCAAGCTCGACTTGGTCTGCATCGACTGGATAGAAGAGTTCGACACGTTCCCCTTGTTCCGCTTCGTCGGAGGCATCCGGTATCCCAAGGGCGATTTGGCTGGGCGAGTCGCCGCCGTCCGTCAGACCATCCAAGAACTCGAGTCGGGGAAGTCGCTCGTCTTCTTTCCCGAAGGGGTCATGCACCGTCCCCCCTCAGTGCTTCCCTTCGGCAAGGCGCTGGCCACGATTGCCCGGCATGTTCCGAACGTGACGCTCGTGCCGGTAGCGATCCTGCAAGAGATGTCGCTTCATGAGCGCCCCGAGGCATGGCTCTCGGTTGGAAAGCCGCACCGCTTCGAATCCTTGGATCACTGCCGCGATCAACTGGTCAACGAGCTCGATCGCCTAAGTAACGACGTCCAGACTGGGGTGCCCTTCGACCTGTTGGCTGCCGGGACGCCGAGCGTCAATGAGCGCATGAGCCTGAAACGGTTCAGCCCCAAGAAGTAGCCGACATCCGCTAGCGAGGCTGAACGAAGTAGGTGCTTCCCTTGGTGGTCGCGAACTCCACGACGGAATCGCCCAGTTCGCGGGTCTCGACGGCTTTGCCTTGATGCGTCACCGCCACCGATTCGCCGACTCGGATCCGGCAAGTCTCGCCCGCCTTCGAGAGGACCTTCAAGGTTGTGATCTTGCCTTCCGCCCACGCGAAGTCCAGTTCGAACCCGCCGCGGGTGACTACGCCCTTGAACTCGCCGCTCTTCCACTCGTCCGGCAAGGCATGCAGCAAGCGGATGAAGCCTTCGTGCGACTGTACGAGCATCTCGGAAATGGCGGCGGTGGCTCCGAGCGTTCCATCCACCTGCATGGCTCGCCCGCACAAGGCGAAAAGCTGAGCGCAACTCTGCTCCTTCAGATATCCCTTGAAGATCTTGTTCGCGCGATTGCCATCGCCCAGCCTCGCCCAAAGCGCCATCTTCCACGACCTTGACCAGCCTACGCCGCCGTCGCCCCGCTCCTCGAGCACCTTCTTGATCGACTCGATGAGCTCGGAGGTCCGCTGATCCCACAGCGCACGACCAGGGTAGAGACCGTACAGGTGGGAAAAGTGGCGGTGGTTCTTCTCCAGCGACGTCCAGTCGTCGGCCCACTCCTGAAGGGCTCCGCTCGACCCGATCTGAGGCGGTACCAGTTGGGCCCTTACTTCCGCGACCTTGTCAACCATCGGCGTCTGCACCCCTAGTTCCTTCGTCGCTTGAAGGTAGTAGCCGAACAGATCGTAGAGAATCTGCATGTCGATCGACGACCCCGCACAGATCTGCGTTCCCTGCAAGATCGCCCCGGTGACCTGATCGAAGAACGGCTTGTTGCCTCCGCCGTTGGGGAAGTTCTCGGGCGAAGTCGAGGGATTGGTGACGAGCCACTTGCCGTTCGGGTGCTTCACCAGAAAGTCCAGGAAGAACTGAATCGAACCCTCGATCAGCGGTAGGTTCTTCCGCAAGAACTCCTTGTCACGCGTGTGCTGGTAGTGCTCCCACAGATGGGTACACAGCCACGCTCCGCCTACGGTGAAGGTGCCCCAGCTGGGGCCATCCATGGGCGCGGCAACCCGCCAAAGGTCGGTGTTCTGGTGGAAGACCCACCCCCGAGCGCCGTAGTGCTCCTTGGCGACCTGCGCCCCTTGGTCGGAGACCTCCCGAATCAGCTGAAAAAGGGGTTCGGTCAACTCGCCCAAGTTGGCCGAATCTGCTGCCCAGTAGTTCATCTCGGTGTTGATGTTGGTCGTGTACTTGGAGTCCCACCAGGGGTTCATGTCGTCGTTCCAAACGCCCTGGAGGTTCGCCGGCTGGGTACCGGGACGGGACGACGAGATGAGCACGTAGCGGCCAAAGTTATACACAAGCGCCCCGAGGCTCGGGTCCGGTTCGGTTTGGGTCCTCTCTTTCCGCTCGGAGGTCGAGAGGTACGAGTTCTCGGTGGCGGGAAGCTTCAGGATGGCGCGGTCGAATAGGCGCTTGTAGTCATTCACCGCCGCGGTTCGCAGGGCCTCGTAGGATTTGCCAGCGAGCTTGCGAAGGGCGTCCTCCACGCGCTGGTGCGGGTCGGCGCTCACGTCTTTGTAGTTGACGAAGTTGGTCGCGGCGACGAACACCAAGGTGACCGCGTCCGCGTTCTCGATGGCCATCTCGACGCCGCGCGTCTTGACCGTGCCACCTTCCACTGAGGCGCGGATGCGGCCCTCGTATCTCAGCTTTCCCGCGATGCCGAGGTAGTCGGCTGACTTGCCGGTGACCGCCAATCCGTCGGACCCGACCGGATCCATCTGGAAGTAGTCGGTGCCGTAGTTCGAGTGAGTTTGATTTCGCACGCCGCGCAGGTTAGCGGTTAGATTGAGTGCGCCCGGTCGGCTTGCCGTGAGCCGAACCACGATGGCTTGGTCGGGAGCGGAGGCGAAGATTTCGCGTGTGTACTGCACTCCGTCGACCGTGTAGGTGACGCTCGAAATCCCCGTTTCCAAGTCGAGCGCCCGTCGGTAGTCGGCGGCTTGGCCGCCATGCGCCATGAACAGGTGGAGGTTCGCAAAGCTCTGATACTTCTGCTGCTCGACAGGATAGCCCATCAGCTTTCGTCCGAAGAGGTCGTGGGCTTCGAAGTTCTTGTCGGCGAACACGAGTCGCTGAATCTCGGCCAGGAACTTATGGCCGCCGGGCACGACGGTGGAGTAAGGCCCGCCCGACCAGTACGTGTCCTCGTTAAGCTGAATGCGCTCTTCGGCAACGGTGCCGAATACCATAGCTCCCAGCCGCCCATTGCCGACGGGCAGGGCCTCATCCCACTTGGTGGCGGGAGATGCGTACCAGAGGTAGGTTGACGGATTGATGGTCTTGTTCCTCGCCGGTGCGCCGGACTGGGTCGAGGGTTGGCTATGCGCCGCAACGGCGAGCAACCCGATGCATGCAAGCAGACTTAAGTTCACTTGAAGCGGAGTATAGCCGCGCGCGAACGCAACTGACACCTGAAGGCGACTGTGCCGATGCGCGTCTCAGGTTCGGCCCGGTTGGCGGCGTGTGGCATTCCAGTGGCGCACTCGACTCAGGAGAGCTGTTGCTCCCTGAGCAAGGGCAACCTCCTCCGCGCGCAAGACCCAGTGCTGGATCTGTTCCTCGCCTTCGCATGTGCGAACACCCGCTAGAGCCCGGATGCGACACATCTCACTCAGATAGAAGTAGCCTGGCCGGCAGATCGTGTCTGCAATCGCATCTTCTAGGATTTGCGTTGCTCGCTCGGGCTCGTCAACGGCGAGCAGGGCCTCGGCGAGGAGCGTTCTCAGGTAAGGCAACTCCATGTTGGCTCCGACCTGAGCGATGCGCGCAACACCGGCCTCCATTCGCTCGACCGATTCGTACGTCGGCTGATCCTGACTGTTAGACCAGTTGAGAATGATCTCTCCATAGGCCGTTCGGTAGGGGAGATTCTGTCGGGTGCCGATCCAAACAAGCGACTGTGCCCAATGTGCGGCTTGAGCCGCATCTCCCCGAAGTTGGTGGAACAGCGCCGACTGCTGGCGAGAGTGCGCTAGACAGAAGATCATGCCCGGCCGCTCCGAAATCCGGACCGCCCGTTGCGAGAGGCGCAAGGCTTCGTCATCGTGGCCGAGCAGCCACGAGCAGATTGCCAGCCAGTGGAGGCACGAGACTTCAGCGTCTTCACCATAAAAGGCACATAAGCGCCTTTCCGCTGGACGCCCCGCCGATGCCAGCCCGCCTTGAGCTTGGGCAGCGCACTCCGAGAACTTGCCTTGATGAAATAGAGAGCAAGCAAGGAGTTCGCGCGCCTCAGCATCTACATCGGCGAGGTCCGGGTCGGCAAGGGCCGCCGACATCAACGTGGCTGATGCTTTGAAGTCACCACGGACCTCCAACATCGTCGCCAAGTCATATCTTGCGGACCGGAAGATCTCAACCGCACCAACCCCTTCGGCCAAGCGGATTGACTCCAGGTAGTGGGTGCGGGCTGACTCGCTGCTCCAGCCTTCCTTAAGGAGTAGGAGTTGCGCCTTTAGTCGGTGCCAATCCGCGTATTCGGAGTCGGGTTCGAACCGCATCGACTCAAGAGTCCGAAACGCATCTGTCAGGTAAGCCTCGGCCTCATCGATGCGATTGGCTTTCAGCGAGGTCTCAGCTCTTTGAAGAACTCTCGCCAACTCTTCCGCGTTATCGATGGACTCATCCAACTCGGCCACGTGGCCCACAAATCGAAAGCCACGGCCATGAATTGTCTTGATCCAGACTTGCTCAGCCCCAGAGTCACCGATTGCTCTTCTCGCCGCCATGATCCGGCTACTCAGGGTTGACTCACCCACGAAGACGTCGCCCCACACACGCTCAAGGAGTTCATCTTTGAGAACCACCCGATCCCGATTCTCGATGAGCACTCCCAGAACCTGAAGCACCTGAGGTTCGACGGGAACGACCTCCTCGCCCCGCTTCAGTTCATAGCGCTCGGGAGCAAGCGTGTATTCGCCAAATTGGTAGAACACGCTTCCGATTATGCCTAAGTGATGTCACGAACTTGGGAAAGAGCGTACAGAGATTCTCGAGGATTTCTTGATCATTTCACCAAGCTTCATTCCGGCGTGGTGAACGACAATATCTCCCATCGATGCGACCAAGCATCGCAAGGAGAACGCAATGAAAACCATGCAACAGAACGAGACCGTTGTTCGAAACGGCGTCGACGTTACCGCCCTGATGGGCGCGATTCAGGCCATTAGTCAGGATACGACTCTGGCCGACTTCGTCTTCCGATCCGAGAACAAGTGGATGGATGGCGGCCACAACCGCTCCATGATCCGCGATTTCTACGGCGTCGGCAGCGATCAAATGCGCGAAGTCACCTTCACGATGGATGCGGACGAGCCGTCTGTACTGCTCGGGTTCGATCGGGGTGCCAACCCCGTGGAGTACATCCTGCACGCCCTGGCCGCCTGCGTTACGACAACGACGGTCTACCATGCGGCAGCCCGGGGCATCCGGATCGACCGTATTGAGTCGAAACTCGAAGGGAACCTGGATTTGCGGGGACTCTTGGCGATGCCCGGCGCCACGCGCAACGGGTACGAGAAGGTGGTGTTCACGATGAAAATCGAGGGATCGGGAACGCCGGAGGAGATGGCTGAAATCGTCCGCTTCGGGCAGTCGCACTCGCCGGTGTTTGACATCGTCTCAAATGGCACCATGATCGACGTGCGGGTGGAGTCCTTCTGAAGACCTCTCCCAATGACAATGGGCCGGTGAAAACCGGCCCAGCACATGACTCAAAGCAGGCCACTGTGCTGGCCACGACCTTGGGCTGGCTAGATGCCTAGGTGCGATCACTCTGGGGATACGCGGAACACGTACCGCCCGGAGCCGACGGTGAATCCGCCGCTCTGGAACTTGCGATCGCTGGGCTTGCCGTTCTCGAGAACGGCACCCTTGGGAAGCACGATGCGCGCCCGTGTGTTCGGAGGGACCGTAATCTCGAACTCGAGCTTCTTGTCTTGGCGCTTCCAGTTGCTGACGATCTTGCCCCGGATGCTCTGGTAGCTCGACTTCACCCAATCCAGCCCTTCTGGCGTCTGAGGCTGAACCACGATCCGATCGTAGCCGACCGCGTCGGCATCGGGGCGAATGCCTCCGAGCTGCTGCAGCATCCACTGGCTCACCGAGCCGAACATCGGGTGGTTGTGGGAGAACGTGTTGTCGCTGAACTCCCAGTGCTCCCACAGCGTGGTCGCTCCGTTCTTCAGCATCCAACCCCAACCGGGGAAGTCGGTCTGGATCACGATCTTGTAAGCGAGGTCTGCGCGCCCTTCCCGGGAGAGCACCTCCAGCATGAACTTGGTGCCGAGAATGCCCGTCGTGAGATGCCCCTTGTGACTCTCGATGTCCCTCACGAGAAAATCAAAGATCTTCGACCTCGCAGCTTCGGGGGCGATGCCCGTGTAAAGGGCGATCGATTGGCTCGCTTGGGTGCCGGGGCCCACCTTGCCCGTATTGGCATCGAGGAACTTGGCATTATAGGCGTCGCGGATCTTGGCCGCCAAGTTGTCAAAGTGCTGGGCGTCCGCGTTATGTCCGAGTCGGCGGGCAAGCTTGGCAAGCATCTGCGCACACTGGAAGTAGAGCGGCGTGACCATCTCCGGCGCGGGCGCCGGCGCGAGCCCCTCGTGGTCGCTGAGGCCCTCCTTGACGATCCCGTCCGGATACTGCTTCTCGACAAGAAGCAGCCAGCGCTTCGCGGCCGCATACTCTTCTGCTCCGATCTGGCGGTTTCCGTAGTATTGATGCAGCTGCTCGATCAGTAGGGGATGGGCCATCGCCCAAATCACGCCGCAATACTGGATGCCGATGAACGGCGCGGTGTCCGTAAACATCCCATCGGGCAGCGCACTGTCCGACCAATCCCGGACCGTCTTCTCATAGAAGCCAGCCATGTCGAAGTTGCTCATCAGCGCTTCGCTGGTCGCCACGATGTCTCCGCCGTAGGCCAGCCGCTCGCGATGGGGGCAATCGCTCTGGACACTGAAGATGTTCGACTTGAATGTGCGGAGGCACATCGCCTGGATGTCGTTGAGGAGCGGGTTGGAGCACTCGAAGCTGCCCACATCCTCGACATCGGAGTTCAATCGCATCGCGGTGACCGCCTTCAGCGGCAGCGCCTTCGGCAGTCCGCTGACCTCGACGTAGCGGAATCCGTGGAAGGTGAAGCGCGGCGTGTAAGTCTCCTTGCCGCCCTTGGCGATGAACGTGTCGCTTTGCCACGCGATATCGGGGGAGCCGGGGCCGCCGACTCCCTGTCGCTTGATCTGCCCGGCCACGCTGGTCATCGGGTTCAAGTTGCCGTCGGCATGGAGCAGTTCACCGTAGCGCAACGTAACCTGCGTGCCGGCTGGTAGATCGAACTTGAAGCTCGCCCAGCCCGCGAAGTTGACCCCCATGTCGTAGATGAACACCCCGGGCTTGGGCTCCGTCACCTTAACCGCGGTCCACTGCTTGGTGACCCGGATCGGTGGCTGGGGCTGGGCGATTAGGGGACCGATCTGCTTGTCTGCCAACGCCGCGGAGCGCCACGTTGAGTCGTCGAACCCCGCTCGATCCCAGCCGGCAAGCTCTTGGCGCGCGTCGTACACCTCGCCGAGGTAGATGTTGTTTCTTACGATCGGCCCTTTGCCGACCTTCCAGGTCGGGTCCGACCCGATCACCTCGACCGAACCGTCGCGATACTCGATCCGCAGATGCGCGATGAGCCTTGGCCGACCGATCTCAAGATGCTCGCGCAGATTGAATCTTCCGAAGAGCTTGAGCGGGAGCGGGTTGTACCACCCGTTTCCGAGCATCACTCCGAGGCAGTTTCTGCCGGTGGGCAAGGCGCGCGTGACGTCGTACACGCTGTAAGAAACGCGCTTGTCGACCTCGGTCCAGCCGGGCTCGAGCACATGATCGCCCACCCGTCGGCCGTTGAGTGAGGCTTCGTGATAGCCCAGGCCCGTGACGTAGAGTCGCGCTCGAGCGATCTGCGAACGGACGGCGAACTCCTTGCGGAAGAGTGGCGCCGGGTCGTCGGCGTAGAAGTCGGTGATCGATTTGCCATCTTCGATCCACTGTGCTCGCCAGTCTTCGGGGTGAAGTAACCCCATTTCCCACTTCGCGGCTCGGCTCCAGGTCGGCTTGCCAGCTCCCGACGTGACGGCCACCTTCCAGTGGCAGACTTGCCCCGACTTCAGCGGTTGGCCTGCGTAGGCGATGTTGTTTTGTTCGCCGCTGGCGACGGTGCCGCTGTCCCAAAGGTCGCCCTGGTTGCGATCAAGCAACGCCCGCGAACTCGCCACCAGCAATCGATAGGCGGTCTGAACTTGGTCATACTTGCCAGGCTCGGCACGGAGTCCCCAACCCAGCCGAGGCTGAGCCTCATCGACCCCCAGGGGCTCCGATCGGTACTCGCATTTCAGGTTCTCTGGAGTCATGGCCGCAACGGAGCCGCACAAGGCCAAGAAGATCATCACGAGGCCGGGTCGACGCCACATGAGGTGACTTTAGCTGATTTTGGGCTTGCCCCTTCAGCCCGTTGCGTAGAGCGCTCTCGGCGATCGTCCGGTAATCTAACCATCGTCAAACTTTAGTGTTGAGTGGGTTCAGATGAACGAAGATCAGAATCACTTGAGGATGCTCTCAGTTGCGCATTATGCGTTCGGCTGCATCGGGATGGTCTTCTCGTTCTTTCCGATACTTCATGTCGTGGTGGGGTGGACAGCCCTTACCGCCCCTGAAAAGCTGGGCGGAAAAGGGGAGCCTCTTCCACCATTCTTTGGATGGATGTTCCTAGGTGCGGGGCTGCTCGCGATTGTTCTGGGCTTGACCCTATCGATCAGTGCGATCATCTCTGGAAAGAAGCTCGCAACGAGGGAGGGGTACTGGTTCTCCTTTGTTGTGGCGTGCGTGGAGTGTATGGTGATGCCAGTAGGAACGATTCTCGGCGTCTTCACCATCGTCGTTCTTCAGCGCGATTCAGTAAAGAGCTTGTATCAGATGGGCCGATCGGGCGAAGGTAGTGCAACTCGCAGCGACTGAGTCGATTCCGTACTAGCGCACTTTTGACGCCGAGATCTCGGTCATCCGGATGTACTTGGGCTCCTCGTGCAACTGTCGCTGACGGGCAAGGAGCTTTCGGATCAGCTCCGACCGGATGGTCCGCGTGACTCCGCGGGGCCAGAGGTTCTTCGTCTCGTTCGGATCCGAGTCGAGGTCGAAGATCTCCCACTCATCGAGCTGATAGTAGAAGATGATCTTGAACCTCTCGGTCACCAGCGACACGTATTGGGGCGCTTTGTGGTCGCCGTCCTCGCTCTCGTAGAAGTGGCCGTAGGCGGGTTGAGTCGTTATCGGTTTGCCTTGGGTCAAGGGGAGCAATGAGGACCCCTGCATCGCCTTGGGTGGCTGGATGCCCGCGAACTCGAGCACGGTCGGGGCGAGATCGACGTTCGCGGTGATCCGCGAAACGTCCTGCTTCTTGACTCCCGGTCCACGGATGATGAGCGGCGTGCCCGCCGAGGGCTCGTAGAACCAGCGCTTGTCGTACCAGCCGTTCTCTCCCAGGAAGAAGCCTTGATCCGACGCGTAAATCACGATCGTGTTCTTCGCGAGCCCGTGCCTGTCCAAATAGTCGAGCACGGTCGACACGCCGTCGTCGACGCCTTGGGCCGCCTGCAGATAGTGTCTCAGATAGCGCTGGTAGTTCGTGCCGAGGGGATCTCCGCCAGTTCGCAACTCGTCCTCGTACGCCCGGTCCGCGGGTTCACTGAGCTGGAGCCACTGCTTCTGTTCGGCCTGAGACAGCCGAGGTGGCGCGTAGCGGATCATCAGGTCTTCTTTGGTTCGAAGGTCGCGCGCTAGGTTCATTGTGACGGTCTTGGCGGCTGAACAGAGCGTATCGAGCGTCGACCGGAGCGTCGGCGGCTCCGTATAGCGGATGGTTGGTGCCGTCAACTGGTCCATTCGCGGGACCCAGGTCCGATGCGGTGCTTTGTGGCCGATGAGCAAGAACCATGGGCGCTCGCGACGAGCCCCCATCCAGGCGAGGGCCTTCTCCGTGATCACGTTGGACACGTATCCCGTCTCGGTCCGATCGCCATTCTCAGTCAGGAATCGCGGGTTGTAGTAGTCGCCTTGGCCGGGCAAGATCTCCCAGTGGTCGAATCCGACGGGCTTTGACTCGAGATGCCACTTGCCGATCACTGCCGACTCGTATCCCGCTTGCTTCAGCAGCTTCGGCAGGGTCTCTTGCGTGCCATCAAAGGTGGAAGCGTTGTCCTTGTGCCCGTTCGCGTGGCTGTACTTTCCGGTCAGCAGCGTGGCTCGGCTGGGCGCGCAGATGGGGTTCGACGTGTAGTGGCGGCGAAAGATCGTCCCCTCCTTCGCCAGCCGGTCGATCCCCGGTGTCCGGGCGAACTTCGAACCGTAGGCAGAGATCGCTTGGCGCGCGTGGTCATCGCTGAAGATCACGATGATGTTCGGCGGTTGGACACTCGCCTGAGCCAAGGAGAGGGCAAGGACGGCAGTCAGGGCCACGGGCAAGACCTTACCTGAAGGCCCGTGGGGTCTTGAGTGGCGATCAAGCGGCCGTGTAAGAACCTCGAACCGGCCTCGGGTAAAATATTCAGGTTAGGTCGGGGATGTAGCTCAGCTGGGAGAGCGCTGCAATCGCACTGCAGAGGTCGTG
>JANJUB010000030.1 GCA_024710805.1 Fimbriimonadaceae bacterium | reverse complement strand
GGTCTCCTCGACCTGGATGTCCGTCCACTCAAAGAACCCGTCCGCTGGAACAAGGCACCGCCGCTTCAGGATCGACTCTCGAAACGCCGGCTTCTCGAAGACGGTCTCGCTCCGCGCGTTGATCATCTTGACCCCGATCTTCAGATCGCTCGCCCAATGCGGCACCAACCCCCACCGCATCATGCGGCCGATCCGACCGGTGCCACCAGCGACGATCACCGCCGCGACGTCGGGCGGACGAACGATCGGCGGCGTTGCGCCAAGTTCTTCGGCCTCATCGAGTTCGAAGAGGTCAAACAGCGTTTCCGCTGACGTGCGCATCGTGTAGCGGGCGCACATTGGGTCACACCGGCAGCGGGTCTCGATCCCGCCGCTCGACATGCTCGATCAGTTGCTCGATGACGGCGTCCGGAGTGATCCCGTCCGCTTCCGCTTCGAAGTTCAGCCCAATCCGATGTCGCAACGTCGCCTTGGCCACCCGCTTGATATCTTCCTTGGCCACGTTGAACCGCTCGGCGCGGAGGGCAACGATCTTGCCGGCGGTAATCAGCGCCTGAGCACCTCGTGGCGACGAGCCGTAGCGAAGGTAGCGCTGAGCCACTGGCGCGGCCTCCTCCGATTCGGGCTGGGTGCCGAGAACGTACGATAGCGCGTATTGAAGCACCGGTTCGGCGACCGCAACCTCCCGCACCACCTGGCGCATCTTGAGAACCGCGTCCCGATCAGCCACCGGCGCAAGCTCGGCTTCTAATGAACCGGTGGTTCGGGTCACGATCTCGGCGAGTTCGGCTCGGCTCGGCGACGGGACGAGCAGCTTCAAGAAGAACCGGTCGAGTTGGGCTTCGGGCAACGGATAGGTTCCCTCCTGCTCGATCGGGTTCTGGGTCGCCATCACGAGGAACGGCTCTTCGAGCGTGTGGCGATGCCCGCCCACCGTGACCGAACGCTCTTGCATCGCCTCGAGCATCGCGGATTGGGTTTTCGGTGTAGCGCGGTTGATCTCGTCGGCGAGGACCAGATGAGCGAAGATCGGCCCCCGGCGAAACTCGAACTGCCCGCCGCTCAGCACGTTGGTTCCCGTCACGTCCGCCGGCATCAAGTCGGGCGTGAACTGGATGCGGCTAAAGGAGAGGTGAAGCACCTGGCTGAGCGATCGAACCAGCAAGGTCTTGCCGAGACCCGGCATGCCTTCCAGCAACACGTGGCCGTTGGCGGCGAGGCCCATGAGGACGCCGTCCACGATTTCATCCTGCCCGACGATCACCTTTCCGAGTTCGTTGCGGATGCCGTCGAACGTCTCGCGGAACCAAGCGGCGCTCACGGTTTCCCCCGGTTCAGCGAGTCAAAGTAGTCGCGCACCCGCTTTTGGTGTTCTTTGGGGATCTGTTCCTTGTTCAGCGCTTCCTCGGCCTGCTTGCGGTACTTGGGCATCACCTTGAAGTAGGGCGTCTTGCTTCGGTCACCGATGCTCGCGGGGCCTTTGATCTCCATGTAGGTCTCGTCACCGGTCTCCTGGCGCTGTCCCTTCACGGCCTTGACATCCGGCTTCGCCTGGATGTCCTCTTCTTGCTCGTTTTGTGGCACCTGGCCAATATCGCGGAAGAACTGGTCCTGGCCGGGGCCGCCTGATCCCCACATCGGGAGCAACCCGCCGAGGCCCATGCACATGCCGCCCGAGTCGCACTGCCCTTGGCCCTCCTTCAGGGCCTTCTTCAGTTCCTCGATAAAAGCCTTGAGATCCTCATCGTTCTTGAGCCGCTCGGCAAGTTCCTCCAGCTTCTTGCTCATCTCCTCGATCTGTTCCTTGGTCAGCGGCGGACGATCGGGATTCTGCTGAGCGTTCTGGCTGGCTTTGCGCAGTTCTTGCGCGATCTTCATCAGCTCTTTGTAGTCGGGATCCTTCATCAGGCGATTCAGGAACTCGCGCGCCTTCTGGCTGAGCTTGAGGTCCTGCAGGTTCTTCTTCAGGGCCTCCATCTCCTTGGCCAAAGCATCGCGCTCCGCCTGAGTCAGAGTCTCACCCTTCTCGTTCTTCCCTTCACGAAGTTGCTTGGCGAGGTCGGCCATCTGCTCGTTCAGGCTCGATTCGCGGGACGCCGCTTCACTCTCTGAGAGCTGGGACAGCGCCTGCATCTCGGCCGCGGACAGGTTGGCGAGGTCGTCCGGGTTCATGCCCGATTCACGGGCAGCGTCCTCAAACGCCTCGCGCAGAAGCGCATCTTGCGCCTTCGACACGATCATCTCCGCCCGGTCGGCTTGCTCCTTGGTCGCGCGCTCCGCTTCGGCGGCCAGCTTGTTGGCCTCTTCCATCGCCTTCTCCATCGGCATGCGACCCCGCTGAAGGTCCTTGCCGAAGGCGTCGTACTTCTGGGCGAGTTCCTTGGCGACCTTGGTCGAATCCTCGTCCGGGCGCTCGAGCACGGGCTTGGCGACCCGCTCGATGGCTTGTCCGGTCTTCTTCAACTCCTCGCGATCCTGCCGCTCTTGGGCCGAGAGCAGCATCGGGGTGTTGCCCAGCAGCACCACCGCCACCGCGGCCAGGCTCAAGGCGACGGAGCCGGTGTGCCACCGAGTGAACTTGACGGGGTACACCCGGGCCGGCTTCAGTCCTTCGAGCCGCGCGAGGGCATCTGCGCGTTGCGCCTCGGCAAATTGCTCGTGGTGGTCTTCGGTCGCGGTCGCGACTCGGTTCTGCAGTTGGGCTCGACGGTCGATACTGTCCGCAAGCGCCGCGGTTGAGACCTGACGCGTCAATCCGTAGAGTACGCCCACGAACGCCCCGGCCAGAATCGGTGCGCCTACTCCCCACCAGCCGGTGTACCAAGCATCGAAGAAGTCGAGTCCCGCGAGGACAAGCGCCAGGACCGCTCCCAGCGCGACGCCCCGAGCCAGACCCCGCCAAGCCTGAAGCACACGTACCCTCCGGCGGAAGCCGGCCAATCGAGTCTCGAGTTCGCTCATCGCTGTACCTATTACGACGCGGCAGGACGCACGCTCGTTTGTCCTCGTTTAGGATAGCAACAATCTTGAAGAAAGTCTAGTTCGGTCCTAGGATCACTGATCGTCCCGAACTAAGAGCGCAGGCACGACGTATCCCGGCGCTACGACGGATTGATACGCATTTGTGGTCGAGGGATGCGTTGTTCCCTCGCGATCCTCCCGTCGTGACCTACGCCATCTGCTCGATCCACCGATGCAACAGCCGTGCGGCATCGTCCGCCGAGCGAAACACCGGCAGCCCCGCCACCCGGATCCCGGCCCGAAGGGCGTCGTACTCCGGCCCACCGTCGAATACCGTGACGATCGCCTTATCCGAGTGCGCTCGCCACTTCGCCGCCAGTTGAACGAACGACGAAGAGTGGTCCAGATCGGCCGCCAGCGAGTGCAGGCTCGGAGCGAGCGGCACGCAGGACACGATCACCGCGTCCACCTCATCCGAATCCAGTGCCGCACGAACCAGTTCATCGTACGCCGCCTCACCCGCTGCGGGCGTAAGGTCAAGCGGGTTCCGCGCGCTTACCAGACCGCGAAGTCCGTGAGTCGTCAGCAAGGTATCGAGTTCGCAGTGCAGCGCTTGGGAGGGCGCATCTAGCCGCACCCCGCTGTCCGCCATCGCGACCGCCTCCATGCCGGCGTTGGTCAGGGCGAAGACCCGCCCCTCGCCGACGGTCCGTCCCGTCAGGTGGACGGCCAGTTCCAGCGCCTCGCCAAACTCGCGGAAGTCCTGGGCAACAAACGCACCCGCCAAGCTCATCGCGGTTTGGCAGATGTCGTAATCGCCCGCGACCGCTGCGGTATGCCCCGCTGCCGCCGAGCGACCCGACTCGGTCCGCCCCGCCTTGTAGAACACCACGGACTTGCCCTGCCCCCGTAGCTCGGCGACCACGTTCAGCATGTCCGCCCCGTCGAGATCGATGAACCCCTCCAGATACACGCCGACGACCGAGATGTCGTCGCGAAGTCCGACCGCGCGCACCATGTCCGAAACCGTGAGGTCGCACTGGTTGCCGATCGAAATCGCGAACCGGGGATCGAGATCAGTCCTCGAACTCAGTCGGGAAACGATGAACGCACCGCTTTGCGAGACTAGCGCAATGGGCTGCGGTTCGCCGCCCCGGCGCATCGGCAACTTGTCTTCGGGCACGAAGAACGTGTCGTAGCGCCCCGGCCGAGAACGTACGCCCATGCAGTTCGGTCCCAGAAATGCGGCCCCGCCGTTTGCCATCGTACGTCCTTCGAGGATCGCCGCCGCGATCTCCTCACCAATCGCCTCCGAGCCTTCGGCCTCTCCCGCGCCACCCGAGATAATGATCCCGCTACGCACCTTTCCCGAGGCGTTCGCCTCGCGGATGATCTCGGGCGTCGCCTTGGCGGGCACGGTGATGACGAGCAAGTCGACCGGATCGGGCAAATCGCCTAGGGTCGGCACGCATCGGATGCCCTCGAAATCCGCCTCATCCGGCTTGATGATCGTAATCCGGTTGGCGGCAAATCCGCTTTCGATAATGTCGCCGAGAATCACGCGGCCAAAGCTCCCTGGCTTTGCCGAGACGCCAACCAACGCGATCCGCTCGGGCTCGAGCAGGTGCTTCGCGGCATCCTCCGGCCGGGCCGGCCTCGGTTTGGCGGCCGGGCGCAACGATCCGCGGCCGTCGAGCGGAACCAAGTGCTGGTTCACGAAGGCGAAGGGATTGACTTCGAGTTCGTTGATGTCTGGACCCTCTTCGCCTCGGTCGACGCAGAACTGGCGCGCGATCGAGATAAACGCGCGGAAACACCGAAGCAGTTCGCCATCGGAGACCACCCGGTCATGGCCACGCACCCGCCCCGACAAGATGTCGTAAGCCGCAGTCGACTTAAAGAGCTCTAGGAACCCCTCGGCGTCGATATCCCAGGCCACCGCCTTGGCGACTGCCACGCCGGGACGCATCTTCGAGGCTAGATACTCGGTCTGCACGCCGCCCAGGCCCGCCGCGATCACCGGGCCAAACTCTCGGGTTGCCCGGATACCCACAAACAGTTCCGAACCCAGGCCGTGGGCATGCTCCACAAACTCGACAACCAACACCCCCGCCACCGGACCCTTGGGTGCATGGCGTCCGATCATACGCTCAATCTCAGCGCGCACCCGATCGAGATCCTTTGGCACGATCTGCACGGCTCCGGCCTCGGACTTGTGAACGACTGCGGTTGAGACGAGCTTGATGACCACCTTGTCGCCGGGGTAGGCGTTCAGCACTTCTTCGGAGATGGTCGAGCTCTTGGCGATGAAGGCGTGGCGTGGCGGCGTGATCGCGCCGACCAGTTCGATCAGCCGGTAAACCTCATGTTCGTACAGTTGGCGTCGATCCTCGTCGTAAGCCGTACGCAGCAGGCTCTCGAACGCGTGGGCCTCGGCGCCCGTCAGACGGCTTTCATCGACGGCCACATCGAGTTCGGCGAAGTCGAGATCCTCGGCGGCGAGGTGCTCGGGCGACAGCGTGGCGATCCAGCCGCGAGCATGCTGGGCGTGGACTCCACGCTCCAACGCCTCGCGGTAGGCCGAAGCCGCCGTGCGGCCGAATCGCAGCGCCCGGATGTTCGTCTGCACGATCTTCTCACCCTTGGCCTCGAACAGTTGCTCAACCGCAGCCTGTAACTCATGGATCGTAAAGCCGAGATACAGCGAGGCCGCACCCAGCGCTACGATGTTCGCCGACAGAACGCCGCCCGCCGCGCGGGCTAACTTCTCCATGTCGATCGCGATGTGGCTTCCGAAGTCGGCGATGTGGGCGAGCACGCGCTCGATGGCCGGATAGTCGGGGATATTGACTTCGGCGTTCGTGCTGGCGACGACGGTGCCATCTTCGCGGAGCATCGAAACGTAGCGCAACGCCTCCAGCGGCTCGATCGCGAGGATCATGTCCGCTTGCCCGGCGGGGATCAAGTCGCTGAAGATCTCGCGGTCCGAGATGCGCAGATGCGAGTACACAGCCCCGCCGCGCTGCGACATCCCATGGACCTCGGCCTGCTTGACGTGGAGTCCTTTGGCCATTGCCGCTAGAGACAGCACGCGCGCGATGGTGAGAATGCCTTGCCCGCCGACGCCGGCGATGATGATGTCGTGTCGCATGGGTTAGGCCTCCACCTGCGGCAGCTTGGCCGCGAGCTTGCGGGGCTTGATTTGAATACAAGGTCGTCTCGCCACAATCACACTCAGGCCCTCGTGGGCGATCGCTTCTTTGATCGCGGCCACATTCGCCTCATGGTTCTTGGGCAAAGGTTCGATCAGCTGCAAATGTTTGACCCCGAGCCCGCGCACCAGCTCCATCAGCTGCTCCCCCGACGCCATCGAATCTTGCGCGCCCGTCATCGCGGTCGTCGAGTTATCGAGGATCAGCACGGTGATGTTCGCGTCGTTCAGCACCGCGCCGAGGAGCGGCGTCATGCCCGAGTGAGCAAAGGTCGAGTCGCCGATCGTACACAGCACCGGGAACGCTCCCGCCCGCGAAGCGCCATGAGCCATACCAATCGACGCACCCATGTCCACCGCCGAATGCACCGAACGGTACGGCGGCATGATGCCCAAGGCGTAACATCCGATGTCGCTGAAGAGGAGAGGTTGCTCGTAACCCGAGGTGGCATCGATCAGCGCGTTCATCGAGTTCGCGTGCGGGCAGCCCTTGCAGTATTGAGGCGGACGTCCGGCCACGATCGCATCGGCGTGAATCGGTAAATCGACGGCCATGCCCAAGGCCCTCGCGACGATCTCGGGAAGCAACTCGCCATCGGCAGGGAGCGTGCCGTCTAGGCGACCCCGGATCGACTTGCCGGGCACGCCCAGCATCCCGGTCAGATGTTGCTCGATCACCGGATAGCCGTCTTCGACGACGATGATCTCGTCGCAGTGATCCACGATTTGGCGGATCAGCCCAACGGGGAGCGGATACTGTCCGATCCGCAGCAGCGAGTCCTCGGGGTCGGGGCCGAGCGCCTCGCGCACGTAGTTCCATGCGATGCCCGCGCAGATGATTCCTCGCCGCCCTCGGATCGTAAGCTGGTTGTACGGCGAACGCTCGGACTCCGCGATCAGGTCACCCTGCAGCCCGAGCAGGCGGCGGTAGCGGCGACGCGCGTTTACGGGAACTAGCGCCCAGTCGTTCGGATCGGGCAGCGGCAGCCGGGTGCGGCTGCGGTTGCGATCTTCGTCGGGGCGGAGATGCACTTGCGACCTGCTGTGCGCCAGCCGCGTCACGAGCCGGATCATTACGGGCAGGCCGTACTGTTCGGAAAACGCGAACGCTGTGCGAGTCATGTCGTAGCACTCCTGCTGGTTGCAGGGCTCAAATACGGGGATCTTAGCGAACTCGGCGAGCACGCGAGAGTCCTGTTCGTTCTGGGAGGAGTGCATGCCAGGGTCGTCGCCGACCGCGAGGACAATGCCCCCCACCGCGCCGGTCAAGGCGGAACTCATGAACGGATCGGCGGCAACATTGAGCCCGACGTGTTTCATCGACACGAGTGCCCGCTTGCCCGCGTACGACATCCCGAGGGCTTCCTCGTAGGCGACCTTTTCATTCGCGGACCACTTGGACCAGATATGCGGAGCCACGATCTGGATGGTCTCAAGAATCTCAGTGGCGGGGGTTCCGGCGTAGGAGAAGGCTCCTCCAATCCCGGAATCGATGGCTCCCCAAGCGACGGCTTCGTCTCCTAGTAATAGTTCGGCGTTCATGGTCGATACCATCCAAGCGCCGTTCTGAGGGGTCAGCCAAGCGGCACATCAGAGCCGCACTTGATTCGCTTCAGTCTACTCAGCCGAACCCGCGCGTCGTTGGCGTCGCGGCCGCTTCATGTTGGCTTCGCCCGCGAGGGCAAGCGCGATCCCCGACACGATGAAGAACGCGGCGTAGTAGGGCGCATACACGGTCTCCCCGGGGGCGAGCGGGTAGGCCATGTGGAGCATCCACAGGCTGGTCTGGCTGGGGCTCGACGTGCCGTAGCTGGTAAAGGTCAGGCTCGACAAGATCGGCAGCGGCAACGCAAGCACCACAATGCCGGCGGCGATGACCGATGACCGAGCGCTCTTTAGATTCATGCCCATGCTGGAGAAGAACCGTGCCACCCCCCACCAGAACACGATGAAACCAAGACCCCATGCGGAAAGCTGCCAGAACTGGACCCCGAGCATGCCCCGGGTCGCGAAGGCATAGACCGCCACGAAGACGACGACCACCGTTCCCCATAGGAATAGTAAGTAGGGCAATGCACCCGCAGGACTGCCGACGATAGCCTGCCGAAGACTGAAGATGCCGTCGTAGCGGAACTTGCGGTCGGCATCCGGGGCGTGGCACACCAGGGCCGGAATCAGCCAAAAGGCGATGATGCTCACCGACGCGACTAAAACCCCGAACGTGTAACCCTGGCTTGATGATCCGGCGGCCGGCGCGCCGAGCATTGCGAACGGAGTGGATGACGCCAGCGGAAAAGCCACCAGCACTCCGAGAAGCGCAAGGAACACGATGCCGTGAATGCGGAAAGACTTGGTCTCCGGCGAGCCAAACGGGCTCAGAGCCGACCCCGCCCCCGAAAGCAGCAGCCGCGAAAACGCGAGTGCGAACACGAGCCCGAGAATCCAGTTCGGCACCTCGACGCCGCCGATGATCGTGAACGTGGGCGAAGTGTACGCCGCGGTAAAAGGCAGCAGCACCACACTCCAAGGCGCCTCATTAGTCGAGCCCAAGCCAAGCGGACCGCCGCCAAACCGCGAGGCAATGAAGATCATTCCGAAGATCGACGTGAACCAGAGGTATGCCCCGACGCCGATGTAGGTGTTCACGATCGAGCTCATCAGGGTCGGGGCTTGAGCCGATACGGCAAGACCGATCGCCATGAAAACGATGCCGCTCGAGAGAAGCACGATGTAGCTGCCGACCACATCGGCCCACGTGGCTCCGCCCATGACCACACAGACGGCAGTGACCGGCAGGGCCAGCACCAACAGCATCATCAAGTAGCGCATGCTGGCGATCATCTTGCCCACCAGCAAATAGCGGGGCGGCACCGGTGCGGAGAAGACGAGGTCCAGCGAGCGGCGCTGACGCTCGGCGGTGATCGACGAGGCGGTGAGCGCCGGTGCCACCAAACACACCACCGCGGCGATCATGCCGATGATCGTCGAATAAAAGCTGTTGAGTTCGCTCTGCAGGGTCGCGATCGACTGGGCGTACTCGTTGTCCATGATCTGGCTGTAAGCCAAACCGCCGAGCAGGATGAGGAGGCCAAGATAGGCCGCCCACAGGTAGAGGGCGCGGTTGCCGCGCAGTTGGGCGCGATACTCCCGCACGGCGGCGGCATTGCCGAAGTAGGTGCGGACCGTCCGGCGCGCCCAAGCGGTCATTGCACCGCCCCGGTCGTCAGCCGCATAAACACATCCTCGAGGTTCGCGTGCTCTTCATGGAACTGCACGACCTTGATGTTCGCCTGGATCAGTGCGGCCAAGAGTTCTGACTGTTGCTCGTGGTCACCGTTGAACTCCACCCGCAGGTGGTGCTCGTCCGCGAGATGGGCCCCAAGAACATGGGGCATGTCGGCAACTCGCGCCCGCACTTCACCCGCCGCGTCGAGCACGGTGATCGCGATGACCCGGGTCGGCTGGATCTGGCGCAGGATTTGGTTCACGGGGCCGAAGGCGAGCATCTCGCCCCGCTCAATGATGCCGACGCAGTTGCAGAAGTCGGCGAGCTCGGGCAGGATGTGCGACGACACAATCACGATCTTGCCCATGCGGCCCAGCTCGATGATCAGCTCTTTCAGCTCGGCCCGCGCGCGCGGATCGAGACCGCTCGCCGGTTCGTCGAGCAACAGCAGCGCGGGATCATGGACGAGACATCGGGCGAGACACAGGCGCTGCTGCGTGCCGCGCGAGAGCGACTGCACGAACGCGTCCCGCTTGACAGTCAGGTCGGTGAGCTCCAGCACGTTGTCGATGACCGAGTTGCGCTGCTTGGCGGGAACCTCGTAGATCGTGGCGAAGAAGTCGAGGTACTCCCACACCTTGACGTCGTCGTACAGGCCGAAGAAGTCGGGCATGTAACCTATCTGGCGGCGGACGCCCATCGGGTCGCGGATGATATCGGCTCCGTTGATCGTCGCGGTGCCGTGGGTCGGCTCCAGCAATGTGGAGATCATACGGATGGTCGTGGTCTTTCCCGCGCCGTTCGAACCGATGAAACCAAAGATATCGCCCGGCTTCAGCGAGAACGAGACGCCCTTCACCGCGGTGAGCGGACCGTAGACTTTCCAGAGTTCTTTGACTTCCAGCATGGTTATCTCCGCGGCCCCGCATCGCCGTCGCTATTGGTGAGGGTTTGAATCGTGATCTGCGTGAGAACCGCCGCTGCGCCCAAAAACACGAGCAACTGCAGCCAGCCGGTAAACAGTGCCTGGTCACTTGCGCCCCCGACCATGGAGCCGAATGAACCCGGGTCCCAGATGCGCGCCATCGCGTAATAGGGGTGCATGAACAAGAGGTAGCCCTGTTCACGATAGGGCACGAGCACCGATGTGAAGATCGGCCACACGATCAGACCCAAGATGAGCACGGCGTAGATCGTCAGTTGGGCGGCGAACGCTCGCTTGGTCCGCGCGGAGATGAACACCGACAGCGCGGCCAAGAAGAACGCAAAGCCGAGCACGACTGCCTCGGCCGCCAGCACCTTGCCGAACGTGGCATCGTTATCGCCTGCGAAGGACAGCACGGTCGCCGGAATCAGCAGCGCCGACACGAACAGAAGCAATAACACGCCACCGATCATCTTGCCAATCACGATTTGCGCGTTCGTGATCGGGGCGACGAGGAGCATGTCCCACGTTCGTTTCTCGCGTTCGGCGGCGATCGCGCCATGCAGATTCGCGGGCACGATGAACGTCAGCATAATCAGCTGGAGAATGAGGATCGCGATCGGGCTCATGAACTCGCGGTAGGTGATGACCACGAGCATCAGGATCGAGTAGACCATCACGCACAGCACGAGAATCGCCGCGTTGAGCGTGCCGTTCCGACTGACGCCGAAGAACCGCCGGAACGCCCGTTTGAACTCGATCTGAAGCGGATTCTCTATCACCAACTCGCGAAACGTCATCGCCCCCCCTTTCTCGCGCCAAACGCCATCAACTGAATGCTATGGTACGTGGGCACGATCCGACCAACCTGCGGCCCCGGCCGCACGGAAGCTGGCAGTTCGCCGGTCACTGCGAATCGCGGCGAGTTCTTGGTCATGTTCATCATGGTTTGCCAGTCCATCCATAGCTCAGCCGCTGCGCCACGCCGCACCGTCGCGCCGGGCTTGAGATCGTCCAGCTTGTAAGCCTTGCCGTCGAGCAGCAGTCGGGCGTTGGAGAGCGTCAAGTTCGAGCGATTCGTCACCGACATCCCATCTGCGGATAGCTCGAACATCTGCCCTCCCGGCATGCGTTGCTGAAATCCGAACTCGTGGAAACTGAGGTTCCTCACCTGCATGCCCGGCACACGAATCCGTCCGTCATCGATGGCCCTGAGGTCGTTGAAAAGCCGGTCGTCGTCCGCGCCGTAATCCGAGACCCGGCGAGAAACGATATGTTCCACGCCTTCGAGCCCCAGATCGTACGCCCCGCCCCGTGGGAAGAACATCTGCGTGCTGCCGAGGAACTGCCCGGACTCGGCGGCTTCATCGACAACCCAAAGCCCCCGCGTTGCTGTGCTCAAGTCGGCGGAATACAACCCGGCCGCAAAGCGGAAGAAGATTCCCGCAAACACGACGCTGATGATCGGGGAGGTGATCCACGCTAGTTCCCCGCGACCCATCTTGCGCAGCAAGAGCAAGTTCACAGGCACGACCAAGATGAAGTAGATCAGCAGGATCGCGAGGATGGTGCCGGTTGCCGGCATCTGAGCCTGGAACGGATCGCCCGGCACCGTCGGTCCGTTGGATGACATCGAGTACATTGCGGGAAGCGTCGAGTTGTATCCGTCCGTGTTGGTCAAACCCAACTGTTTCGCAAACTCGTGGCCGCCCTCGGTCAACGACAGCGCTCGGAAGAACGGTTGCCATCCTGCCCAGTACCGCGCGGGCTCCTCAAACGCGTTGACCGAGAGGTAGACGACTCGGCCCAACCCGACCGCCTTTTCGACCGCGAGCACCTCGTCCTGATAGGACGAGAGGAGTTTCGCCCCGGCTACCGGCGTCCCTGGCGTCAGCGTAAACGTCCCCTTCGGCTCCAGGCCCATCTTCGCGGCCCCTTTGGCGGTGAGCGTCTTGGGCCGCTCGGGCCGAATGGGCACCCAACTCGCCCAACGCGGGTCGTTCAAGAGCGGGGTCGAAGCTCCGCCAAGCATCACCACATTCCCGCCCATCAGCACGTAGTCTTGGAGGGCGCGAACCTCGGGATCGGACATTCGCTCCGCGCCATCGCCGAGCAACACCAGTCGGCACCCGAGATAACCCACCGCCCGATCGGGCAACCGTCCGGGCCGGCCATAGGCGTCGATCATCGCCTTCTGATACTCGCCGCCCTGCTGGAGAAAGCTCGCCACGCCGGACGTATCTGAGATCGCCAAGGCGTACCACGTCTGCGCCTCGTAGTTGATGCCCCGCTGGAGCCGCAGATTCCCTTGATTGGTTTCCAGAACGTAGCTCGTCGGGCTCATCCGGTACATCGGCTCGGTCGGGTAGATGATCAGCCGCTTCTGCGTGCCGCGAGGCAGTTCAATCGGATACCGCATCGCGAACCCCTGCCCCTGCACCACCACGTTGCCGCGGGCATCCGGTCCCCGATTGCCGACCGTCACCAAGTACGGGGTGACGTGCATTGGATTGCCTTTCGCCTCGAAGAGCGGTTGCAGATCGAAGTCGAGGTCGCGCGAGTCGGACCATGCTCCAGCCGCCAGCACCGCCCCGAAGAGGACGGCCAGCAGCCGAATCAAACACAGTCGAAGTCGTCCCATGGGGATCGCAGTTGGGCCATTTTACGTTGTTCGGCGCCGAAATGCGATCCCCTCGACGGAAATGGTCCGATGGGCCCGATGCTCTCACCCTCGCTTAGGCTGAATCGGAAGGCGGCTCGTCGGACGCGTCCTCTTCTTGCTCGACGGCGACGCCGTCAAACCCAACGTTGCCGGGATCGCTTTCGAGGCGGGCTCGCCATATCCCTGAGGATAGATGAACTTCCCTCGGAACTCCTTGGGCTTGTCTGTTTCAACCTGAAGTCGGTTCCTCTCCGCATACGGATCCTTGCGGATGCCCGTCACCTGCCACGACACTTTGACGTTCGGCTTGTCTGTCCGAATGACGAACATGTTGTGCTCGATTTCCTTCGCCACGATGGCTTGGGCAAACTGCCCGATCACCGTGAGTTGATATCGGAAATCCTTGTTCAGCGCATCGAACCACTCCGGCATATCGACCATGGCCACGCCCTGCGCGTCGGTCACCACGGTGCCGTCATAAATGTTCTTCATGTCGGGCGACTCAACGAACGAGTGGGTGAGGTACTTGTTCTCCGGGTCGAGGGGATGGTCGATCAGGAACGCTCCCGCATTCTTGAACAGGGTGCCCACCACCCACGTGTTGCCATAGAACAGCCCTGCATAACCGGTCGCGCTACCGGCGTTGTCTCCCCGTACGGCCTGACGATTGACATCGCTTCCCGTCGCGTTGCCTTGCACCCCGATGTAGGGGCCTTGAGCCAAAACTCCGCCGCTGCTGTACGATTGACCGTAGACGCCGATGGAGTTGTTGCTTCGACCGTCGACCCCGTAGTCCGAACTGCTGTATCCATAGACGGCGGCATTGGTTCCGCTCACCGAATAGCTGCCGACTCCGCCGGTTGAGGTTGCGTAAACCGCCGTCGTGTTCTCACTTTCGACATGCAACTTTCCTGAGGTTGGAAACAATGTGCCCACTCCGACAAGGCCACCTGGACTTTGCAGCAAGAGGTTCTTGGGCGTGAATGATGCGTAATCGAAC
Source organism: Fimbriimonadaceae bacterium (assembly GCA_024710805.1). GTDB lineage: Bacteria > Armatimonadota > Fimbriimonadia > Fimbriimonadales > Fimbriimonadaceae > JANJUB01. The sequence continues at coordinate 2,558 of JANJUB010000030.1, read as the reverse complement.
GCGAACACGTACCCTTGGTCACCGCTATAACCGAGGGCGTCGCCGCCCCCTGCCGCCGCAGGCAAAGGTGTCGTATCTCCGCTGAACCAACTCGTCCCATTCGCGTGAAGACGCGCTTGCGGGTTCGTGGTCCCAATGCCCAGATTCCCACCGATGACACCGTTACCTCCGGCCCCAAGAGTGCCCTCAGCGTAGACGCCGAAACCCGAAGGGCTCAAACTTCGCCCGTAGACTCCGTAGTTGACTCCAGTTGCCGAGGTGTTGTAACCGTAGACACCACGTCCACCTGCGCTCGCAGTCTGACCCCAAACTCCAGTCGCATTGCCTGACGTTGCCGCTACAACACCCGTGACCCCGCGTCCCGCGGGGCTGTCAGCTTGGCCATAAACACCCGAGGTCGTTCCAGTTGTTGCCGCAGCGCGACCATAAAGTGCACGCCCCAAGGGGCTATCCGATCGGAAGAAGCCGCCGAAAGTCGCACCCGTGGTCGAGGTTGCGTTGCCGATGATCGCCTGCCCGGCCGGGCTTGGGTCGGTCACATGGACCGAACCCGCAATGATCCGCCCGCTCACGTTCGCGTGACCCAACTGCTGCGTGCCCGGAGTCGAAGGTTGAAGGTTGACGGGTGTCCCTTGGCCGAAGAACATGGACATCCCGCCGGCGACGGTCGTCGTAGCGGCAAGTGCAAAAAGCATGGTGCGTGTCATCGTGTTTCCCCCTTGGGTGAACACCGATGCGGCACCCGAGGACTCCATCTTAGCGGATACGATCCCTGATCACCGGTCAACGGTGGTGCTTTGCCGGAGGATTCCGTGATTTCTGCGTCTGAATGTGACGGTCCATTGAATGCCGCCAAGAGTTCTATCTCAGCGGCTTTGGCAGGGAACTACGAATCATCTTCTGCTGTTTGAACGCAACGAGGGATCGACAGGCCGTTTTGGCGAGGCGGCCCCATGCGTCTGGCGGTAGTTGATCGCCCTTTCAGGTCCGACTCCGTACAGTTCGGGATGTTGATAGGTGCCGCGCTCTGCTTCCGACTTCTCAATCTCCGTTGGAGCTCCATATCTGCGCACCCACGCGTCGTTGCGGTCCGCATCGACCCGCCAAGACACTTCGACATTCGGAACGCTTGACATAATCAGGAACCGGTTTCCGGAGATTTTCGTCCGATTTTGACCTGTACAAACTGCTGTGATTCGGTGTCGTCGATTACCGTCAGTTGATACTTGAAGTTGGCATTGATCTCGGCGAAGTAGCTGGGAAGCTCTACCCAGGCTTTGCCCTGTGCGTCCGTCCTCACGTTGCCGGTATAGAAGTTCTGAGGAGTCGGGCTTTCGGTGGAATAGTGGAGCAAATATCTTCTTTCGGGATCGTCCGGATGGTCGATCCGGAACGTCTTGGTGCCGCTCGCTCCCATGTTGCCGAAAGAGTAGACGCCGAAGCTTCCGCTGCTCGTGGTGCCTGCGACTCCGTAGTTCGTCCCGGTTAGGGAGTTGTTGCGCGCGTACAGTCCGAAACCAGTGGAACTGTCTGTTCGGGCATCGACACCAGCAAAGCCGCTTGTCGTTAGGCCCCATATAGCCGTATCGCTCGTGCTGGCTGCTTGGATTCCTCGACCTGAGCCTGAGTTGACAACGTAGAGAGCGTCGTGTCCCTTGCCGTCGAAAGAGCCCGCGTAGCCGGAAGGGCTGCCGCTGGTCCCACGGACTCCGTAGTTGACCCCAGTCGCTCCATATGCCTCCCCCAAGACACCGGTTCCCTCGGTGCTTAGGCTTCTGAAGCGACCGCCATAGGTAGAACCGCTTCCGCTGTTTGCGTATCCGAAGGCACCCACTCCGCTGGCGGAGGTAGCTTCTCCGTACACGCCAGTACCACCACTTGCCGCAACACTCCATCCGTAGACCCCACGGCCTGACGGGCTGTCACTCCTTCCCTGGACTCCTTGATTGACTCCGGTTACCGCACCCACGATTCCGAGAACGCCAGAGCTTTGCGGTGCCTCGCTCCGACCGAAGACCCCGTATCCATTTCCCGTGTTTGCACGTGAGTGGCCATACACGGCAGAGGCCGCGCCGCCGTCAAAGTTCTCGACTTTAAAGAGGCTGAATGCATTTGAACCAGAGAGGGTCAGGGGTAAGGTCGATGACAGGAAGTTGGCAGCCGTAAGACCATTGAGTTGAGCGGCGTTCACATTCGTCAGCCCAGACCCATTGCCGGAAATGAGGCCGGTGGCGTGCAGGTTGCCCTGAGAGTACACGCCGAACCCTTGCGGACTGCTGGACTGACCCATCACACCGTAGTTCACGCCGGTGGCTGATGTCGTGAAGCCGTAGACTCCGCGCCCCGTGGTGCTCGCGGTCTGGCCCCATACGCCGGTCGCGTTGCCGCTGGTGGCGGGGGCGAGACCCGTCACGCCTCGCCCGCCGGGGCTGTCAGCTTGGCCCCAAACGCCGTGGGTCGTGCCGCTTAGCGCGCTGGCCCGGCCGTAGAGAGCGCGACCGAGAACACTATCCGAACGGAAGAAACCGCCGAAGTTGGCCCCCGTGGTGGATGTCGCG
>JANJUB010000029.1 GCA_024710805.1 Fimbriimonadaceae bacterium | reverse complement strand
AGACTCGAACGACTCCGGCGAGTTGTTTGGCGGTCTCTTCCAAATGGGGCTTCATCATGCGGCAGGGGCCGCACCAAGGGGCCCAGAAGTCGATCAGGATGGGCGCGCCATTGTCGATGACCTCGGCTTTGAAGGCATCGGTCTTGAGTTCGATGACGGATGGGTTGACGGAGTTCATGCCTTTGAAGAGGCACGCGCACGCGAATTCGATTCAGGCATGAAAAAGCCCGCCTCCGCAAACTGCGAAGGCGGGCTTTCTCCGATGACTAGTTGTTGGTCGTGACTGCGACCCGAACGAGGTCGGAGCGCAGGTTGTAGTAGGTCTTGTTCCGCCGCGTGCGATAGAACCCGACGATACATTCTCCTGAACTCGACACGTAGTTGGCCGCACCCGAGGTGATCGTGTAGGTCGTCGTCGTATCGCTGGTGGCGACACTCTGAGAGCCGATCTGCACATACTGCCCCGTCGAGTAGTTGAACAGATAGACCGACAGCGCGCCACTGATGGTCATCTGGTTCTCTACCGTGAGTGCGATCTGCGTGACGCCGTTACCGCGGTTGACACCGCTGAGAATGGCATCGTAATCCACGATCCGATTGTTGCCCGAGGCCGCGCTACGGAGGTCGAACCGAACGTTGTCACTGGTCGTCAGGCTGCTGACTGAACCACCGACGACGGTTCCGGCGAACACCTGGATCGATGTCGGAGCGTAGTTGGTAGTTGTCGTTCCACCGCCGCCACCGCCGCCGGTCGCGCCCAGCGCCTTGGCGACGTTGATACGGCCGTAGGCAACCCAGGTCCCGACGTTGTCGCAGTTCTGCTCGATCGCGTTGCGCACGGTGGTCGCCGTGGCGCCTGCGCCTTGCTTCGCCCACAAGAGCCCGGCCAGGCCCGCCACGTGCGGAGTCGACATCGATGTGCCGCTGAGCGTGGCGTAGGTGTTGCCGTCATACGTCGAGTAGATGCTCGAACCGGGCGCGGCTACGTCGACCCACGAGGCGCCGTAGTTGCTGAAGCTCGACCGCGCATCGGTGCTGGTCGTCGAACCCACGGCGATGCAGGCGGCGTAGTACGCCGGGTAGCTGGCCGCCGTCGTGTTGCTGTTGCCGGCCGCGGCGACGATCACCACGCCCTTGCTCGCGGCGTAGTTCACCGCACTCTCAAGCGTGCTCGATCCCGAACCCCCGCCGAGCGACATCGAGATGACCTTCGCCCCGTTGTCTGCTGCCCAAGTGATGCCGTTGGCGATCCCGGTGTAAGAGCCGGATCCACTGGCATTGAGGACCTTGACCGGCATGATACGGGCATTCCAGTCGACGCCGGCAATGCCAATACCGTTGTTCGTCAGTGCGGCGGCGATGCCGGCGCAGTGCGTGCCGTGCCCGTTGTCGTCGTCGGCATCGCTGTCGTTGTTGACGAAGTCGTACCCTGCGACCAGCTTACCAACGAGGTCGGAGTGGTTCTTGTCCACACCCGTGTCGATGATCGCAATCGTCACGCCGGTGCTGCCGGTGGTGATGCTCCAGCCGGTCGGGGCGCTGATCTTGGGCAACGCCCACTGAGTGCCGTAGCTGGGGTCGTTGGGTGTCACTTGGAAGTGCCGCGCGATGTAGTTCGGCTCGGCGAACTCGACGTAGGGCAGGTTGCGGTAGTGAGTCAAGGCCCGATCGATGCTGACCGACTTCGGCAGAGCGACGCGCTGCACCTCTAGGCGACGCAGCGTCTCAACGGGCCGGGCACCGATGCGTGCGTGGTCGATCGGCGCAGACATCTGCGCACCCGCACGGAACTTGACGAGAACCTCGCCATCGACGAACTCGGCGGGGGCTTGTGCAGCACCCCAAGTGGCCATGGCGGCCGTGGCGGCCGCCGCAAAGAACTTGTTCACCTAAGACACCTTCCTAATCCCTTATAGGGCTGATAATGACTGCGGATCGAACCTCGAGCCCGCACGAGTTGCATTATAGCGACGAGTTTTGTGAATGCCAAGGGATGCGCGAAGAACTCGTACATAGCTCTGTTCACAGCTTGAAACCAGGTGATTTCGTCGCCACACTTCGATGAAAGTGACGGCACGCTTCGCGACATACTAAGGGCAGATGAGGATCGAGTTTCTTACCAAGCGGAACTGCGCGCCCTCGGAGGAGATGCATCTCTTGATGCTGGAGGCCCTCGGTGCTGAAGGGTTCACGTCCGTCGATTTGACGGAACTGCCCAGCGACGATGTGCGGAGAGGCTACGACACGCCCACCTTGCTGGTTGACGGCCGGGACGTGTTTGGCTCCGTTCCCCGAGAAGACCTGACCGTTCCCCCAAGCTGACGCTATTATCCGGGCGGGGTCCCGTCCGTGGAGAGGATTCGAGACGCGTTGGCCCGTGCGAACGGATGAGGCCCGCTTCGTCCGTTTCTGGGGAGAAGTGGCTGCCGGACTAGGACTCGAACCTAGACATACGGCACCAAAAACCGTTGTCCTGCCATTAGACGATCCGGCAACTGGAGTCGATTATACCGCGATCCCCTGTTCTGGTCGGCCCTCCGAACGCTCGGACGGGTACCCTCGTAGAACCTGCAAGACGTAGGAAACTGCTGATGGATTTAGACATGACTCGACGCGAGCTCTTGAGGTTGGGAGCCGCTGGTGCCGTTCTCGGCCCTTCGTTCAGCCTCCTGAGTTCCGCGTCAACGTTGTCCGAGGAAACCGCCATGGAATTGAAACTCGTTACCGTTCCCCAAGCCATCCCTGAGAAGGTCTACACCTCCGAGCGGGTGGGCATCAGTCGTAAGACCCACGATGAGCACTTGAAGCTCTGGCAGGGTTATGCCAACAAGACCAATGAGATCCGCAAGGCGCTCGCCGAGATGGAAGTCGACCCCGCGAAGGCGAACCAGATCTACAGCATGATGCGAGCGCTCAAGGTCGATTACACCTTCGCTTACGAAGGCTACATCAACCACAACGTTTACTTTGAGACGATGGGTGGCGAAGGCGGCCCGGCGACCGGCAAGGTCGCCGAGCTGATCAACGAGGCCTACGGCTCGTTCGAAAAGTGGGCGGCGGAGTTCAAGGCGACCGGTATCGCGGGTCGCGGCTGGGTCTACCTGGCCTACGACCACGCCGAGAAGCGCGTGTTCAACTACATCGGTGATGCCCAGAACAGCTTCCCGATCTGGAACCACACGCTCTTGCTCGCGATGGACGTGTACGAGCACGCTTACTATCTGGACTTCCAGACGGCGCGCGCCAAGTATATCGACGCCTATCTCCAGTGCATCGACTGGGACGCCGTCAACGCTCGCGGCGCGGCCGTCACCGTCAGCTAATCGAGGCACGCCAATGCAACGAGGCCGGACAGGATATCCTGTCCGGCCTTCGTTTTTGTGGAGGGTATGCGTCCTAGGCTCGTCGGCGACGGCGCGCCACGAGAGCCGCGGCACCCGCACCCAGCGCAATCATTGTTCCCGGCTCGGGCACAATGCTCATCGTCAGGACATAGTCGCCGAACTCGGTGTGGTTGCCCACAAAGTTCCGGTCGCCAAAACCGGTGATGCCGAGGTAGTACGTGCCACTCGTCAGCGCGGTGTAGCGAATCGCCGACCCAAATCCGCTGCCGGCGTCGTCGTTAAACGCGACCTCGACCAAGCCCGGATCGAGCAGATGTATCATCGTGTCCGGGGCCGAGAACTGCGTCTGCATCGGCGTCGTGATCGCGGTCAGCGTTTCGCCGGCGAACAAGGTGAACATGAAGTAATCGTTGTCACCTGCCGGATTCAGAGAAAGCTGTCCTACGTCCGCCCACGGCGAGGCCCCTCGCGTGATCAGGTTCGCGGTTCCCGTCGTGTTGTTCGATTCGAACTCAAAGATAATCGCCTGTGACGCAACGGACAATCCCGCGAGCATCGAGGCAAACAATAGCTTTTTCATAAACCCTCCAAAACACTCCGTAAGAAGCCACTCTCAGTATAAGGGCATTCTGTCGAAAAATACACAGTATTTGTACCGGCTCTGATCCTATTGACCCCGTAGAACCTACGGTTGCACGTGCGCGACGGCATCCCAAATGTCATCAAAGCTCCGCATTCCGGCGGGTAGATTCTCGATAATCTGTTCGCCGTAGCCCTTCGAGCGGAGGCGAGGGTCGAGCAGGGCGATGATCCCGCGATCTTCGGCCCGACGGATGAGCCGTCCCGCTCCCTGACGCATCATCATCTTCGCGACCGGCAGCGTGTAGGAAACAAACGGATCGTGGCCCAATGAACTCAGCCAGGCCATCCGGGCGACCGCTACGGGATCGACCGGCACCTCGAACGGAACGCGGACCAGCACGACACACGAAAGGGTCTCGCCGGGGGCGTCGAATCCGGTCCAGAACGAGCGCAACGCGAACATCGATGACTTCACGTTTGACTTGAACTTCTCGCCCGTCGCCGCTGCTCCGCTCGACCGCTGAATGAAGATCGGACGGTCCTCGCGCTTGGGCATCAGTTGGTGGACCGCTTCCATCTCCTTGCGGCTGTGGAAGAGGACGAGCGTCCGTCCGTCAAGGGCATCGAGAATGCTGCCGATCTCGCGAGCGAGTGCGGCGTAATAGGCATCTTCCATCCCTTGTTTGCGGGCCGTCGCCGGGTCCGGGATCCGCCCCGAAGGAGGGATGTACAGCGCGGCTTGGCTGGCGAAATCGAAGGGGGAAGGCAGTACTTCCTCGTACTGGGGGTCGACGCCGGACAGACGACGGAAGAAGTCGAAACGGCCGTCGACCGCCAGGGTGGCGGACATGCAGGCAAAGGGGGTCCGCGCCCAAAGCAAGTCCCGCAACGGCCCCTCGAGACCCACCACGTCGCGCCGAAGCATCGCCGAGAAGAACTCGCCCCGTCCCGACGAGTTGCTGTACGTGACACCAACATCGCTTTCGTCGGCGGGCGTGAACAAGTGGCGGGTGTTCTCGCCGAACTCGCGCAAGAAGATGAGATAGTTGCGTACCGTGTCCTGCGCCTCGGGCTTCGCGTGTCCCTCTTGGGCCCAACTCTTGAGCATCGCCTCGGTGAGTTTCACAAAGCCCTCGGTCATGCCAGCGATGTCGGCCGAGAGGCCCTGAGCGAATCCCTCGAGGTCGGGCAGCGCTGAAGCCCGGACGCCCGGATGCTCAAGCAGTTGGGGCGGGTTGACTTTGATAATGCCGGAAGGGATGTCGAACCCGATGCGTTTCGCCGCGGTCAGGATTCCTTCGGTAAATGCATCGCAGGCCTGCTGCCATACCGCCGCTTGTCCGGCGTCGCGAGCGATGGGGTCGAGCGTGGCTTGCATCCGGCGCACAATGCCGACAACTTGCTGGGCCTTGGTTTCGCTGAGTTCGAACTCGAGTCCGTTTGCCGCCGCGGAGAGGAAGTCATGGGCCTCGTCGAGGACCAAGAAGTCGTAGTTGCCCAGCAGGCTGAGTTCCCCGGTGCTGGCGCGCTTCAGCAGAGCATCCTGGATCACCACGCTGTGGTTCGTGATGATGACGTTTCCCTTCTCGGCTGCCCGCCGCGCTTTGTAATAGAAGCAGTCGTTGTAGCGGTGGCACAGGCGAGCCGGGCAGACCGGTGGAGTGACGATCGAGTTCCACAGCCCGGCCATTTCTCGGGGGGCCAGATTGACGTGGGCCCGAAACTCCGACTCGATACCGAGTTCGGCTTCGTTGACGAAAGAGCGCAGGGTGCCTGCGTGGTAGTCGCCTCTCGCAGCGAGGCAGGCATAACGTTGGCGCCCGATGAGGAACGCGCCGTTGATCGGCGGCTCGGGAGGGAAGAGGCTGACCGCGAGGGGCCAGTCGTGCCGCCAATATTGCTCGGCGAGCACGTTGGTGTAGGTGGCGATGACCGTTCGCTTGCCTTCGGCGGTCGCGTAGGCGATGGCGGGAATCAGTGCGGCAAGGGACTTTCCGAGTCCCGTGGGCGCCTCGAACGCGCCGCTCGACTTGCCGCTGATGCAATCTCCCAGGAGGTGGGCTAGATGAAGCTGATCGGGGCGATCGACGAATCCCGGCCGCCGACGCAGCTCGGCGAATGCAGCTTCGATGAGATCACGCCCGGAGGACACAGACATCAGTCTAGCGCAAGGCTCGGGCTCGAAGCTCCTGACTCCCCCTCTCCGCGGGCGGGGAGGGGGCTGGGGGGTGGGGTAAACCTGTAGATCATGCCCGAGAAAGAATGCGCCCGCAGGCTGCGCAAGGAGATGTCGGTCGCCGAGAGCATCTTCTGGGAGAAGTGCCGCAAGCACCGCCTGGGGTTTGAGTTTCGCCGGCAGTATCCGATTGCCGGCTCCGTCCTCGACTTCTTCTGCAAGGAAGCAATGCTCGCCGTAGAGTTCGACGGAGAGCAGCATGACGCCGAGTGTGACAGGGATCGCGACGAGAGCATCGCGATGTTCGGCATCGAGACCCTGCGCATCCCCAACCGTGACTTCTTCATGTTCGATGCTGCTCCGGTCACGGATTGGATCGAACGAGTCATTACGCGGTGCGAAGAGCGCTACGGGCGTACGGTCGAACGTTGACCCCACCCCCCGACCCCCTCCCCGCTTGCGGAGAGGGGGAGTAAGTGCGCGTTTGCAGAACAGGCAGGGCACGAGGCATCCCTGCCCCACGTGAGCTTCACCCTTCAGGACATCCGCCGGAAATCGGCCAAGACTCTCTTTAATCGGCTTGCAGCCTCAGCCCCATCTTCGAACGACTGATAACGCCCGAAGCTGAATCGGATGCCTTCTTTGGCCTTGATAGGAGAGAACCCAGCCGCGAGCATTACATGGCTCGGCTCAAGGCTCCCCGCGGAGCAGGCCGCGCCAGCGGATGCGCTCACGCCCTCGCGGTCGAGACGGATCAGCAGCGACTCGGCGCTGATGCCGGGGAACCCTAAGTGGATGTGGCCCGGCAGCGTGAGGATTTCAGATTTCTGGACGGTCCGGCGATTGTCGGATTTGGCGTGGGGCGGGACGCTGTCCTTCAACCCAGCGAGGAAGCCCTGTGTGGCGGGATAAGGTTCGGGTGCCTCACTCAGTCGTGAGAAGTGGCGAACCGCCTCCGCAAACCCCACGATCAGGGCCGGGTTCTCGGTGCCGGCGCGCATTTCCCGCTCTTGGCCGCCGCCGACGATCAACGGTGACACGCCGGTTCCCGCCCGGATGTACAGCGCCCCTACGCCCTTCGGTCCGTACACCTTGTGCGCGGAAACAGCAAGCATATCCGCCCCAAGATCGTCCACTTGAACCGGCAACGTGCCGAAGGTCTGCACCGCGTCGATGAACACCTTCGCCCCCACCCGTTGGGCAAGTACGGCGGCTTCTCGTACCGGCGCAAGGGTGCCGAACTCGTTGTTTGCGTGAAGTAGCGCCACGAGGAGCACGTCGTCTCCGAGCAGACTTTCGAGTGCGTCCAAATCCACACGCGCCGCGCGGTCGACCGGAATCAGGTCGAGGACAAATCCGAACTGCTCGAGCCGCTCTTGCGTGTGGAGCACGCAATGGTGATCGGCGGCCCCGATGAGGATGCGCTTGCGTGGACTTCCACATTCCATCGCGGAAAGGGCGGTTCCGAACAAGGCCAGGTTGGCCGCTTCGGTGCCGCTGCCCGTGAAGATCACTTCCGCGAACAGAGAGCCGAGCTCCTCGCTCAGCACCTCTCGGGCTTCATCGATAGCGGCGCGCGCTTGGCGGCCCTCGCTATGGATCGACGAGGCATTGCCGAAGCCAGCTTCCAGCCACGGCAACATCGCCTCGCGGGCGGCAGGAAGCAGCGGAGTCGTGGCGGCGTGATCGGCGTAGATTCGTGGCGACATCGAAGCGGTGAGTTTACTGTGCCTCAAGGTATCCTCAAAGCCTCCGTATGAAGCTCCACGAGTACCAATCCAAGGACCTGCTCGCGCGCTATGGCGTGCCTGTTCCCGGCGGCGAAGTCGCCAACAACGCGGCGGAGGCGCGCGCGATCGCGGAGCGATTCGGCGGCAACGTCGTCGTTAAGGCTCAGGTGCTCATGGGCGGCCGAGGAAAGGCCGGGGGCGTCAAGCTGTTTGACAACGCCGCGGATGCGGCCACCTTCACCGGCGAGTTGATCGGCAAGCGGCTGGTCAGCATTCAGAATCCGACCGGCATGGTGGTCGAGAAGGTTCTCGTTGCCGAGTTGGTGGACATCGCTGAGGAGTACTACCTGGCGGTCTTGCTCGACCGCGCGGAGCAGAAGTTGCTGGTGATGATTTCGGCTCGGGGCGGCATGGATATCGAAGAGGTCGCCCACGACACGCCCGAGGCGATTGTTCGCGTCCACGTCGATCCGGCGTGGGGGCTTGGCGACTTTGAGCTCCGCAAAGCGGTGAAGGCGGCGGGGATTCCCAAGGTTGCGCAGAACCAGATGATCTCGATGATCAAGAAGCTGGTCAAGGCGTATCTGGAGTCCGACGCCGACATGGTGGAGATCAACCCGGTGGCGCTGACGCCCGACGGCAAGCTGATCGCGGCGGACGCCAAGGTGTCGATCGACGACAACGCCATGTTCCGCCATCCGGAGTACGACGAGACCAAGGAAGACAGCGCCGAAGACCCGATCGAAGCCGAAGCATCGCGCCGAGGGATCGCTTATGTTCGCCTGGGTGGGGACATCGGAATCATCGGCAACGGCGCGGGCTTGGTGATGTGCTCGCTCGACGAGGTCAGCGACGCCGGAGGCCGCCCGGCAGACTTTTTGGACGTCGGCGGCGGTGCGCAACAGGAGCGCGTTAAGTCGTGTGTCGAGCTGGTGCTCATGGATAAGGAGGTCAAGGGCCTTCTCATCAACATCTTTGGCGGCATCACTCGCTGCGACGAAGTGGCGAAGGGTGTGCTCGCGGCACTTGAGGACTTGAACGTGACGATTCCGGTCGTGGCGCGCATCGAGGGCACGGCGGCCGAAGAGGGCCGCGCGATCTTGGCGGGCTCGCGGATTGTTCCGGCGGGGACGATGCAGGAAGCCGCGCAGAAGATCGTAAGCCTGGCTTACGCCTAGGCTCGTGTTGAGTCTGCGGTAACCTCGGCGCGTGCCGAGAGTGACGTTTGTGCTGAGTCTCCACGGCGGTTTGGTCGGGGGAGGTCTCGAGAACCAAGCCGAAGCCACAAAGGCCGCGCTCGAGGAGCGGGGCTGGGACATCGAGATTCACCAGCCTCTCAACCGCTCGCTGGGCGACTTGGTGCACTTCTTTGGCACCTTCGATAGCTACTGGGATGTTGCCCGCCAATGTCAGGTTCGGGGGGTGCCCTACGTGTGCTCGCCGGTGTTCTTGCCGCCCGTCCAGGGCGCGGCTCTTAGCCTGCGCGCGATTCGGAAGAGGCTGACCGACCGGAGCATCTACCGGGGGCAGCGTAAGCTGTACCAGCAGGCGGCCAGGCTGTTCACGCTGAGTCGGATCGAGCAGCGCAACCTGAGAACTTACTTCGGCGAGCACCTTGCTCCCTTCGTCCCGATTCCGAACGGGGTCTCCGAGCAGTTCGCTTCCGGGTCGCCAGACGCCTTTCGGGCCGCCCATCCGTTCGGGCGACCGGTCGTCATCTGCACGGGGCGCCTCGCGGAGCGCAAGAATCAGCTGACTTTGATCCGTGCCGTTGCCGGCCTGGAGGTCGACCTTGTGCTGTACGGAGCTATGGATGATGAGGGGTATGTCGCGCAGTGTCGGGCGGAGGCTGGCCCGAATGTCCATCTTCTCGGTGCCTTGCCCCCTGGCGACCCGATGCTCTCGTCGGCTTATGCGGCTGCCGAAGTGTTCTGCCAACCTTCGCGCATGGAGGTCCTTAGCCTCTCCGCACTCGAGGCCGCATGTGGAGGGGCAAGGCTTGTTCTGAGCGATGCTTGGGGAGCCGAAGAGTTTTTCGGAGGCGATGCCGTGTACTGCCCTCCCGACGACGTGGCGCGCTGGCGGGATGCAATCCAGTCGGCATTGGCGCGGGCCCACCAACGCGACGATCAGCGCAAGCGCTACGCGAGCACCTACGCCTGGCCCAGTGTTGCCGCGCAGATTGATGCACAATACCGGCAGGTGCTCGCCAGCCGATGATCTACACGTTCGACGACTTTCAGAGGATTCTGCAGGAGACCCAGCCGTTGGTGGGGAATCACGACCGGGCCCTTCGTTGGTTGCGGATTGGCGAGCGGATGCCGAAGGTGATCCGCAAGACGATCAACAGCATCGTCAAGCGAACGGTCGATCTTAGGAAGCCTTACTTTGTGTTTGAGGTCTCGGGGATGAAGTTCATGGGTGACTTCCGCGACCGCTACGCGCGGGGCATCGCGCTTATGCCCCACTACGAGGACGCGACCGTGGGCCACATCCTCGAGAGCCTGAGCTCGAACCCAGGTGCTTACTTCGATATCGGCACGAACATGGGGGTGGTCGCCGCGATGGTGGCGGCGAAGACGGATCAGCCGGTCATCGCGGTCGAACCGAATCCCGATACCGCCAAGCGAGCCGCCTGCACCTTCGCTTTGAACAATCTGCGGAATGTGACGCTGTTCAGCGCGGCAGTGGGGGAGACGGATGGCGAACTGAACTTCTTCACCGTTCCCGGAAGCTCGGATGCGGCAACGCTCTCCGAAGCAACGACCGGCCCCGGCGCGGAGTCGGTCAAGGTGCCCGTGTACTCGGTCGACTCGATGGTTCAGCAGTTAGCGCTCGAGAACGTAGGCTTCCTCAAGATCGATGTGGAGGGGTTTGAGCCGCAAGCGATCAAGGGAGCGGAGCAGACCATTCGGAACCACCACCCCGACCTCTTTTACGAGTTTCATTGGGAGATCGCCCCCAAGCTTGGTTGGACTGCCCAGGAGATCAAAGCACAGATCGAGCAGTGGAACAGCTACCGGTTCAACGTGCTGCACGAGGACGACCCGGTCTATGACTTCCCGCCGACGCCTGAGATGGGGCTCGCGGTGAATGTCTGGTGTCGCCGCGCCTAGCGCAACGCCATGTGGTAGGTGCTCAAGATGCGCTCGGCGACGCGTGGCCAACTGTACTGGAACCGATAGGGTTCGATCTCGTCCCTGGTGCGCTTGGGAAGGTCGATTCGCTCTCTAATGGCCTGACGGATCGCGGCGGGATCATCGGGGCTGACGTACGCGGCGTCACTCCCCCAAATCGCTTCGCCTCCCCATCGGTCGGAAAGCACCAAGTGGCAGCCGGCGACGGTCGCCTCAAGGGCCGATAGCGGAAACAACTCGCGATAGCTGGGCAGTACAAAGACACTGGCTGCCGCGAGGGCATCGGTGAGCACGGGGTCCGAGTGGGGAAAGGAGCCGAGGATGTGGATGTTCGAGCCTGCCGCCGCTCGGCACTTCTCGACGTAGGCGGCGTTGTTCTCTCGGCCCATGATGACGAGTTGGATGTCCGATCCGCAGGCAGCGATCGAAGCCAACTGGTTCTTGCTGGCGTCCAGGGTGCCGACGTGGATGGCGAAGGGAGGTTCGATTCGGAAGCGAGAGTGGAAAGCGATCGCATTTCCCTCACTGAACCGATCCTCAACGCCATTGGGGATTCGCACCATCTCGGGTAGATCGGAGCCGAAGTAGGCCCTCAGGTTCCGTTCTTCATGCTCGGTGAGGGTGTAAAGGCACCGGGCGCCGGCAAGCAAGGAAGCCGTTCGCTTCGGATACTGCCCGAGCACCGATTGACGAGTTCGCCGCCATTTCAGCCGTCCCTCGGTGCGCGGCGACACGAAGATCGGCGAAACGACATACGGGATCTTCGCGGCGCGCAGACGTGACGCAACATCGTCGAAATAGTCGAAGTTGCCAAAGAAATGGACGAGGTCGCCGAACTCGCGCTGAGTTGGCGAGAAAGGAACCACCTCGACGCCGAGATCGCGCAAAGCTTGCCCCGTCCGCTCGGCCTGTATCTCTCCGCCTCCGTAGTAGAGGCCAGCATCGAACCGGACGACGTGGGTGACGCGCATCGAACGCCAAGCCTACCGCGTGCGAACGGCCATGTAATGCAAGCGATCGCTCGTCCGCCGCGGAGGGTTGAGGGTGTAGCTGTGAAAGGCGCGAATCCGGTCGAATCCCGCGTCCTCCAGCATTTCGATGACCTCTTCGTGGGGGTGGGCGCGCTGAACGTGGGTCTCCGTGTACTCCTGGCCCTCGACCCAGAACTTCATGTTGACGCGAATGATCAGCCGGTGAGGATCCCATTCACCGTGCCAATCGTAGCGGACCGGGGCATTTGGCTTCAAGTTCGACTGGTCGAACATTTCCTGCTCGAACGCGTACCGCGTGTTGAGGTCGAAGATCCAAGACCCCCCGATGGGAAGATGTTTGGCAACCCGGTGGAAGCACGCCTGAAGATCGTCGGGGTCAGTGATGTAGTTGAGGCTGTCGAAGAAACTGTAGGCGGCGTCGAAGGTCTCACCGAGGTCGAACGTGGCGGCATCGGCCACTTCGTAGCGGATCGGCAGACCCTTCTCGGTGGCCTTCTGACGTGCCCGCTCGATCATCGGCGCGCTCAGATCAAAGCCGGTCACGTCGTAAGCCTCGGCGTGGAGCAACTCCGCCAAGATGCCCGTCCCGCACGCAACATCGAGGAGGCGCTTCGGATAGATGTCCTGGTGCGCGAGAAGCAGTTGGTAGTAGCTGACCCACATCGAGTAGGGCACCGACGCCATCAACTGGTCATAAAAGGGGGCGACGGGACCGAAGGACGACATGGAGACTACTCGTCGACGCGCGAGAAGTAGATCACCGTGACCCGATGCTCCGGCGTGATGAACTCGCCGTAAATGCGGGAGAGCATTTCGATGACGTCGTCTTGCGAGCGGAACTCGGGGTTCTCTCGCTCGATGTCGCGCGGGGAGAGTTCGCTGATCGTCTTGACCTCGACACGGTCGAGGATTGCGGTATACAGCTTTTGTCGACGGCCGAATCGAGGCCCGACCGTGACCCACGTGAGCATGCCGTCGCGGTATTTGTCGGACTTGTCGCCCAACCGAATGGTCACGGTTTTGCGATGGTTCTTCAGGACATCGCCATACAAGTCGGTGTAAAAGTTAAGGGCGAACATGGACGGGAGATTTTAGCGCATTCATGATGTACGCACTCGCAGCGTTGGTCGTGTACGTGGCGATCCTGTTTGTGATCGCATGGTTCAGTGTACGCCCGCCGCGGACTCCGGTGTTCATTTCTCCCGGGATGCTGGGGGTTCCTCAAGAGGACCTGACCATTCAAACGAACGACGGGCAGACGCTGCGTGCCTGGTGGATTCCGCGTGAGTCGCCCTCTTGCGTCGCCATACTCCTCCACGGCTACCTGATGTCGCGGTCCGAAATGGCGCCGGTGGCCGCGCAACTGTATCACGACGGCTGTGCTTGCCTGTTGCCCGACTTTCGCGCTCACGGACGCAGTTCGGGCAAGTTATGTGGAATGGGGTGGCTTGAGCGCACCGACGTCCATGCCGCGGTTGCGGAGGCCAACCGACGCTATCCTGGAGTCAAGGTGGTCTTGATCGGAAGCAGCATGGGGGCCGCTGCCTCCGCCTTTGCCGCGGCGGAATCCGACACGATCGGCGGGGTCGTGCTGGACTGTTCATATTCGAGACTGCCGTCGGCGGTCCGAGGCTGGTGGCGCTTTGTGGGCGGAGAGTGGCTGAGCATCGCGCTCGCTCCGACACTCTGGTTGTCATGGCCGCTCGTCCGAGTCAATCCCTACCGGGTGGACGTGGCCAAGGCACTGACGCAATCGACCATCCCCGTGCTGCTCTTGCACGGTGCGAAGGACAAGCTTGCGGTGCCCGCTGAAGCCGAGCGCAACTTGGCCGCGTTGGGCGATCGCGGCCGGCTGGTGTGGCTCCCAAACTCGGACCATGCGGAAGGAAGGTGGATTCACCCCGAACTCTACATGGGCGAGTTGCGGTCCTTTCTTCAAGATCATGGGTTCATCCCGGCAAAAAAGCCAGTGGGAACTCCTGAACCTTGACGGACAATAGAAGTACCCACTCTCAGGAGGCCCGCCATGTTTGCCACCGCAGCTGCCATCGTCGCCTTGGCGACGCCATCCGCACCGAGCCCCGCATCTCATGCGGCCCACAAAATGGTGAGGTACGGGAACGCGGTCTACCATGTGGTGGTCTGCAACCTGAGCAGTCCATCGTTGTCGGCCAAGACCGTTCACAGCAACCAGCTCACGAACGTGTGGAAGCTGATTGGCAAGGAGCAGCCGCTGATCGCGGTGACGGGCACGTTCTTTTCGCCTAAGCACCAGATTCCCGTAGCCGACGTCTTGGTGAATGGCAAACTCGTCGCGCATGGAGCCCGTGGTTCTGGGCTCGGCGTGGCGTGGACCGGAGAGCTTTCGATCTTCGACGAGAAGTTCCACCGGCCAACCGATTGGTCGAGCTTCCAGTTCGGGTTGCGCGGAGCGGTACGCGTGGTGAACGGAGGCAAGGTCGTACCGAACCCGCGGGGCCAAGCGTTTAAGGACCCCGCGATCTGGGGCCGAGCCGCCCGGGTCGGTGTCGGAACCACCAAGCAAGGAAAGGTCGTCTTCTTGGTCACGCAGTCAAAGGTGACGCTAAGCCAGTTGGGTCATGCGATGGTGAAGCAGGGCGTACGTGCCGGACTGAGCCTCGATGGCGGAGGCAGCACGTGTCTGTATTACGGCGGAAAGATGCTGGTCTCGCCAAATCGCAAGCTCTCGAACTTGCTGGTGATTACGCGGCGCAATCTCGTCGCCGGCAACTAAAGGTCGTCGAACAGGTTGGTGGGCATCCTCGGCGGTCCCGCCTCAACCTCATCTTCGGTAACCGAACCGCCCACGATCCGTGCCCGGACGGAACCGTCGCCCTGGGGATCCAGCCGGTAAACCCGATCCGCGTACTGCGAGAAGAGATCGATGTCGTGGTGGCTGATCAGTATAGTTTGGAAGCCTAACTCTCGACCCGCTTCCGCGATGATCTTCACCAAGCGAGGCACCACGTCGGGCCGGAGCCACGCGTCGGGCTCATCGAGCACGAGGAAGGGCCGGTGGAGTTTCTCGTCGCAGCGGCGAAGGGCGAACATCCGCAGGCACACGCTGAGCACGTTGGTCACGGAGCCCCCCTGACCCTTGAGGATGTCCTCCTCGTTGCCGTCGCGCTCGATCCAGAACCGGACCGTGGCCACGCCACGAGCCAGCTTGGTCTCGGCTCGGAAGCGCAGGGGCTGATCGAGCACTTCCTCGAGCGCGGTCGTGAGCCGGTCTTGGAGCAACTCGGCGACGTCGCTGAACAGCTGATCGGTCAGCGTCGCCATCGCCTGGTCGACCTTGGCTTCGAGCTCGACTTCGTGCTGAAGCTCCGCCAATCGCTTTTCGTGCCGCTCGATGACGTGCTTGAGTTCGTCGCGTTGCGCACGGAGCCTCATAAACCGGTCGCGGAGGCGAACTGGCGATTCCGGACGCGTAAGTTCTTCGAAGATCATTCCTTGGGAAACTTCTCCTCGACCTCTTTCAGCTTCTCCTCGATCGTGTCCAGTTGCTGCTGATAAGCGCGTCGCTTCTCGAGGTTCTCTTGCTCCATCTTCGCCAGTTGGGCTTCCAGCTCGGCGAGATCGCTCGTTCCGTAGGTCTCTTTGGCTTCAGCCTCGAGCTTCGCGAGTTCCTTTTTCGCGTTTTCGAGCAGCGCCTCGGCGGCGCTCCGCTGAGCCGCGAGCTTGTCATATCGGGATCGAAGGACGTCGAGTTCTTGGATATCAGGCATCGGATAGCACCTCATCGGCGAGTTCGCGAATCTTGGCGGCAACTTCGGGCTCGAACTGATCGAGATTGTGGTCGAGGAACGCTCGGAGTCCTTCACCCCCCATCCGGCCGCCGCGGATGGCGCTGAGGCCCCTCACGAAAGCCGACGACCCCTCGTAGGGCAGCTCGGTATCGATGGCCGGCACCTCGGAAAAGACCTCCTCGGCAGGACGGTGGGGGACGGTGATGTACTGGGCATCCCACAAGCCCTCGGCCAAAACATCGATTCGTAGAACGGCCGGCGTGTTCACCCCTTCCGAGCGCTTGGTGCGAGCGATGTTGCCCGGGGTCAGCCACGTCGTGCGGCGCACAACCACGGGATCAAGCCGGCGGTGGATGTGGCCGTTAACGACCAGATGGATGCCGGGCAGCTCCTCGGGGTCCATCTTGCCGAGGTAGCCCTGCACTGTGACATCGTGGTGCATCATCCAGATGACGAGTTTCTTGCCGCCGTACCCGGGAGGATAGTCGCTTGGGCGGTACGCGCCATAAGGCGTGCCACCAACCACAACGGGGTATCCGCCGACGATTCCTTCCCACACATCGCGCTCGGTTATGAGGCGGAGGAGTCCGGCCTTTACGGGCACGCTCAGCGAGTCGTTGTCGGTGAGCATGCTCTGGTGGACGTCGTGGTTGCCGTAAATGCCGATGACGTCGCGCCCGCGGAGCATCTCGCAGAGTTCGGCGATCAACCAGTTCGCGTTGTCGCGGGCCCAGTGAAAGAGGTCTCCGAGGAGTGCGGGTTGGAGATTCTCCTGCGCGGCGTATTCTAGGCACCACCGAAGCTTCTCCAAGATCGCCTGACCGTAGTCATCCTTGCGATATCCCGGCGCACGATGGGCGAGGTGGGGATCGCCGATGAAGAGCAGGCCACGGAACTCACGCATGCGTGTGCTCCTGTCGATTCAGGAACCGCTCGGGATCGATAGCCCCGCCGCACGTGGGGCACTCGGGATGGCGAGACACGTATTCGCGAAGATCTGCCGCCGACTTGTCGAGTGCCGCTCGGTCTTGATCCAGCTTCTGCGTGGCAAGATCGACCGCGCGCTTGGCACTTTTCACGGCCTGAATCGCACGGGCGAGGCCGCTCGTGTCGATCTGAACAGGAGGATCTTCCAGGGCCTGGACGACGCTGGCTTTGGCTCCGATTTTTGCGACGTAGTGGCGCTTCCTATGGGTGTCACGCACGAGTTGGGAGAGTCCGGCAGTGTCGCTGAGGGTCGGAGGTGCGGCAATCTCTAGGGATTTGCCGAGCAACTCTTCCCGCATTACCGAACGGCGCAGCGATCGCCATCGAGAAACCACCTTACGGCAACTCTCTTCATCGGCCAGAGCGGGAACACTCGGCAGTTCGTGCAAGGCTTGGGCGGCGGCGTGTTGGTGTTCCACCGATCGCAGCGTGTTTTTCTGTCGCTTGAGGAAACCCAGGAGTGCCGCACGACTCTGCTCGATCTCGGCGAGCTCGGCATAGTGAGCCTCGATCTCTTTCATCGCTGGCTCGATGTCGGCAAGCGGCGCGTATCCCTCGTAACGAACGCGATCTGAGATCAAGCCCTCACTCAGCCGGTTAGCCTCTCTGCGGCGATCGCGAATCCGGTCTTTCCAGTTCTGCTGCATGCGCAGCAGGTATCCGGCATCGGACGATGATGCGAAGAAGAGCGCGGCATCTTTGGCCTTGCCGAGGAGGAAGATCGGTTGCTTCTGCTCGGCGAAGTGGATGTCGAACTCCGACTCGTCGTCGTCGGCCACGACCCGGTTGATCTTCAGCAGCTTCGGCAAGTCGTCAGGCACGACGCCACGATGCGTCTTCACTCCGTTGATGGTGTAAGTCACGGAGTCGTTCTCGCGCATCCATTCGATTCGGTCCCCTTCACCGGTGTCGACGGTGACCTTGGCGTATCGGCACCCGTGGCGAACGAACGGCTTGCCATAGGCACCGTAGCTGAGGCACTGCAAGGCCGCGACGATGGCCGACTTCCCGCAGTTGTTCGGACCAACGATCACCGTCAATCCCGCCGCCGGTTCGATGACCGTGTTGACGTGGGACATGAAGTTCTCGAGGGTGATGCGGCGAATCACAGGGGTGAAATGAAGATACCGGGATTGTCCGGTTGGCGTGTTGGTGTGTTGGCGTCGAACCTTACGGAGGGATCGCGATCACCACTCATCGCGAGCCGCAAGCTAACGGCCCAACTGTCTAAAGTTCAACGCTCCAATAAGTTAACCCGCCA
Organism: Fimbriimonadaceae bacterium; assembly: GCA_024710805.1. Classification (GTDB taxonomy): domain Bacteria; phylum Armatimonadota; class Fimbriimonadia; order Fimbriimonadales; family Fimbriimonadaceae; genus JANJUB01. The sequence goes on along the minus strand of JANJUB010000029.1, from coordinate 17,376 downwards.
ACACCCCAACAAGCCATCTGACCTACCCCCCGAGCCCGGTGCATCCATAATGAACCGTGTTCTTCTCGGGTCGGTCCAAGCAACTGCCCTTTCTGAGCGACTACCTGCAAGAGGTGGTCAAGCGCGAGAATGTCGATCAACGGCGCATGGGCGTCGCGGGGGCGATCATTGGGGTAACCGCGGCGGTGATGGGGGCGGGCTTCGGCATTCTGGCCGGGACCGGCTCCATTCAGGTTGGCCTGTCGAACATCATGGTGTGGATGGGGCTCAACGTCTTGACCCTCGCCGGATTCGGTGCGTTCTATCTCAGCGAGCGGAAGCGGCGTGTGGACGCGCTCCCCAACAAGGACGTATTCCGGGAAGCCAAGCCCTTTATCAACGAGTTGAACGGATCGCTACAGCGGCGCCGCCTTCATCGTGAACTCTCGCCCACGGCCGGGGCTCTCCTTGAAGAAGCCGCCCGCAACTGGCGGCGCGTCAACAGTGCGCTTGCGACCCCTTTCTGGACCGATCCCGAACTCCCCGAGCACTGGAAGAGCATTCGCGACCACGCGTTCCAGAGCGCCGATCGCGCCATGCTCGAACTCTTGCTTCTCTTGAAGTCGTGCTATCAGCCAAACGCCGGACCCCAGGGCTGGCAGTCGGTCGTGATCGACGTGGTGGAGCAGTTCGGAGGCACCGTGAACATCACCCGCGGCGAGGATCTGTTGCCCGTCACCTTCGATGAGGCGACGGAGACCGTGACGATGCTATCCCACCTCGCCGACGAGGTCGAGTCAGCATCGAAGGAACTGATCGCCTCGAGCGTGGGACAGGAAGATCATCTGCGTTCGCGGCTGGCGATGACCCAGACACTCAACGAACTCCGCATGGTCCGCGAGGCCGAGCAAGAACTTGAGCGGAACACCCTCGGCGAATGACGCTTGCTGAGTGGCTACGACAAGCAACGGCGGCCCTCGCCGAGACGGGGATCGACTATCCTGCGCTCGAATCCCAAGTGCTCGCGGCTCATGTCTACAACGTTGATCGCACCCAGGTCCTTGTCCACGGCGAATGGCCGGTTCCCGCCGAACTTGACGCACTGCTCGAGCGTCGTTTAGGTTGCGAGCCACTCGCCTATCTCACGGGCGTGCGCGAGTTCTTCGGTCTCCGTTTCGTGGTTGGACCGGGCGTTTTGATTCCCCGCCAGGAGACAGAAACGCTCGTTGAGGCCGCGCTAGAACTCGACTTGCCGACCGGGGCTAAGGTGTTGGATATCGGTACGGGTTCGGGATGCGTGGCGATCTCGATCGCATTTGAGCGACCCGATTGGCAGGTTTCGGCGGTGGATGTTTCCGCTGCGGCCGCGGGGTATGCCACCCGAAATGCGGAGGCGTTGGGTACCCATTTGGAGGTGATCGAGGGCGATGTCTTCAGCGGAGTGCTCGCCGGTCGAAGATTCGACTTGATCGTTTCTAATCCACCCTACGTGGGAACGGGGGATCCACTTCCTCCGGAGATCGAACTACACGAGCCGCCCCAGGCGCTGTACGCCGGCGAGGACGGTCTCGATTTCTACCGACGGCTGGCGCGGGAGGCTCAGGCGTGGCTTCAGCCCTCAGGCTGGATGCTCCTCGAAGTAGGCGACCACCAAGCTGAGCTGGTTCAGGTGCTCCTCCGAGACGCGGGCTGGCGCGTTTATCTGCCGGCGTTCGACCTCAGCGGCGTCGCGCGAGTGGTGAGGGCTCAGGGACCGTAGTCGGTGACGAGCAAGAACCGAAGGCCGCCGTACAGTAGGAAGCTCGCGACCAAGATGCCGAGGGCCCAGTTGAAGCCCTTGGTGTCGGTGACAAACCTAATCTTTCGAGCGTAGGTCACGCCGCACACCAGCGCTGAGATCGTGAACAGCGCGTAAAGGAAGGGTCCGAAGGCGTTTGCCCGAAAGGCGGTCAGGAACTGGCCATGCACCGTTGCCGTGAAGCTGGTCGTGAGTCCGCAGCCAGGGCAGGGTCGTCCCAACATTGACGCCGAGGCGCAGGGCGCAAGGCCGAGCTGCGTATGGGTGCCATGCCCGGCGGGGCTGGGGGTCAGAAAGAAACCTACGACCGTCACTCCTAGCCAGAAGAGGAACCATACGAGCTGCCCAGAGAGCGGTTTGCGGCTGGCAACTGGTTCGAAGCGGAACATCGTCAGTCTCCGCCGCCCAGAACGGGGATCACGCATTCGGGCTGCAGCTCTTGTCCTTGGATTCGCGCCATACCGATGACGTCGCCTTCAGGACCCACCAACCCGCACACCAACCCCGCCGGAGGGCGAGGGAAACCGATAGCTTGCCCGTGGCGGATCGCTTCGGCTTGTCGGTGGGTGATTTCGACCAACGGAACGGGGGGCAAGGCTTCGACGAGCGGTCGAAGATCTCCGGGTGCAACTTCCTCGAGCGTGACGGCGTCCTCGATCGCAAACTTGCCCACTCGGGTACGGCGAAGGGCACTCAAGTGCGCTCCGCAACCGAGCCGTTGGCCGAGATCGTGTGCCCATGTCCGCATGTAGGTCCCACCTGAACACACGACGCGGACGTCCACTTCGTTGCCGGTTTGGGCCAAGAGTTCCGCCTCGCTGATGAAGACCGTACGACGTTCTCGCTCGACCTCCTCGCCGCGGCGGGCATAGACGTAGAGTGGCTTGCCTTCCTTCTTCACCGCGCTGTAGAGCGGCGGCAGCTGTTGAATCGAGCCCTTGAACTCTGCGAGTACTCCGGAGATCTCGGACATCAGATCGCTGGGCACCGGCTTTTCGGCGACGACCTCACCCTCGGCGTCTTGCGTGGTGGTTTCGACGCCGAAGCGGATCGTCCCCACGTACTCCTTGGGCTCGAGGGGTAGATATTGGAGGAACCGAGTTGCTGGTCCCACCGCAACCACCAGCAGACCGGTCGCCAGCGGATCGAGGGTGCCGGCGTGGCCAATCCGTCGGGTCTGGAACTTACGACGAAGCCGAGCGATCACATCGTGAGACGTGATCCCAAGCGGCTTGTCGATTAGGACGACGCCAAGCATGCGCGCAATCGGGGGAGCACCAGCTCCAACGCCTCCTCGATTTCGGCTTCAAACGAACACCCGGCCGCGTTCTTGTGCCCACCACCGCCGATTTCACGGGCGACTGCCGCCACGTCATGGTCTCCGCGCGATCGCAGGGAGACGCGCACCCGCCCTGGCTTCGGCTCGCGGAAGATCGCCGCGATCTCGACCGTTCGGATCGAGAGCAGCTCGTTCACGAACCCCTCGGTATCCACGTCTTCGGCGCCGGTGTGCAGAAAGTCTTGGAAGTCGAGCACGCCATAGCAGAGGCGGTCGTCCATCTCGAGCGTCATCCGTTCTAGCAGATAGCCGAGGAGTCGCGCGCTTGAAAGAGGCTTGCGCTGGAACACCTCTTCGCTGATCCGGTTGATGTTGCCTCCGGCTTCGACAAGGCGAGCGGCCACGCTCAGGGCCTCGGCGGTGGTGTTTCGAAAACGGAAGCTGCCGGTGTCGGTGACCACGCCGGTGAGCAGACAGGTCGCCATCTCCGGGGTCATTTCGACTTCCATCAGCTCAAACAGGCGCGTGATGATCACGGCTGTCGCTGGGGCATGGGTGTCGACGATGCGCACATCGCCCGGGGCCTCGTGGGGAACGTGGTGGTCGATCACGACGAGTCGCGGCAACTCAGCGAAATTCGGGGCGAGCGAGCCTAACCGTTCGAGGCTGTCCAAGTCGACGATGATGCCCAGGTCGTGTTTGCGAGTCGGGGTCTGGCGAATCTTGCCGACGCCCGGTAGGAACTGCAGATTGAACGGCGGAGCATGATGGCAGACAACCTCGTGAGCGATGCCTTCCTGGCCTAGGAAGTACGACATGCCCAGCGCGCATCCGAGGGCGTCGCCGTCCGGATTGAGGTGGGTGCCGATGAGCACCGAGGTGGCCCCGCTGATCTCCCGTCGGAACGCCTCGACAAGCTCTGGGGCAAGCGTCAAGCCTGCCCTCTGCTGTGTTTCGTGGGCCTCAAATCGCTAAGAGGATACCCGTGCCGAGTTCATGCATCGAGAAGCCTCAGCGGTTCGTCGGTGGCATCGGCCGGATTGGGGACGTAGTTTTCGGGCACGATCGGGCCGTAAATCGCGGCCTCGTGTCCCCCGCGGTAGGCCCAGCCTTGATCCCCAAAACTCCAGTGCCAATACTCGCTGGGGTAGTTGGTGAGAACCGTCTCGGCAAAGGCCTCACACAAGATGTCGCGAGTTCGGCGGGCCTCGTCGGAAAGCCCGTGAGCATCCATCGAGTAGCAGTGCGGGTCGAAGCGATCGAAGGGAGTGGTGTGGTCGTGGGGCGAGCCGTCTTCGCGGACGAGGATCATGTCGATCGCCCCGCCGGTCGAGTGGGGCGGCGGCACCTTGGGCGAGTCAAAGGGCGCGGTGTAGCGGTTCACCACTCGCTTGAGCTTGGTGTCTGACCAGTCGGGATGTCGCTCCTTGAACCGCTGCCAGATTCCGAGGTACATGCGCCGCTGGATGTACATCGGACGCCACCCTTCGACGATGGCCAGATAGTAGTCCTTCGGTAGCCGGGGCACGGCAAGATTGATGGCTTCGGCGACGCGCTCGCGCACGAGCGTCTCGCGGCGGTAGTTGAATCGGGGCCGGTCGAGGCGCACTCCGGGACAGGCCTCCAAGAAGTCGACGAGCGGTTCACCGCATTCGCGAATGGGAACTCGCCGAAGATCGGTGATGGGTTCGGCGGGGGAGATGCGCTTGCGCTCCATGAACCCGGGAGCGTACCCGCGGCAACCTTTCTCGCTTCCGCGTGACGTCTGTGAGCTTCCAGGGAGCTAGGGTCTGGCCATGGCCAGGGCCTCGGCCTGGGTGACGATGTCCCGCAGATTCCACGCCCGTGAGCGCAGTTCGCGCAGGGCAGTCAGATCGCCCTCGGCAAGCCGGGTGATCGGGCGGCGGAGGTCGAGCGGGCCCATCGCCTCGCCGCGAGCAGAGCTGTCGTCGAGACCGAGGATATGGCCGATCTCGTGCAACGCACACTGCATGAGTTGGTCGCCATTGAGCCGTCGGCCCGAAGGAGCGCGCAATCGAAGCTCGATCGTCGCGGATACCTCGCCTCGCATGGCGTCGCCATCGCGTCGTACGGCTCTTTGCCAGCGGGCAACTCCGCCCGCCTCGAGATTGCGGAAGCGTAGGTCGTTGGCCCAACCGATCGTGACCTGGGCTTCATGGGCGGGAACTTCGACGAACTGAACCTCTCCGTCCGTCGCAACTTCCCACTCCCGCATGGCGGCTTCGAGCACTTCTCGCGCCTCGGCGGGGCCATCGCCAAGCGCGTACCGGACTTCACCGAGGAGAATCACGTCGGTCGCGGCTCGGGCCGCGTCAATGTGGCCAGCATCGACCGCTCGCTGTCCGTACGACAGAAACCGATCCATCTCGGGCAGATAGGCCCCCGCGTGCGCCGTCGCGACGAGCACGTAGCCAAAGACCCAGCCGGTGAGTAAGCGCAAGAACCCCATCCCATCTAGGAGTTCCTCACGAGGCGCGGTTAATACCTAGGTGGATTGCGGGGAATTCCGGGCTCGGCGGGTCATAATCTAACGTTCATGGCCAAGCGGTTTTATGTCACCACGCCCATCTACTATGTGAACGGCGCTCCCCACATTGGGACGGCGCTGACCACGGCGGTCTGCGACTTCGAGCGGCGCTATCGGGCGATGCGGGGAGAACCCGCGTGGTTTCTGACCGGTACCGATGAGAACGCCACCAAGGTTACAGAAGCCGCCGAGGCCGCTGGTCAAGCTCCGATGCCGTTCGTCGATGCGATGAGCGACCGTTTCCGCCAGGAGTGGAAGACGCTGCGAATCGAGCACGACGACTTCATCCGCACGACCGAGCCGCGACACGCCAAGGTCGTTCAGGCCATATTCGAACGGTTGCGCGAGCGAGGCTACGTGTATCAGGACAAGTACGAGGGCTGGTACGACGTGGGCTCGGAGGCGTTCGTTAAGGAATCGGATGTGGTCGACGGCAAGAGCCCAGACGGCAATCCGGTGCGCTGGGTGAGCGAGGACAACTGGTTCTTCCGGCTCTCGGCGTTCGGCGAGTCGCTCCTCAAGCACATCGAGGACAACCCCGGCTTCCTTCGCCCGGATACCCGCCGCAACGAGGTGATTTCGTTCATCAAGCAGGGGCTGCGCGACATGTGCATCACGCGGCACAACACCGGATGGGGCATCCCTGTGCCGGGCGATGACACGAAGGTCATCTACGTTTGGTTCGACGCGCTCATCAACTACCTGTCGGCGACGGGTTGGCCGGAGGGCGACTGGGAGTCCCTGTGGCCCGCCGACGTGCATTGGATGGCGAAGGAGATCTTCACGCGCTTCCACGCGACGCTGTGGCCGGCGGTGCTGATGGCCGCCGATCTGCCGCTGCCCAAGACCGTCATCGCCCACGGTTGGTTCACCTTTTCCGGTGAAAAGATATCTAAATCGAAGGGGGGATTGATCACTCCGCAGGGGCTGGCCGACGAGATTGTGGCTGCCTCACAGTGCGATCCCGAGATCGCAATCGACGTGGTCCGCTACGCGCTTGCCGCATTTTTGCCCTATGAAGGCGATAAGGACTTCAGCGTCGAGGAGGTCGAGCGGCGCTACAACAGCGACCTCGCAAACGATCTTGGTAACGCGCTCAACCGCTCCCTGGCGATGTCGCACAAGTTCGCGGGTGGGACGGTGCCGGATGCGCCGATCGAGGCCGATGTCGAGTCGGCGATCGCCAATGCCAAGCGCGCTTATGTGTCCGCCCTCGAGGACTTCCGCTGGGATCAGGCGGTGGACATCGCGATCGACCTCATCCGGTTCCTGAACAAGTACATCGACACTCGTGCGCCGTGGGCGCTGGCCAAGTCGGGCGATCCCAACCTGCCGAGTGTCCTGCGCTCGATGCTGTTGACACTGAGGACGGCCGAGGGACTGCTGCGTCCGATCATGCCCTTCGCCTGCGACGAGATCGCCCGCCAGCTTGGCGTCGAACCGCTTCACGATTTCGCCGCGGTTGGCGAGACCGCGACGCTACCCGCTGGTACAGCCTTGGCTACACCCAAGCCGATCTTCCCCCGAATCGAGATGAAACAAGAACCCAAGCCCGAACCTGTGGCCAAGCCCGAAGTGAAAGCCGAGCCCAAGCCAGAACCGTCCGCCGCTCCCGAAGTCGCCGAGTTGATCGGCATCGAGGAGTTCGCTCGGATGCAGCTTCGCATCGGCCGCGTGTTGGAAGCAGAGCCGCTCGAAGGATCGGATCGCTTGCTCAAGCTGCAGGTGATCATCGGTGAAGAACGGCGACAGATCGTTGCGGGAATCCGTGCGAGCTATGCGCCTCTGGACTTGGTCGGGCGGCAGGTGGTTGTGGTGGTGAATCTCAAGCCGGCGAAGCTGCGAGGCGTCGAGAGCCAGGGCATGCTCCTCGCCGCAACCGATGATGAAGGGAAGGCGATCCTGCTCCAGCCCGACCGCGAGACGCCAGAAGGGGCCAAGGTTAAGTGATCCAGAGCGCGGTCCGCTGGCTGCTGGTCAGCTGCGTGGTGACCGCGTTGCTCGCGTGCTTCAGCTTGTCGTATCGTTACCGTGCGGAGTCGCTAAACCGCGCGGTCGGAGTTACCCTCGAACTCGATACGGTTGCCGACTTTGCCGCATCTTCCAACCTGTCGGTGGCGGAAGCTCTGGGCCAGCTGAAGTCGGCGGGGCTTACCGGCGTGGTCATGTCCGAGGAGACGATCGGCGACCTCGTTTCAGATGGACGGGCGAGCCTGGTTCCGCAAGCGATTCTGCTGACCAACGAAGACACTGCGCTCCGCGCGCGCATTGCGCAGGGGCTCGAGCGGCGATTCAACATGTTTGTGCCGAATGGCGGCAGCACGATCCCCATCGGTGGCCTCAGCGGCTCCCTCGCCCGTACCGTGGCGATCAGCATCGATGCCGAAGCGGCAAACGAGATCCGTGGGAACGGGCTCTTCATCGTGGCTCGGATGAGCAACCCCGCCGGAGTCAGCTCGGATTACGTGCGCAAGACCATCGCCGCGGCGGCGGAGGCGGGGACCGGCTTCTTCCTGCCGCAGGGCGATCAGGTGCTTGGGCGACGAGATGCCCTTCCCGTTCTGCTGGAGTCGCTCGCGCAAAGCAAGATTCTTTACGCCACGCCGGAGTTTGCCAAGATCGGCGGCGACGCGAATGTTGTGGCGAAAGCCCCGGAGCAAGTTGTTCGGCTTCACGCCGCGCAGGCCGCCGAGATCGACAAACTGACCCTCGGCGGAGCGCTCGAGCGCTACGGCAAGGCGGCGGCCGAGCGCAACCAGCGGATACTGCTGCTTCGGCCCCTGTCCTACACCTCCGATCCGCCCATGTCGGGCCTGACTGACTTTGTCAAAAAGGTTTCCGCCCAACTGCGCAAGGAAGGTCTCGTCCCCGGGACGCCCCATGCTTTCACCGACCCTGGTACGCCGAGTTGGTTGTTGGCCTTGCTGGCGATCTCGGTGCTGCCGGCTCTGTGGTTCGGTGCCCAACTTTCCGGAATCAACTTCTTCAACCTGGGATCGCGACTCGCTCTGATCCTTGCTGTGGCGGCCGTCGTTTCTGGAGTGACGGAAGCCGGGCGTAACTACGCGGCGCTTGTCGCCGCAATGCTCTATCCGGTCCTGGCGTTTACTCTGCTCGTTCATGCTCCGCCGAAAAACATCCTGAGCGGCTACGTGAGGACATCAATGATCAGCCTCGTCGGTGGGCTCGTCGTGGCGGGTTTGCTCAACGGTCTGCCGTTCCTCGTTAAGGCCGACAGCTTCAGCGGAGTCAAACTCGCGCACTTCGCGCCGATCGCGTTCATCGGAATCTGGTTTTGGATGCGCAATGGCCAGTGGCGGTCCGCGATGGTCGATCCGGTCCGGTGGGGTCAAGCGTTGCTCGGGTTCGTTCTCTTGACGGCGCTCCTGTTTATGGCCACGCGCACCGGCAACGACAGTCCGGCTGGGGTCAGCGGAGTGGAAATGCAGTTTCGCGCCCTTCTCGATCAGTGGCTCTATGTTCGGCCGCGCACCAAAGAGTTCTTGATCGGTCATCCGGCGCTGGTGATCTTGTTGGGAGCGCTGATCGCGCGCCGGAGCGAGACGCTGGCTTCAGGGTGGTTGGCGATCGGGGCGATGGTCGCCGCCATCGGTCAAACCAGCTTGGTCAACACACTCTGCCACTTGCATACGCCGCTGGCCGTTGGACTTACAAGGATTCTGGTGGGTCTGGTTCTCGGCGGTATAATCGGCGCACTTGGGTGGGGTGCTTGGTCGCGCTTTGCGACGGCACACAAATAGCCTATGCCGAACCTCCTTCTGGCCGGTCACTTTGGATGCGGAAATCTTGGCGATGACGCCATTCTGCTGGGCTTTGTGCAGGGAATCGGCCGCGAGTTCGACCTCAGTGTCATGAGCGGCGCTCCCGAAGACACGTACCGGCTTTACGGACTGAAGTCGATTCCGCGCAAGGACATGTCCGCATTCAACGACGAGGTCGAGAAGTGCGATGCGCTCGTTTTTCCTGGCGGCAGCATCTTTCAAGATGCAACCAGCGCCCGCAGCGTCGCTTACTACTCAAGTCTCGTCAAGCGCGCAAAGAAGTCCGGCAAGAAGGTGTTTCTCGTTGGGCAAGGCGTCGGTCCGCTGGACGGGTTCTTCGCCAAGCGGATGGCGGCGGCGGCGTTCAACTCTGCCGATGGGATCGTATGTCGCGACCCGATGTCTCCCGGAGCACTGAAGGAGATCGGAGTCAACAAAGCTATCAAGGTTGGGGCCGACCTCGCGTTCCTTCTGCCCGATCAACCCCCCAGCGACGACGCGAGCTTCGCCGTTGGCAACATGAAAACTGTAGGCATTGCGCCTCGCCCATTCGGCAAGAATGCAAAGGACGCCGTTCAGCTATTCGGCGACCTGGCTCGGCTGTTGTTCCAGGCGAACATGATGCCCGTGCTCATCGAGATGGACTCCAAGCACGATGGGCCGCTGATCATGGAGATCAGCAAGACCCAGGGCGGCAAAGTCCCGGATATCCGCAAGCTCAGCACCCCGATGCAAGTCCAGGGCCGAATGGCGCGAATGGATTCGGTGATCGCAATGCGCCTTCACGCCGGCATCCTTGCTACAACGGTTGGTATTCCGCCCTTTATGATCAGCTACGATCCGAAGGTCGCGGCCTACGCGAAGATGCTCGATCTTGGGGGCTCGATCGCCATCGAAGGGATCACCGCGCAGCGGATCTTTGAGAACTTCACCGCTTTTCAGCGCGATCGAGAGCGGCACCTGAAGATCATGGCGAAGAAGCGAGATGAGTTCAGAACGGCGGCAATGGTGTCGGTCGATGCCGTTCGTGAAGGTCTTCGCGGACGGGTTTAGCCCATACGGGTACCCTTGGCATCATGGCACCCACCGTAACTGGTTATGCCGCATTGTTTGTCGATTTTGAAAACGTCTACTACTATTTCAAGAATCGGTTGCCGGATGATATGGATCCGGTCGATGCGTCAATCTCTATTCTCCGCAGTCTCCAACAGAAAGTAAAAGTCGATCGTAGCGAACGCAGTATTATCCAACATTCATACGCAGACTTTGAACGAATCCCCTCAGCTCAGAATCCCCTAGCTCTGATGGGCATCGAGCCTCACCACGTGGTGGGGACCGATCAGAAGAATGCGGCCGACATGAAGCTTTGCATCGACGCGATGTCGACGCTGTACACCCGCCACGATGTGCGGACATTCTATTTGATGGCCGGTGATCGTGACTATATTCCGCTGATCCGACACTTGGTGGAGCATGGGCGCGAGGTTATTGTCGTAGCGTTCCGTAAGCAGACTTCCGGCGACTTGCTTAAAGTGGTCGGCGATGATTGCTACTGGGATGCGGAGCGGCTGATCGATTCGACCATCCGTGTGCAGATGGTCGAGCCGATTACCGTCGCCCCCAAGCCCAAGGCCATCATGGCCACGGCGAAGGCCGTGGTCGCCCCCCCGGCCCCGGAGCCGGAGTATCCGCCCGCCGAGTTCGCTGCCGCCAAGTCGATCGACGACCAGTACGTGTACAACGCCCTGGTGATCCTCATGGAGAACTTCCAAGACAAGCCCGAGGTCTGGATCAGCCCGTACCTGCACCGTCTGCGTGATGGGTTGACCGAACTCGAGGACTGGGAGCGAAAGCATCTTCTCCAAGATCTCGTGGATGTCGGCGCGGTCAAGGTCGAGAAGCGGCGCGGCGAGCCGAACGACTACTCGGTGTTAGTCGTGAACTGGGACCATCCGGACGTGCGTTCGTTGGTGAAGTAGCCAGACAACCACTTCTCCCGGATATGCTTGTCGAGTGACTGCCCTCGACCGAGTCCGAGAGATGTGTCTGGCTTTGCCCGGCGCTTACGAGAAACTCAGCCACGGTACACCCTGCTTCTTCATCGAGAAGAAGCGGCAGTTTTGCTCGTTTCTCGACAATCACCACGGCGATGGCAGAGTTGCGGTTTGGCTCGCCGCCCGCCCGGGAATCCAAGAGATGCTGCTCGCCGAAGATCCGGAGGTCTACTTCCGCCCGCCTTACGTGGGGCCCAGCGGGTGGATCGGAGTCCGGCTGGACCGCGGGTTGGATTGGGCAGTCATAGAGGACCACATCGTCGCCGCCCACGAGTTCGCAGCTAGGTGACGCGAGATGAAGGCGACCATCGTACATGGTGATTTGCTCGATCAAGATGTCGAGGTGATCGTCAATGCTTGGAACCGAAATGTGATCCCATGGTGGCTCTTGCTGCCGCAGGGCGTCTCCGGCGCGATCAAACGCCGGGCGGGGCTCGCTCCCTTCCGCGAGTTGTCCCGACAGGGCCAGATTCCGCTCGGAGGAGCAGTGCTGACGGGGGCTGGCAAACTCCGCTTCAGAGCAGTCATCCACGTCGCCGCGATCAATATGGCGTGGCGGGCGTCGGAGCACTCGATCAGAGAGAGCGTGCGGTCGGCGATGAGGATTGTTGAGGAACGGGGATTCAAGAGCGTCGCCTTTCCGGTGCTGGGGTCGGGATCCGGAGGGTTCCCTCAGGTTCGCGCACTCGAAGTGATGAGGTCAGAACTCGAGTCTCTAGCGGTGGATGCCAACGTCCGGATCGTCGTTTACGACCAGCGGTCGCGCTAGTGCGTTCCACTCGCGGCACGAACCCACTGCGACGCCTCGTGGGTGTCGGCTGTCAATCTGCCACAATCGAAGCTCGCATGAGCAAGCAAGGCATCACTTCTCGAGACGTTAGCTTCAGCGATTGGTACAACGACTTGGTCAAGAGGGCCGAGTTGGCGGAGAACTCGCCGGTGCGTGGAAGCATGGTCATCCGCCCCAATGGCTACGCCATTTGGGAACTGATGCAGCGCGCCCTCGACGACATGTTCAAGGCAACCGGGCATGTGAACGCCTACTTCCCGCTGCTCATTCCGATGTCGTTTTTCGCTCGAGAGGCCGAGCACGTGGAGGGGTTTGCCAAAGAGAGCGCGATCGTCACCCATCATCGGCTCGCCCAAACAAAGGATGGCCTCGGTGTTGATCCCGATGCGAAGCTCGAAGAACCCTATGTCATCCGCCCTTCGAGCGAGACCATCATCTGGCACACCTATAAGAACTGGATTCAGTCGTATCGCGACCTGCCGATCCTCATCAACCAGTGGGCCAACGTCATGCGCTGGGAGCTTCGTCCCCGGCTGTTCTTGCGCACGACCGAGTTCCTATGGCAAGAAGGTCACACCGCTCATGCGACCTTCGAGGATGCGGAGCAAGAGGCGCTGACGATCCTCAATGAGTGCTATGCCCGGTTCGCCGAGGAATGGATGGCCGTCCCGGTGTTGAAGGGCGTGAAGTCAAAGAACGAGACCTTTGCCGGAGCCGATCACACCTACACCATCGAAGCGTTAGTGCAGGACAAGCGGGCGATCCAGGCGGGCACGAGCCACCACCTCGGCCAGAACTTCGCCAAGGCCTTCGATGTGACCTTCACCAACAAGGAGGGCAAGTTGGAGCACGTCTTCGCGACGTCCTGGGGAGTCTCGACGCGGCTCATTGGCACGCTGATCATGATGCACTCCGATGACAAGGGTCTCGTGGTGCCGCCGAGGCTCGCGCCGACCCAAGTTGTCTTCTTACCGATGGGTCGAGATGAGGACATTCGGAAGCAAACTTACGCGAAATCCGACGAACTTGCAGCTTTGATGCGCGGGCATGGAGTTCGGGTGAAGGTGGACAAGCGCGATCAGCTGTCGCCGGGATTCAAGTTCAATGATTGGGAACTCAAGGGCGCGTGCATTCGCGTCGAGATTGGTCCTCGCGACCTCGAGGGCGGCACCTGTGTCGTCGCGCGCCGTGACGTCGGTGAGAAGGTGACGGTCGCATTCGATCAGCTCGCCGACTACATCCACGCGCAACTCGATGCTATGCAGCATGATCTCTACGCGCGGGCATTGGCCTTCCGCGAAGCAAACACGTTTCGGGTCGACACGTGGGAAGAGTTCGAGGCATGCTTTGCCGGGGAAGGCGGCGGCGGTTTCGTCGTCGCCCACTGGGATGGCACCGACGAAACCGAGGCGATCATCGCGGAGAAGACCAAAGCCACGATCCGCGCGATTCCGATGAAGCCGCTCCACCCGGATGACGCCAAGCCGGGCAAGTGCGTGCTGACCGGACGGCCCAGCACCCAGCGCGTCGTGTTCGCCAAAGCTTACTAGGCTTACTCGAGAACCTTGATCAGGCGGATGTTCTGGATCACAAAGTACAGAACATCCTGCCCCTTCTCGATCACGATGACTTGGTCGTCGACGCTGCGCACAATCCCCTCGTCCTTGTAGCCCGATTGCCCGGAGACAGTGAACACGGAGACCTTGCGCCCCACTAACGATCGCATCAGGGTGATACTCATGGCTTTGTCTTTAGCGGAACCAACTCGGCGACCGACGCCCACGCGCCGCCATTCACCTCGCTGAGCGCGACGAACTTCAGGTACCGTCCGCGGCGCGATTCCGAAAAGAATACGGCCTGCGGGTTGCTGTGGTTGTCAAATGTGCCCTCGTGGGCGAGCGCTAGGTTCGCGGGGTCGTCGCCCACATAGACCGCGAAGCGCGCCACCCGTCCATTCACGTTGCTCGGGCGGCCCCGATAACGGATTCCGGCGAGGTCGATCGAACTTCCCAAGTCCAGCAGCAGCCAGTGCGGGTGCTGAGGCGTGTCCGGGGTGTAGCGGGTGTGCCAGAACGAGTCGCTATTGCCATCGATCGCGTTCGCGGCCTCGCCCTCCCCCTCTTCGAAACTCGACGCCGAGACCTTCCAGCCTTTGTTCTCGAGCAAGTAGATCGGACGGATCCGATCGAACGACATCATCACGGTCGGGCTGGGAATCCAGCCATCCTTCGACGATGAGGCTTCGACGACGCCACCTTCTGCGAAGTCCTTGGTGCCGTTGAAAGCTTCGCCGTTGACCTTTACGCCAACGCCTTCAATGTGCAGTTGACCGTCTTCGCCGCGACTCACCGAGGGCATCGGCGCAACCGGAGCTACTTCGCGCTCGGAGCCCTTGCGGTACGGCCGCAAGACGATGCGCCACTGAACCCGCTGCGGGTTGCACAGGTACTGCCCGAGCGGGCCGGGTCCGCACGAGGCTCCACCAAGGCCCATCTGTTTGAAGTCGAGCGTCACGACGATGTCGTCGCGAGGCACGAGCGGCACAAACTTGCGTGCTTCGCCGTTCTCGTGGCGACTGTCATCGATCTGCTGCGGCGTGAACCGATGGGTGCTGAACGAGAGCGGTCCCGCGGCTTGGATGAGCAGGCCCTCACCCTTCGCATTGCTCAGGCTCAGCCAGCGGGTGTCTTCCTTGTTGCCGTTCTCTTGCCAGCGCAGATACTCTTCGAACTGGTCGTCGACCTTGCCCGAGAACCGACCCACGTCGGTGGATTGCTTGCGATCCGGATACGACTCGCCGGGGCCGCGCCCCAACCACTCAAGGTTGCTAAGGTCGCCTGCAACATGCCCGATCAAGCCGATGCGAGGCAGAGAAGGCAGTTCGCCCACCGGCTCGATGACGTTGTCGACGACCACCGCACCGTCGCCGAGAATGGTGTAGATCATCTGATGGTCGAACCCGGTGCCCTTGAATCCGCGCGCTTCGATGGTCGCCGTCACGCGGACGGCGTTGGGCAGCTGTTCGAACAGCAAGCGCCGCTTGCGATGGGTCATGCCACCGAGTCCGCTGTCCCAGAAAGCCTTCTGGAACCACACGTCGTTGTCGGTGAACGCTCGGAACACGTTGAGCTTGAAGCCATCGGTGATGAGCTCCTTGGTGCCGACGCGATACGAAGCGATTTCAGCGGAGACGGGGTCGAACGCGACTCGGAAGTTCCTACCGGTGATCGTTGGCAGCTCCATCTTAGGAGCTTCGCCAATCGGCGTCGCAACGGCGTCGGCGGTGAAGGGAAGCAGGAACTGATCCCACGCGACTTCGTGCCCCTTCTTCGCCCAGATGGCGTCTTCCTTCAGCTTGAAGCTCACGCGAAGGAAGTATTCGGCACCTGGCTTGGGGCTGAACTTGGGGAAGGGAATCTCGACCCGACCCGACTTAAGCGGGGCGATGTCGACGTCGAGCTTGCCGCCACCCATCGACTTTCCATCCTCTTGCAGTTCCCACGTTGCGTCGAGTTCCTTGAGATTGGTGAAGGAGAAGCGGTTCGCAACTTCGATTTCGCGGGCTGAGATCAGTTTGGAAACCGCGTTCTGATAAGTCTTCTTGACTTCGAGCGTCTTCGCGGTGATCTGACGGTCGGGCAGAATGATGCCGTTCCCACAGAACGGGCCGTCGTTCGGCTTGTCGTCGAAGTCGCCGCCGAACGCATAGAACCACGGTCGATCCCAGATCTTCGCGGGTTTGCCATCGATCGGGACATGCCACTCGGCGGGAGTGGGCAGATTGTCGCCGATGGGTTTCCGAAGGCCTTGGTCAACGAAGTCCCAGATGCAGCCGCCCATGTTGCGATCGCTCGTGTAGTAGGCCTCGACATACTCGTGGAGATTGCCGACCGCGTTGCCCATGGCGTGCGCGTATTCGCAGACGAAGAACGGCTTCTTCGAGTTGGTCTTGCCTTGCGAAACGATGTAGTCCACGCCGGGATACATGACCGAATCCACGTCGGCGACCTCGTTGTACCGTTCGTAGTGGACCGGTCGGCTTTGGTCGAGCTGCTTGATCAGCGCGGAGGTCTTGCGGAAGTTGACGCCGGGGCCAGCCTCGTTGCCGAGCGACCACATGATGATCGACGGGTGGTTGCGGTGACACTGCACCATGCGACGGGTCCGATCGAGGTGGGCGACTTCCCAAATCGGCTGATTGCCGAGCGTCTTGTTCCAGTCGTAGCCCATGCCGTGCGACTCGATGTTCGCTTCGTCGATGACGTAGATGCCGTAGCGGTCGCAAAGCTCATACCAGTACTCGTCGTTCATGTAGTGCGAGCACCGGACCGTGTTGATGTTGAACCGCTTCATGATCAGGATGTCTTGAAGCATCCGCTCGCGAGAAACCGTTCGCCCGGTGTCAGGGTCGTGTTCGTGGCGGTTCACACCCTTGATCTTCACGGGCTGGCCGTTGACCTTGAACACGCCGCCATCCCAGCTTACGGTGCGGAAACCGACGCGGAACGAGCGCATGTCGAGCACCGAGCCATCAGGCTTCTGGAGGGTCAGCACCAAGGTGTACAAATGGGGCTTTTCAGCGTTCCAGAGCTTCGGTTCACGGATTGGCGCGGAGACTCCAAAGATGGGTTTCTGACCTTCGCGTTTGATTCGACTCTCCATGCCCTCGCCTACCGCGTCCACTCCATCGAAGAGCTGGCTCCGTAGTACGAGTTCGTCGCCGACCTTGAACGCCGGGCTGTCGATCCTAACATCGGCACTGGCATTGCCCCACGTGTCGTTGTAGCTCAGGTTTACCGCGACGTCTTCCATCGCGATCTGGGGCATCGATATCAACGACACATCCCGGAAGATTCCCCCGAAACGGTACATGTCCTGGTCCTCGAGGTAGCTGCCGTCGCACCAGCGATACACCTCGACGGCGAGGAGATTCTCACCCGGCTTGAGCGCGGCGGTGATGTCGAACTCGGCGGGACCCTTGCTGTCTTCGCTGTAGCCGATCTTCTGGCCGTTCACCCACACGTAGAACGCGGAATACACGCCCTGGAAGCGCAGGATCGTGCGGCGGCCCTCCCAGTTCTTGGGGACCTCGAAGGTGTGCCGATAGGATCCTACCGGGTTGTAGTCGTGAGGGATGAAGGGCGGG
>JANJUB010000007.1 GCA_024710805.1 Fimbriimonadaceae bacterium | reverse complement strand
AACTGGCGACCAGCGCGCTGATCTACCTGGGTATCCCGTTCGGGGCGGGGTACCTGACTCGGGCCATTGCTCTTAGAACGAAGGGTGAGGAGTGGTATCGGACCCGGTTCCTCCCCCGCATCGCTCCGATCACGCTGGTCGCGCTGCTGGCGACGATCGTGCTGATGTTCAGCCTGAAAGGGGAGGAAGTCATCGCGCTGCCCATGGATGTCGTTCGGGTGGCCATTCCATTGACTGCCTACTTCGCGATCATGTTCTTCATCAGCCTCTTCATGGCTCGGCGGGCAGGCGCGAACTACGAGCAGTCGGCGACGCTCGCGTTCACGGCGAGCGGAAACAACTTCGAGCTGGCGATTGCGGTGGCGGTGTCGGTGTTTGGGCTGGGTTCGGGACAGGCGTTTGCGGCGGTGATTGGGCCGCTCGTCGAGGTGCCGGTGTTGATACTCCTTGTCGGAGTTTCGCTTCGCCTGGGCCGCAAGTATTGGCCGGGCCAAGTCGCGGCATCTTAGCCCGATTGCCGGGCCGCGCTTAACCGGAGGTTAACATGCGCGCAATCCTGTTCAGATTGATCTTGACGCGACTGGCCAAACAAGGGGAGTGCAAACAAACGGGCCGGCCCGATGTGGGCCGGCCTTCGTTGTTTGAGGATTGGACCGACTAAGCAGGTGTCTCGTCCATGTCGCCTTTGGCGAGGACTTGTGAGTAGAGCAGAGCGGCAAGCGCTCCGCCGATAAGTGGGCCGACAAAGAAGACCAGCGGCTCTTCGATTCCGCCCACGATGAGGGACGGGCCAAGCCAGCGCGCTGGGTTCATGCTGCCGCCGGTCAAGGGGCCGAACGCCAAGACCATCGTGGTCAGGGTCAGGCCGATGAACCAGGCTCCCATCTTCGATGCACGCTTATCGACCGCCGTGCCGAACACGACGAGGGTTAAGAAGAAGGTGCCGATGATCTCGAGCACCAACCCTTGCGTTGGCTGGGCCAAGATGTGAAGTGCCGGGGCCGCGGCGTTAACCGAGGTGAAGGCGTCCTCGGGCATCGCGTAGCTGACCGCGAAGGTACCGGCGATCGCTCCGGCGAACTGGGCAATCCAATAGCCGATCATCGAGACGAATCCCATCTGCTTGGTGAGCGCCATGCCCAACGAGACGGCCGGGTTAAAGTGGCCGCCGCTGACGTGCCCGAGGGCGGAGCCGCAGACCGCGATGGCCAAACCTTGGGCCAATGCCACGATGAACAGGCTCGTTACGCCCGCCCGCTCACTCGTTACGAGGGCGAGTTGACAAGAAACCGCTGCGCCGACCAGAGCGAACAAGAGACAGAAGGTGCCGACAAACTCGGCAATCAGTGCTTTCAGCTTCAAGGAAACCTCCGATTACCCGTAGAGACGGAGCAAAGGGTCGATTAGGGTTCCAGCAATGCGCGAAGTTCTAAAGCGTGATCTCGCGAGACCAGCGCAACCAGCATGTCGTCGATCTCGAGTTCGGTATCGCCATGGACGAGCAGACCTTGCTCACCTCGGAGGATATACACGATATTGGTGTGGGGTGGCAAGATCAGATCTCTCACGCGCTTGTGCAAGACCGGCGAACGGGGGCCGAGCACGACTTCGACAACTTCCAGGTTGCCCTTTGCGAGGGCACCCACCGGGAGCATGACGTCGGGGCGGATCTGCTGCTCCAGCAATGCGTGGATGATTCCGGTCGCACTGACCGTGTCGTCAATGCCGATCTGCTCGAAGACCGTTTCGTGCGAGGGATCGTTCACGCGGGCGAGCACGCGATCGCAGTGCCACACGACCTTGGCCATTTGGCACACGACGAGGTTGTCCTCATCCTCACCGGTGACTGCGACGACGACATCGGCTCGGCCAAAACCGGCATCCTTTTGGGTCAGCATCTCGCAACCGTCACCGACCATGACGTTCTCTGAACCGATGATGCTGGCCAGCCTTTGCGCATGACGAGGGTCACGCTCAAGAAGCAGAACTTCGTGTCCGCCGCTCAGCAGGCGCTTTGCCAAGTAGAGCCCCACGTTGCCGCCGCCAATCAGGATCATGTACATGGCTTAAATCTCCAACTCGGTGACCAGGTTGTTGTACTGATCGACGGTCTGATAGGGGGCATCGATCATCCAGTCGCGCATCATCCCTGCGGTGAGAGAACTGGGGTTGATGCAGTGGTATCCCATGTTGCGATACGCGGCGGCTCGCAAGGGATCAGCAACCTTGACGCACACGTTCTCGACTCCGTACTTGAGCTTCACAATCTGGGCCGACATCAGGTTGGTGTTGTCGCCGCGCGTCAGAGCGAAGAAGTAGTTCGCCCGCGAGACGTTGGCTTGAAGAAGGACATCATCGTCCAGTCCGCTGCCGATGACGATCCGACACGTATGGTCGTTGCCCAGCCTGCGGAGCGCCGCCGGGTTTTGCTCGATGATCGTGACCTCATGGCCCATGGAGGTGAGTTGGAGGGCCAAGGTCGCACCGGTCCGACCACACCCGAAGATGACGACATTCATACCGAACGGTTAGGATACCGCCTCAAGGAAGGTTTCCTCAGAGCCGCCAGCATTGAACGCCGAATCTGGACCTTTAGAGGGCTCCAGAGACTCTGCGAAGGTCGCCAGCACTCGATCCCCGTCGTCTTGCTGCGGCTACTGTCCAGGCTTGTTCTTCTTCCGTTTGGCTTGTTCCTGAGCGATCATCACCTTGAGCGTCTTCACGATTTCCTTGTAGCCCAGCTGCTGCGCTAACTGCAGGGGTGTACGCCCCTTAGCGTCCTTCAGGCCTTCATTTGCACCAAGCTCCATGAGAGCGACGCATGCAGTTTCGTTCTTGGCAAGAACGGCGACATGCAGGGCCGTGTTGTTTCCTTTCGGTTCGCGAGCGTTTACATTCATTTTTCTGTATCGCACAAACTCGTAGATCAGATCAACTTTGTTTAGGCGTACGGCGACGGCCAGCGGAAGGGACCGCTGCTTTCCCGAAAGGAGGTTGGGGTCAGCTTTGTAGTCCAGGAGGATAAAGGCGTTCTCTGGACGAAGGCCCTTCATCGCGGCAACGAGCGGCGTCCCGCGCTCTGGGTCGGAGAGGTTGGGGTCCGCGCCATATTCAAGGAGGCGGGTCAATCCCTTTTGATACCGATCCCGCTTCGCTGCAGTCCAGAGCGGCCTTCCTTGAAGCGCATTTACATCCGCGCCGCGTTCGTAGCACCATCGGATACCGGTCAGGGTGCCCCCATAGCCTTGCGACTCGCTGAGATACCAGGCTAGTGCAGAGAGGACGTCATCGAAGTCCGACTCCCCAATGGGATGCTTGAGCGACCTCTTGTTTAGGTCGAACAAGCGCTGTGCTTGCTCATAATCCTCGCCCCGCAAATATTGCGCGATGGCAATTGCATTTTGAGTGCGGTTGGCTGGCACCGGGGCTGGTAGCTCGCCAGCAAGCAAGAGGAGTACTAGAGCGTTTATCATCAAGTGGGGTCCTCCGCTGGGGCTGCCCAAATGGGTTCTCGGGCTACGATCAGGTTGGCTGGTGTCCCAGCTCCCGCCCCTGTCGCCATTTGGACAGAGTAGTTCAACGAAGTTTCGTTCGGACTAACCGAGAAATAGCCGTTGGTATGATCAACCGTTAAGTGGTAAGCCCTCGGGTTCAGCGTTGATCGAATGGGGGGCCATCTGCGAGTGGTCAAGGGCGTCGGCAACAGCACCTGGCCCGCGCCAAAGTATGCATCACCCGTGCCGCGCGCTCGGATTCCGAGATACAACTTTCCCGCCGTGTTCGTATTCGTGTTTGTGCAAACTCCGGTGTATCTTCGGTTGACACCGTAAGCACCCTTATTTGCAAGCTCATCACCTGTCAGCGAGTTAGAACCAGAGAAGTAAGTCGCCTCGGGTCCACCCTCCTCACAAAAATCGTATTCAGTGAAGGCTGGCGGTGGGTTCAACGGATTGGCATCGAACTCACCCGGCAAATCGAGGGAGAGATTGGCATGCCGCCAGTAGCCCCGGACGTGAATCGCTCCTGATCCAAAGTTGCTACTCGCAGGCGCAACGCCGTCTGCAAACGCGCCCCACGAGCCATTCGTGAGGCTGGCCACTGATCGAATGGTCAGAGCGGTTGCACCAGCAACGTCAAACTCTAAAATCGCTCCAAGGAGGCGAAACTGTGCTGGATTCTGGGTGCCAGCCGGGACTTCAGCGCTCCAGACCAAAGCTTCATTTTCCACGTCCAACGTGCTCTGACCGTTGGCGAAGTTCGCCGCGTCAAGGGTTCCGAACAGGTGCGACGCGGCGAGGCACATGCCCGCTGGCGACAGATTTCCAGTTAGCTCGTTTCGAACTTCAACTCGAAGATTCGAAAGCTGCCCATCCGAGTTCGGTGATGAAACAAGGATTGCGAAAAAACTCGGGGTCGTAAACCTCGAGATATGCCAGAGGAACACCCGCACCCGGGTGGGCACGTCCGTTCCCGTTAGGGAGACGTTGCAGAGGTTTCTGGCTGGGCCGGTACCGAATTGCCAAAAAAGCCCCCCCCCGCTCCAATCTGCTCGGGAGCATTGCTGACGAACAGCCCAGGCCCGGAAGCGCTGTTAAAGGTTGCGTTGGGGACCAAACCTCCCGGCGCAGAGTCCACCCTGGGAATCTCACCCTGATTGCTAGCCATAGCGGAGGTTAGCACACACATTGCATAAAATTGCAATGGAACGATTCATCCGGTTTCGCGCGCTCGTGGGCAGGATCTCGGCGATGACAAGCCCACGACCATCCTCAGTAGGATGAGCCGTTAAGCGGCCCAGACACTGTCTCTCTAGTCGTTGACGTAGTAGTAGACCGGCTCGTTGTTGACCAACTGAGCCAGACGACTGCCCAATTCTCGATCCGTGACAAGGGCAATCGGGGCGGAGACGATGGCTAATCCGATGCCGACGATGAGCAGCGCTCGCCCCAGGCGATCCGCCGATCTTGCCACGATCTGAAGGGTAGAAAAGCGGTGCACCCAGGCGAAAGCGGGGGACATCCCAATGAAGATGGCGAGGAGAATGGCGGCGACCGAGACCGCTTCGCCAGAGGTGCTCAGCAACTCCGTGATCCATGGGATCGAGTTCAAGCACTCGTAGCCGGGCGTGGTTCCGATCAGGATGCTCACCGCTAGGGCCAGCGCCAGCCCAAGTCCAACCACCCCGAGCGAGAAGCCGTGCAGGTAACCGGCGTTGACGACCGCTCTGCGCCGGATGTTCTCGGGGGAAGCCATGAGGCTCATCACCGAAGCGGCGATCAGCATCGTCGGCAGCCATGCCTCGGTCAAGAACCACACGATGATCGCGGCAAGAAGCGCAACGACGGCGACGGAAGTCCAGCGCGGTTTGGCGGTCAGATCGAGTCTTCTCAGCAGAGCCCCGATGACACCGAGGATCAGGCCGAACAGAGCAATCGCCAGCGAGATCGTCCCTGAAGAGTTCGCCAGGAGGACCGAGAAGCCGGCGATTCTGACATCAGTTTCCGCCTCTTGGGCAGTAGGAAACCCGAACCAGCCGTCGTTTTCGCGGAACGCCCGATCGACTTCCTCGGCCCGGACCTCCCACTTCTGACTTAGGAGCGCATGGTAGAGGTCCGAGCGCGCGATCAGCAGCTTCCTCGGGCTGGTGATGGATAAGAGATCGGGAGGATAGGAACTCAGCTCGACGATGGCCAGGGCTACCTCGCCGACACGGATCGACCTCGCTCCCTCCCGCATCAGCCGCC
>JANJUB010000204.1 GCA_024710805.1 Fimbriimonadaceae bacterium | reverse complement strand
GAGAAGTGATAGACCTCGTGCTCCACCGGCTCGGCAGGGCGGCCAAAGAACCGCTGCAGTTCGGACTGGTGCGCCCGGTCCTTCTCAGCACGATCGAGCCACTCCAAGATGACGAGAGCGTTCTTAGCGTGCCAGTCCCGGTCGATCGAATCCATGTAGTAGAGAAAGCCCGCCGCTCCCGCAAAGAGAAACGCGAGCATCCACGGGATGTATCCGAGCCCTGAGCGTCGAGAAGCCTCCACTTTCGCCTATTCTGCCCCACCTTCGGCGATTTCCCAAGCCCAAAGTTCAAGAATACGTATTCACAGCGAGAAACCCGCGCTACAATGGAGGCGGTATGAGACGATGCCGTCCCGTCCTCGTTGGTTTCTTGGCCGTAGCCTTGAGTGTCCTTGCGGGTGCGCAAGGGGCCGAGCAGAACCAGCCCACCGCGGAAAAGACGGATCTCGTGGTCTGGGGCATCGGTCTAGGCCCCGACTCCAAGGGCACCGATGCCGCGCTGCGTGAGTTCGAGCGCCGCAACCCGGACATCCGCGTCAAGACCCTGACGATGGGCGCGGGCGCCATGGATCCTCAAAAGCTGATGACCTCGATCGTCGGCAACGTCGCGCCGGATGTCATCAGCCAAGATCGATTTACTGTTTCCGACTGGGCGAGTCGGGGAGCGTTTCTCCCGCTGGATGAGTTGATGCAGCGAGACCAGGATGATCCGCTGAACCCGCGGCCCGATCAGTACTACGATGCGACTTGGATCGAGGCTAGCTACGACGGCAAGGTATACGCGATCCCTTCCTCGGCGGATAACCGGGTCCTCTATTGGAACCGCGCCATCTTCAAGCTGAAGGCCAAAGAACTCCGTGCGGCGGGGCTCGATCCCGACCGGGCTCCCCGCACCTGGTCAGAGCTGCTCGCCTACAGCCGAGTGCTCACCGAGTTTAACAAGGACGGCACCCTGAAGCGAGCCGGGTTCATGCCCAACTTCGGCAACTCGTGGCTGTACATGTTCGCGTTCATGATGAACGCCGAGTTCATGTCGGCAGACGGACGCACTTGTACCTTGAACTCGCCGGAGGCGCAGAAGGCGCTGCAGTTCATGGTCGACGGATACGAGATCGTCGGCGGCTACGACAAGGCCAAGTCGTTTGAGTCCGGCTTCCTGGGTCGGGAAAACGACGCGTTTATCATCGGCAAGGTCGCGATGAAGATCGACGGCGATTGGATCCTGTCTGGCCTCGCCCGCTATGGCCCTCAGATCGATCTCGGTGCTTCCCCGCCCCCCGTCCCCGACGATCGCTTCCACCAGCGGGGGGCTTTCGCCAATGAGCCCAACAAGTGGGTGACCTGGTTCGGCGGCTTCTCATACGCCATCCCGCGCGGAGCCCGCAATCCCGAGGCGGCGTGGCGGTTCATCAAGTTCATGAGCAGTACCGAAGGGCGGCTGATCGACTTCGACGCGCAGCGCGAGTGGGATCGCCGTCAGGGCCGTACGCTTATTCCCCGTGTTTCGGCAAGCGAGGAGTACAACGAAGCGGTGCTCAAGCGCTTCAACTACGCGGACAAGAAGTTCGCCGACGCTCTGGGCATGCACATCGAGATGGGCCAGTTCGGAAAGGGGCGCCCGCCTACCGTGGTCGCCCAAACCCTATGGAACGAGCATGTGAAGGCCATGGAGGCGGCGCTCTATAAGAACAAGACTCCTGCCCAGGCGCTTGCCACCGGCCAAGCTGCCGTTCAACGCGATCTCGACGCCTACTTCCAAAAGGACCGCTACCCTGAGCTCGATCTTGGCGTGCCCGTCCGGATCGGAATTCTGCTGACCCTGCTTGGGCTGGCCGCCGCCGTAGTGTGGTTCTTCCGACAGCGGCTCGGGCGGCTCGAGCGGACCGAGGCGAAGTGGGCCTACCTGTTCATCGCGCCCTGGATCCTAGGCTTCTTGGTGTTCACGCTCGGCCCGATGGTCGCTTCCCTGTTCTTCAGCTTCACGCAGTGGGACGTCCTCAACGAGGCGCGATGGGTCGGCGGCAAGAACTACGCGGACCTAGCCACGACCGACCGAGCGATCATGCTCAAGGCGTTCGGCAATGCGGCGTACCTCGCCGGGGTTGGCGTACCGCTCGGATTGGCGACCGGACTCCTGGTCGCACTCCTCCTGAATGCGGCGGCACGCGGGATGCGGGTCTACCGCACCATGTTCTACATGCCGGCGATCGTCCCCGGCATTGCCAGCGCCGTGCTCTGGACGTGGGTGCTGACTCCCGACCCTAACAAGGGCCTCATCAACGCCTTCTGGCGTGAGACGATTTCGCCCTGGCTCGGCGTGAGTCCTCCCGGTTGGATTCAGAGTGCGGACTGGGCCAAGCCGGCACTTGTTCTCATGGGCGTATGGGGCGCAGGCAGCGGCATGATCCTCTGGCTTGCCGGTCTGAAGGGAGTTCCGACCTCGCTCTACGAAGCCTCCTCCATCGACGGCGCGACGCCGTGGCGGCAGTTCTGGAGCGTCACGTTCCCGCAGTTGAGTTCCATCGTGTTCTTCAATACGGTCATGGGATTCATCGGCGCGATGCAGGAGTTCGACCGCATGTACGTCATGCGCCCGTCGAAGGATGGCCCGGTGGGCCCCGATGACGCCATGCTCACTCCGGTGTACCGCCTCTTCCAAGACGCGTTCTCCTTCTTCAAGATGGGTTCGGCGTCGGCAATCGCCTGGATCATCTTCGCGATCATCGTCATCCTGACGGCGATCCAGTTCAAACTCGCCCCGAAGTGGGTGCATTACGAGGCGGACCGATGATCACGACGAACCTGCTGTACGCCCTCGGAACGCTCGCGATTTGGTTGGGTTGGTTCATGCTCCTGCGCGGGGTTTGGTTCGGCTTCCAACTCTTCACTGGCCCGGCCACGACTCGCGACGCGAGCCGTCGCGCGGTGCTTTCATCGATGGTGCTCGCGGCGTTGGGCCTCGCTCTCGGATGGCTGCTCCCTCCGATGCGAGAGTCTTCGACCGAGGGCGTGTGGCGCCTGCCGATCGTCTGGTTCGTGATGCCTTTCACCGCGTGGGGCGCGGTCGTGTCGTTGCTGATGATGGGCGTCCGCTTCGTGCAAGGCGCCCAAGCGCTTAACGGGACCGAGGCTTCGGGCAAGTACAAGGCCGCTGGCATCTGGCTGCTCGTTGCAGTTGGATTCTCCGTACTGTACTTCCGCGAGCCGGAAAACACGATCGAGGTGCTCAAGGGCGGGATTCCTTTTGGCGTGACCACCGCTCTCGTAACGCTCTTGCTCCTGGTCGCGGGCGTCGGCGCGATGGCCTTTGCGGCCCGTTCGACCGCCACCCGAGGTTTCGCCAAGGGCATCGTCGTGCAAGCGGCGCTGATCGCAGGTTCGTTCGTGTTCGGTCTGCCGTTCGCGTACTTGCTGATCACGAGCTTCAAGGAAGACCGCGATATGTCTTCGCCCGAGGGCATCATCTGGGTGCCGCGGGTTACCGAGCGGGTGGACTACTTTGACCCGCGCCAGCCGATGTATGAAGCGAGCCTGAACGGCCAGAGGGTCGAGGGCGTGATCATCGAGGAACTCGACTCGGATCGGGTCAAGATCGACATCTACCGACCCCTCTCGATTCGCGGCGTGACGATGGATACCTTGCGAAGCGAACTTAAGGAAGTCCCGCGCAAGGCCGAGGTGGTCACCGCGAAAACCGAAGGCACCTCGATCCGGGGCATCGTGATCGAGGATTTCGAGGACGGTCGCAAGAAGGTCAAGATTCAGCAGCCGGCAGAATTGAAGGACCAAGAGCGCATCATCCCGGCGGGTGAGACCGAGCCGGTTCGCCATATCGGGCTGAATGTCCGCAACTACCCCGAGTCGCTCAGCTATCTGCCCCCCGAGACGAAGTTCGGCCTCGTCTACTTGAAGAACACGCTGCTCCTCGTCATCCTGAGCATCATAGGTACGCTCTTCAGCTCGAGCATCGTGAGCTATGCGTTCAGTCGGATGCGCTTCCCGGGAAGGGGACCGCTCTTCAGCCTGATGCTCGCTACGATGATGCTGCCGGGAGCGGTAACGCTGTTGCCCCAGTTCTTGATCTTCCGCACGCTGGGTTGGATCGACACCCTCTATCCGCTGTGGGTGCCCGCGTTCTTCGGCTCCGCGTTCAACATCTTCCTGCTGCGGCAGTTCTTTATGAACATCCCGATGGAGCTGGAGGACGCGGCCAAGATCGACGGCTGCAGCTACCTGCGCACGTTCTGGAGCATCATGCTGCCGCAGATCAAGCCCGCCCTCGCGGTGATCTTCATCTGGACGTTCATGGGCGCCTGGAATAACTTCATGGGGCCCCTGATCTACATCAACTCACCCGAGAATATGCCGCTCTCGTATGCGCTGCAGCTGTTCGCGAGCGACCGGGGCGGCGAACCCGGCTACCTGATGGCGTTCGCAACGCTCACGATGGTGCCGGTGCTGGCGATCTTCTTCTTCTTCCAGCGCTACTTCATCGAGGGCGTGGCCTTGAGCGGCTTGGGCGGTCGGTAGGGCGGCCACGTCGGTTGGAGGGTCGTGACCCAACCGAGGGGTTCGCGCTATGATGGAGCGTATGCGACGCTGGATCGCGGCGGGATTGGTTTGGGGGTTGGTCGCGGTCGCCGCGAACCAAGAGCCCGTGACCATCCGCATGATGGCCGGCCCCGCGCAAGGCATACCCGCGAAAGAAGCCACCGACCCGCGCTCGCTGGCGCGGCGGGCCGTCTTCGACACGTTTCACCGGGAGCACCCTGATGTCCGCGTGGTCAATGCCGGGGGCCTGGAACTCACCGGCGAGCGCGCCGAAAGCGGTTTCCTCATGTCGATGGCGGGGGATACCGCGCCCGACGTGTTCTACGTC
>JANJUB010000201.1 GCA_024710805.1 Fimbriimonadaceae bacterium | reverse complement strand
ACTTCGGCACGGTGGTTCAAGGTGCATCGGCAACAAGGCCGATCACCGTCGCGAACGAAACCGACACCTTTCTGTGGTCGAGCGGAGTCGCTACCCTACTCTATCAGCTCAGCACGACGGCTGGATTCTCGGCCCCCAGCGGCGTGTTTGCCGACGAAGCGGGTGGAAGCGGAAACGTCCACCAGATCGCCCTCGACACTTCGACCACCGGCGTCAAGAACGGCACGCTCTATGTGACCACCCCCGGCGAACCGCCGCACCAGCGGGCCATCTCATTGACGGGTCAGGTGGTGCCCGATATCCTGCGGCCCGACGCATGGAGCCTGCCTACCGGCAAAGTCGCTTCCGGCAACCTCGCGAGCGTCTGGGCGAGCGATGATTTGCGCCTGACGATCGCCTCAGATTCGCGCACTCGGTCAGCCGACGTCGCGGTCGCAATCTTCGAGCACACGTCCCCGGTCCCCGGTATCGCCACCGCAAGCGTGATCATTGAATCCAGCGCGAACAAGCCGCTGACCGAATACATGGACGCGTTCGACTTCGGAGCCGGAGCATACGTGAACGTGGGCCAGCGATTCATCAGCCAGCCCGATACCACGCAAGGCTTCAGCTTATCGACGCCAAACCGCTTCATCCAGTCGGGCACGGGCAAAATGCGGATCCGCCTCCGCTATCGTGCGAGCAATACGGCCGGAGCCGCATCGCCGACCGCAGTTGGCATCGATGCGCTGGGCATCGAACTCCGCTAGGGTTTGCTCTTTGCCCAGCTAAACTCGCTCGTGTTGCCGACCCCATCCGTCGCAGTCGCGCTCATCCAACCTCCCGGCTTGTCGACCAAGGACGTGTTGAAGTTGGCGTTGCCTTGTGCGTCGGTGGTGACGTTAACGGAGCCGACGTAGTACTGACCCTCGCCATACTCGCTCGGATCGCGATCCACGCTTGAGTAGAAGTCGAGCACATAGCTGGTGTTCGGCTTTGCATTCAAGACCCCGACCACCTGGACAAACGCCCCGTTTGGAATTGCTGAGTGGATGTTGGGAAAGTTGGTCAGATCGTTTGGCCCGGAGTCGGCATCAAGGTTGTCGTTGGCGGTGATGCCCGCCGCATTGTCAGCGCCAAACAGGTTGATTCCGATCTTGCGGTTGCTGTGGATCGAGTTCATTCGAATCCGATTGCGCACCGCCGTGCCGGAGACCAGAACACCATAGTTGCCGTTCGTGATGACGTTCCCTGCGCCAGGCTGGGTGCCCCCGATCCAGTTGTCGGCGGCGGTCAGGCCGATCACGACGGCGTCGTTCACAAACGGGGCCGCCGCGTTCTGTGCATTCAGGCCGAAGGTATTGCCTTGAACCATGTTTCCAGTCGAGCTCCAGATTCCAACCCCGGTCGCGCAGTTGCCAAACCGGTTGCCAAAAGCGGAGTTGCTTCCGCCAATCTGGTTGTTGTTCGAGTTGTTGTGGATGTAAACCCCTCGCCATGCAACCTCGCCCGCCGTAACCCCATCGGGTCGGAATCCGACCAGATTCCGCTGAATGATGTTCCCACTCGATCCGTTGTTGATCGCGATGGCCTCGCTGTTTGTTTTCGTGATCACATTGTCGGTCACGCGGTTGGTCATCGCGTTCTGATTCAGGTACACGCCAATTCCGGTGATCGGAGCTTGCGCCTGCTGATTCGGCGTAACTCCGATCCAGTTGCCCACGACAAAGTTGCCCGTGGAAGTCCAGATCGAAACGCCGAACTGGGCATTCCCGAAGACGTTCCTCTGCGTGCTCTGCGAGCCGCCGATGAAGTTGTTGTTCGCCCCGTTGCTCAGCACCACCGCTTCGTGCGCCACCGGGGCGGGCGTTCCATTTGAGTAGAAGCCGACCCAGTTGCCATAAACCTTGTTGTTGGTCGTGTTCGCATTCCACAACGAGATACCTTTGGCCGTGGTGTTGCCGATCACGTTGGCGCTGCCGAGCACGGTGCCGCCGATCGTATTGTTCCTTGAGCCGTTGGTCATCACGATGCCATCGCCCGTGATCGGCGCGGAACTGTTTCCGAGTGTTCCGATGCCGATCTGATTACCCTGGATAAACCCGTCACGCGTGTTGTTCCAGAGACCAATGCCGTGCGATCCGGTGTTGCCGATGTAGTTTCGCTGGTCGAACGTCGTGCCGCCAATCCGTGGCCCGACACAATCATCAAGATAGATGCCGATGCTGGTATTGCCTGCATTGCCGCGATTCGCGTTGTAGCCGATCCAGTTACCCTGAACAAACGGGATGCTAACCCGCCAAAGACCGATACCGTGGCCCGTGTTGTTCGCGATCACGTTGCGCTCGCCGGAGGTGATTCCCCCGATCTTGATGTTCGATCCATCGGAAACAACGATCGCTGTTCCGCCATTGCCTACCGCCGAGACCCCGTTGGCTCCGGTGCCAATCCAGTTGCCCGAGATCGTTACGCCGGTGAGCGTCACGTGGCCCGCCCAGATCGCGCTTCCCGTATTGCCCGAGATGATGTTCCGCAACGCCGCCGTGTTACCGCCAATCGTCGTGTTTTTAGGAGCAGCTGGAGCTTCCGCTGGCGCTTGGATGGTAATGCCCGTCGCGTTCGGGAGACCCACGTTACCGGTTCCGTCGACTCCGATCCAGTTACCCTGAATAAGCGTCGAGTCGGTGCCCGCACCCCAAAGGTCGATGCCTTGCAGTTTGTTGCCTGAAATCGTGTTGTTCTGAATCTTCGTGCCCTTCGGGCCGTTAACGATCGAGATGCCATGCCCTTCGGGGGTCAGCGACGCGGTTACCGCCCGATTGGGACCCACCTTGTTCCCAAAGATGAACGTGTTGTCTGTGCCGGCGTCCCAGACTCCGATGCCGCGGTACTTGTTGCCACTGATGACGTTTCCTCGAACGACGGTTCCACCAACCCACGTCGCTTTGGCGCCCCGCGTGATGGTGATTCCTTCGTTTTGGTTGCCAGCCTGCGTCGTTCCGTCGGCCGTAACGCCGATGTGACAGTAGTCAACGACGTTGTTTTGGTTCCCCGGTCCCTCGATGAAGATCCCGCTCGACTTGAAGTTCTGAATCCCGATCGATCGGATGATGTTGTTCGAGCCTTTGAGGATGTGGACTCCCGAAACGTAGTCTCCGGCGTTGGTTCCGTCGATGACCACTTCGGGCCCGCTCGTGTTCTGATCACCCGAGTGCAACATCTGCGTGAAGCCGTTCAGCGTGAAGCCGCTTGCCCTGATCGTTGGGAGCGCGCTTGCGGGCTGGAAAACCGCAACGCCGTTGGTCAGCGATGCGTTGGGGACATTGAACTGCGGATAGTATCTCGGAAACTCCTGACCAAAGACCATTGCCTCGCGGAGGCTGTTCGGACCTGAATCACCCGTGTGCGTGATGATATGGGGCCAAGGAACATTGGGCGAGACTTCGACTTCGAGCAGGAAGCTGGTCGCATCCGAACTGACGACCTTGAATCGGACCCCCTCGACGATGTTCTGATACTCGTCACCGACGAGCAAAGGATCGGTGGCTGTGCCGGAGCCCGGCTTTGTATCCACCACGGTGATCAACCTGGGCCACGCGCCAGCTTCGTCGACCTTAGAGACCACGACGTAACCGGCCATCGCTTCACCGTCGTATCCTCCCGGCGAACCCTTCACCGCCTCTAGCGTGTAGTACCGGCGCGCATAACCATCGATGAAGATGCGAGCCATGAGGGTGCCCGCCGGAGGCGAGTCGGACCGGCGGTAGATTCGAACCAGACGGTTGGTGCCTGGGTAGCCATGGTACACGCGGCTGTTGTTGATCCAGCCTGCCCACCACTTGTGCCACATGTGATAGTGAATGCCGACCGAGCCATAAGTCGCGTCCGCGAACTTGCCGTTACCCATGGGGTCATACGGAGAGCCATACTCGTCCATGGATGAACCCGCATGACCGAACCCCAGCGAGTGACCCATTTCGTGAGCCAGCAAGAATTGATCTTGGCTGTAACCATTGAGGGTGGCACCCCAAACGCGACTCTCCCCGTCGAGCGTAAGGTAGATGCCACCTCCAAGACCCCAGATACCGCCGCCGATAGAGTCGTTGATCATCACGTTGATGCCATAAAAGTTGCGGAAGTCGACACTGGCATCCACGGCGTTCGCGGCATCGGTAACGACCATGTTGAAGTCGAGCTTGCCAGCGACCACGTAGTCGTTATAGGGCTTGGGGAGGGTGATCCAGTTGAACACGACGGTTCCGCCAAGGTTCATCTGGTCGTAGCTAACGTTCCTGAAGTAGTGATCGAGTCCGGGCTTCGAGTTAGAGAACAACCCGTCGTAGTAAGTCTTGGCCTTAGGCTCACTCAGGCGATCGGCAAACTTAGCCAGAACAACGACGTACGGCTTCGCGCCGAGTTGGGCCGTTCCAGGCCCAAGGGGACCCCGCTGCGGGGCCACAAACGCTGCCTGTCGCACAAACCCGGTCGGACGCAGGTCCTCGGGGATGATGCTCAACTGCCGGACGGTGTGGATTCGGCCAATCGGCTGCGCCGTTAGACCCGCGCGCACATATTCTCCCGACCACCGACCCAAATGTCCGATGGATGACTTTAGGCTGGGGGTTAGTTCGAGTTCGTGGCGAACCCCTTGCTGCGTCGTCAAACGCAGAACGGGACTGCAATCAACTTGGTGCTGATGTCCGCCGCAGGTCCACTCTAGGCTCAGTGCTCCCTCGAGCATCGGGCCACTGGGTGGCTGATACGGAGAGCGGACTGGAGCGTTTTGGGCGCCGACGATTGTCGTCGCGACCCACAATGCTATGGCCAATAGAAGAGCTGGGCGATGCTTCATGGTCGGTCTCGCCAGTATAGGGCGCGACCATTACGTTGACGTTACACGGCCGACCACAAGCTGGTCGAGCTAGTGTAAGCGATTGGCGTGAAAAGGTCAAGACCTACGCCGCGCTTGCCATCGCCAACTTACGCAAACCAACCGTCAAGTGAATCTCGCCAAGCGAAGTTGCCAGAGGGACCACGATGGCAGGGATGCAAAGATCAGGCAGTTCAACTCGTGTGCCCTTGATCACCGCAGGGGACGAGAACTCGCAAGCAATCCCGCATTCCTGCAACAGCGATCTTGCCTGAAGCCCCACTCGGCTTACAAGTTCAGCGATGGCACTGGCCGCATACTGATCGAAGCTCTTGATCGCCTGGTCCAGCATCTGTGAAGCGATCCGGTCAGCGGTGATGAAGCTCATTCCCACCATGACGATGCCTGAAATCTGTCCAGCCCCGCGCACAATGACATTCACCTGCTGGCTGGTGACGGATTGGTTCAGGAGCGAGATTTGCCCCTTCGCGGGAAGTTCGTCGATCGTGCCGGCAATAACCGCAGCGGCCGCTCCGAGGATGGGGTTCAGCAACTCGACTTGAGTGCTCAATATGATTCTCCTTTTGCCGATGCTAACAAGGTTCGGGCACTCGGATCTGCGCAGGCGCATCTACGGAGTCCAGGTCTTACCTCAGCCCTTGCCGTTCTCATGGTCTTCCCAACACCAACCACTCTCCCAATGGCGGGCAATCAACACAAGTTTTATTCTCGGAGGATATTCCAGCAAACGTCAGGCCCCGGTCTCTCCGCAAACGCGAATCCGGCCTCGGCAACTCGGGTACACCCAACGTGTGACGCAAACTCGTGAACTCCTCGATCTGCTTATTCCCGATTTGGCCCGCCATCAGGGAGAGACTTTAACGATTTCTTCACCGATCGATGGCCAAGTCCTGGCAAAACTGCGGGTGGATTCGGTCCCGGAAGTACAACAGAAGATCGGGCAAGCAGTACAGGCGTTCGAAAAATGGCGTCGTGTACCTGCGCCTCGTCGGGGAGAGTTGGTCCGCCGATACGGCGAGGCGTTGCGGGCCCACAAGGAGCCGCTCGCCCAACTCGTAACGCTGGAGTGCGGCAAGATCATCGAAGAGGGCCGCGGCGAAGTCCAGGAGATGATCGACATCTGCGACTTCGCGGTCGGGCTTTCACGCCAACTCTACGGGTTAACGATCGCCAGCGAGCGCCCCGACCATGTGATGCAGGAGAACTGGCATCCCCTTGGCCCCGTCGGGATCATCAGCGCGTTCAACTTCCCGGTCGCGGTGTGGTCGTGGAACGCCGCCCTGGCCCTGGTGTGCGGAGACTCGTGTCTGTGGAAACCCAGCGAGAAGACTCCGCTGACCGCCCTCGCCTGCCAACACCTTTTCGAGCAGGTGTGCCGGGACTTCCCCGACGCGCCCGAGCACCTCAATCAGATCATTCTCGGCACCGCCGAACAAGGCAACGCGCTCGTCGAAGACCCGCGGGTTGCCCTAATCAGCGCGACGGGCTCCACGAGGATGGGGCGTGCGGTCGGGCCAAAGGTCGCCGCTCGCTTTGGGCGAGCTTTGCTCGAGCTCGGCGGCAACAACGCCATCATCGTGACCGAGTCCGCCGATTTGGGCGTCGCCGTCCCATCGATCCTGTTCGGTGCCGTGGGCACCGCCGGGCAGCGGTGTACCAGCACCCGTCGCGTCATCGTCCATCGATCCCTGGTCGACAAGGTCTTCGACACTCTGAAGCAGGCTTACCTTCAGATCGGGGCCACCAAGGTCGGCAATCCGCTGCAAGCCGGTACGCTCGTCGGCCCGCTCATCGATGGTCACGCATACGAGCACATGCAGGCCGCCTTGGACCGAGTGCGAGGCACCGCCGTTGAAATCGTCGGCGGCCAGAGGCTGCTCGAATCGAGCGGAGGCCATTACGTCCATCCCGCCCTGGTCCGCCTCGCCGAGAACACGCCGCTTATCGACGAAGAGACGTTCGCCCCGCTCACCTATGTGATCCCGTTCGACACCCTCGAAGAGGCGATGGCGATCCACAACTCCGTACCCCAGGGTCTGAGTTCGGCGATCATGACCACCGATGTGCGCGATGCCGAGTTCTTCAAGCAGTTCAGCGATTGCGGCATCGCCAATGTGAACATCGGCACAAGCGGAGCAGAAATCGGCGGCGCTTTTGGCGGCGAAAAGGAGACCGGCGGCGGCCGGGAATCGGGCTCGGACGCTTGGAAAGCCTACATGAGAAGGCAGACCAGCACGACGTACTACGGTCGGTCTCGTCCGGCCCTGGCTCAAGGCATCACGTTCGACGTTTAGGCGTAGAATGGCGGCATGAGCCATCAGTTTGCGACCCGCGCCGTTCACGCCGGCATCGAGCCCGAAGCGACGAGCGGCGCGGTCATGACGCCGATCTTTCAGACCAGCACCTACGCCCAAGCCTCGCCGGGCGAGCATAAGGGCTACGAGTACTCGCGCACGGACAATCCCACGCGCACCGTGCTCCAAGCGCAGTTGGCGGATCTCGAGAGTGCGAACCATGCCCTCGTCTTTGCGAGCGGCCTATCGTCGATTGACGCGGTGCTCAACACCCTTTCCGCGGGCGATCACATCGTGGCCGGCGACGATCTCTACGGCGGCACGTATCGGCTCTTCACCAAGGTCGCCGAGCGACGCGGTCTGCAGTTCAGCTTTGTGAGGGCCCAGGACCCGTCGGCCGTCGATGCCGCGATGACCGACCGGACCAAGCTCGTTTGGCTGGAGACACCCACGAATCCGCTACTAAATCTGGTCGACATCTCCGCCGTGTCCAAGATCGCTCACGCCAAGGGTGCGCTGGTCGGGGTCGACAACACGTTCATGTCGCCTTACTTTCAACGCCCGCTGGAACTCGGCGCGGACATCGTCATGCACTCGATGACCAAGTATCTGAATGGCCATAGCGACGTGGTGATGGGCGCTTTGATGCTCCGCGAACAGGGGTTGTACGAAAGGCTCAAGTTCCTTCAGAACTCGATTGGCGCGGTCCCGGGGCCGTTCGATTGTTGGCTGGTTTTGCGCGGACTGAAGACGCTTGCACTTCGGATGCGCCAGCACGCGGCCGGGGCCCAGGCGGTCGCCGAGTGGCTCGAGCAGCATCCCAAAGTCGAGCGCGTCCTCTATCCTGGCTTGGCCAGCCACCCGCAACACGAACTCGCCAAGCGTCAGGCCGACGGATTTGGCGGCATGATCACCTTCTTCATCAAGGGCGGACTCGAGGAATCACGCCGCTTCCTCTCCACAGTCAAGCTTCACACGCTGGCCGAATCACTCGGCGGAGTCGAGAGTCTGATCGAGCATCCCGCGATCATGACCCATGCCTCGGTGCCCCCCGAAGTGCGCGCCCAAATCGGTCTGACCGACAACCTGATCCGCGTCTCGGTCGGCATCGAAGCGGTCGAGGACTTGATCGCAGATCTCGAGCAGGCCCTCGGATGAGCAGACCTTAACGGTCAAACTTTGGACGGCGGCGCCTGGCCAGGAAGCCAAAGCCTGCGCTAACGAACAAAACTGTGGCCGATTCAGGAACTACTGCTGCCCGGACGTGGACAGTTGAACCCGTGACCTCCGCAATCGAGTTCGACAACGCAACGTTTCCGTTCACCTCCAGGTGGTAAAGCACCTCGACAGTGAAGCTGCCCCCGACCTCAGACATGAACGTGAGGGGGGTCAGCAAGTTGTCATCATGGAAGGATAGCGAACCAGGCCCGTCGATGATTTTTGCCGAGTCTTCGATCACCTTCGACGAGTTGGCATAGACCCTCCACGAGGCGAACGCGTCGTCAAGCAAGGTGTGAGTGAGCTTGTTCGCAAACAAGCTGCCTTGGATGATCGCCGTAACATCCACTTCTACGGGCGTACCCAGAGCTTCACCGGTTGAGAGGATGTCGACTGTCCAAATCGAAGGGGCGGCACCCGGGCCATGGCCCCCGCTGGTGAACTCCTTGTTCTTAGCCTCATAGAGTCCACCCGGGGGGCCGATTCTCCCCTCTGTTCGGAACGCGCCTCCCGCAGGTGACACGATGAAAAACTCGTCCACCGGCCCGATCCCCGTGGCAGAAATGTCTGTAGCGATTGATGAGGTCGCTTCTGCGTAGCCACTGATGATCCCGAATACAAAGTTAAAGTCGCTGACTGAAGTCGGACTCCCTTCCGATTCATAGACTGATGCTCCTTCAACGACAAGGTCGTGGATAAAGCCAACCCCAAAAGGCGGGGCACTTGCTCCATAGGCAAGGTCGATCGCGAGCGTCGATGGAGCAACGCAGGTCGCTGCAACGGCAGCCATCCATCTGCTTCGGTACATCAGGCGAACCTCCCCGGTGCGAGCACCGCGTTCCTCATATTAATCGGATTGGCCCCAGGAGTCGGTACCCAGCTCGAAACCTCGTAAACTTACTAGGTCATGCCTTCACAAGCAACTACTGCCAGATCGGTCGCACGGCCAAACTGATCCGCGTCTCGGTCCGATCGAAGCTGTAGAGGACTCGATCAAGCCTTCGCGGCCGTTTGACCCGAGGGCGTTTGGGCCGTTGGAACTAGCGGCGCATCTTCATGTGTCGTCGAGCCCGTATCCCCGGCATGCTGACCACCCTGCTCTTTGGCGCCGCGTTGCTCCAACAAGACTTCGCCCAACTCATCGGCAAGTACGAACCCCGCCAGAAACCGAAACTGCTCATCGTCGGTTTCTATCACTTCGACAACCCCGGGCTCGACCTCGCGAAAGCCGACTTGGACGACCATCGATCACCCAAGCGGCAGAGCGAAATCGAGCACCTTGTCGGACGACTAGCGGGGTTCAAACCGACGAAAGTGGCGGTGGAATATCCGGTCGGGGATGATCGCATCCAGAAGCGCTACGAGGCTTGGCGTACTTCCGGGGGCGAACTCCGCGCATCGGAGACAGAACAAGTCGGGTTCAGGCTCGCCAAGCAGTCCGGCCATGCCCGGGTCTTCCCGATCGACCACAAGCTCGATCTAGACTTTGGAACGTTCATGCAGGGGGCCGACCCGGACACCCTCAAGGAGTTCCAGTCGACGATCGCTGATGTTCAGCAGTTCATGGGGACCTTCAAGGAGCGTACGGTCTCAGAGAATCTCCGCCTCATGAACAGCCCTACAGCTGACCGGTTTACCAATGGCATCTACTTGCGAATGGCTCGTGTGGGAACCGACGTCGATCAGCCCGGAGCGGAGTTGGCCGCCGATTGGTGGAAGCGGAACTTGCTGTGGCTAGGCAGCCTCGCCCGCGTGGCCAACAACCCGGAAGATCGGGTGATCTTGATCTGCGGCAGCGGCCATGCGTCCATCCTTCGCTCTATCCTGCGGGACTCGATCGACTTCGAAGTGATCGATCCCATGCCGTTTCTCCAATAAGACCTACTCGTAACCCGGCCGCGAGCCAAGCTCGAAATCGTACAGATCCCGCACGCCATTCGCGTCCAAACCAGGCAGGGCCTCGACGTGGTCCACAAGCTTGTCCGCACTGCCGCCGTCCTTCACAGACAGTGCGCCGAGAAGCTGGAACTTGTGGGCCAAGATGTCTCGCAGGTCGGCGGTCGTGTTTCGGGCATGGCCCGCCGGGTACATCACCAAACCACTGTCGTAGCTCGCGCCCGCGCCGTCGGTGATAACCAACGACGTGGGGATACCGTCCGGGTACTTCGCGTCGTACTCTGCGCCACCGTAGCGAAACTCGATCTTCTGCATGATCGCCCGGGTGGCCGGGTGGAAGATAGCCGAATCCGCGACCTGATAATCGTAAGGATCGAGCATCAGCGCCTTCCACACCGCGTCGTTGGCACCTCCACCGGTGGGGAGCGGAGCATGCTCGATCGCCTTCCGGAGCAGTGTGGCCACGATGTACGCCATCGAGTGGTCGGCACTCTGGCGGGTGCGAGGATCCTTCTTCATCGGATTACCGATGATGCCGAACGCCGGTTCATAGGCCACGATGTCGATCCGATCAATCTTCGCGCCGCCGTTCTCCAGCAACTCGGGGTGAGCCGAGACCAAGTCAATGATTCCCTGCAGCGCTCCCGCGGATTGGTGCTCGTAGAGCCCCAGCTTGAAGTGCATTCCCATCACCGCAAAGTCGTCGCCCGAGTGGCTGAAAACGAGATCGAAGGGGGAATCACCCGCTTCCTTCCAGCGCGCTGCGCCTTCGGTCGTTGGTTCAAAGAACCGAAAGATGGCTTCCGGGTTGCGGAAGATATCCTTAGGCCCAATGAACCCGGCCATCGCCCGCTTCATGCAGAGCACCGCTGCCTCGGTCGAGATCCCCGCGCTGGCTCCCTTGCTATCGCTCAACTGCTTGCCGGCGCGGATGGCCCGCCACGGAATGTAGTGGGCCACGAACATGCCGATCGCGCTCTCGATTTGTTCGGCATTGGCCCCCATGAGGGCGCCGTAGGTTGCGGCCGATGCAATGGCGCCGTGGACCACGTGGTCGATCTTGTACGTCTTGAGGCTGAATACCTCGGCGAGGCGGCCGCGAATCTCATCGAGCAGAACCATCGCATGGAGCGCGGCCACCCCATCCAGACCTCGCTGCTGGCAGGCGGCGATGACCACCGGATAGAAGTCGTTGTGGCCAAACTCGCCGGCGGTGTGGCCCAGCTCAGGACGGTAGCCGAAGTTCGTTCCATTGCTGTCCCACTCCCGCACCGCGGAACTGTTGGCCGCGATCGCCTTCTCCGCCTTGACTCGTTCACGTGAGCCAAACACGGACGCCCCGTGCGGATCGTGATACTCCAACGCCTCGGCTCGCAGCAGGGTGGGAGCATTCGTGCCCAGGGCAAGAGCCGACGCGCCGCAAAGGAAGGCGTCGGTATGGAACAGACGTGCCCGCTCCAAAACCGCCGCCGACGGCCCCTCCCCCAAC
This sequence comes from Fimbriimonadaceae bacterium, assembly GCA_024710805.1. Classification (GTDB taxonomy): domain Bacteria; phylum Armatimonadota; class Fimbriimonadia; order Fimbriimonadales; family Fimbriimonadaceae; genus JANJUB01. Next base: position 5,650 of record JANJUB010000201.1, on the reverse strand, counting down.
CGCCGCGCCATGAAGTCGATCGCGAACTGGCCGATGCCGAGGGCTTGATTGGAGTCGTGGGAGAGCGTTACCGACGTGGACATAGACTCAATTCTAGACGCTGGCATTTTCACGCCGTTGTGTTATCGTGAATCTCGGGGAGTTTTGCCCTTTCTTCACCCTATAATGAAGGGAGTCCCCAGTAGAAGCACGGGAGGGAGCATATGAAATTACATCGTTTGTCGGTTGCAGTTGCGGTTGTTCTGGCCGGGGTGAGTTCAGCCCAAGAAGGTGCCAAGTTCAACTTGGGAGGACAGAAGATCGAGGGTTCGGCTTCTGCGAGCCAGCGGAACAAGGAGACCATCTTGCTGGGTCCAAAAGACCTCACGATGGAGCAGGCGGCCGCCGCCTCACAGGGGGTCGGCAAGATCATCCGCAGAATGGCCAACGGCCTCATCCTGGTCGAGCCGACGGTCGAGATGGCTAAGGCCATGAACACCATTCGACGAAGGGGCGTGCCCCACGTCATCGAGTCCTCGGCCTCGTTCATCGATAAGACTTCTTTGACGTCGGTCAAGCGACATCGCAAGTACCTGCAAGCCTTCGGCGCGGACTACTTCGAGGCGTTGGAGTACTACCTCGCCGCCCGCGTGGGGCCCGATGGCAAGCTCGATCGTGAAGCGATCCAACGTGCCGTTCAGCACCGTGACCGTTTGCCTGAGCCTCCGGGCTGGAACACGGGCGGCGGCACGAACAACCCGCTGAGCACCTTCACCCATGTCGGCCCGACCAACGTCGCCGCACCGTATTCGACGTACTATGGCATTCCTCCCCTCTCAGGGCGCAAGAACGATCTCGCCATCTCCCCCAGCAACCCCGCGATCATGTACGTGGCTTCGGCGGGTGGCGGCGTGTGGAAGACCGTCAACTCAGGCGTGAACTGGACTCCGCTGGGAGACAAATGGGCGTTCCTCCATGTATCGTCAGTCGCCGTCCATACGACGAATCCGAACATCGTTCTCGCCGGCACCGGCGACTATAACGGCTTCTTCGGAGCCCAAACGCAGGGTCTGATGCGGTCGACTGATGGCGGCAACACCTGGACGCAGGTCGGCCCGGGCAGCATCAAGGATGAGATTGTCACAAAGATCATCTTCGACCCCTCGAATCCGAACATCGTGGTCGCGTGCTCGGGAAAGAGCACGAACGGTGACTTCGGCAGCGTGTATCGATCCGTCGATGCCGGCGCAACGTGGGTGCGAACCGGGTTCGGCCTCAGCTTCGAGGACATGGAGCGGGGACCGACCGGCGTCTATTGGCTGGTCGGCACGGACAACGTCAACGGGGGAGTGTTCTTCTCGACGGACGGGGGCCAGTCTTTTCAGGCGGCAGTCAACCCATGCATTAACGTCCAGCAGTCACTCGACATCGCGTGCTCACGGGTGAACGCGAACGTTGTGTACTTGCTTGCCACAGGCGACGAGGAGATTTACAAGACGACGAACGCAGGAGCAAGTTGGGGGAGCGTCAAAGGCAACTTCCCGAACGGTTACCCGCAAGATCCGAACTACAACTGGTCGCAGAAGACTTATGATCAGTGGATCGGCACCACGGTTGTGGGTGGCGTCGACGTTGTGCTCGTCGGCCTGATCGGCATCAATCAATCGGTCGGTGGAAACGGCAGTTGGACGGACATCTCGCAGACCTACGCGCAGAGTCCACCGAACTACATCCACAGCGACCAGCACATGTTCACGGTCCACCCGTCGAACCCCGAGATCATGTTCTTCGGATGCGACGGAGGCCTCTTCCGATACAACTTCTCGGCTAACCCCGTTGCCGGCAACTTCGCCTCGCTCAACGCGAACATCAAGGATATGCAGCTGTATCAGATGTCGTTGCACCCAACGAATCTGAACTACATCATGTCCGGAACCCAGGACAACTCTTCGCCCTCATCGCGAGGCAACTTGGCGTCTTGGTCGAACCTGTATGCGGGTGACGGCGGATGGAGCGGCTTCGACCGCAACAACCCGAACATCCACTACACGACGTCGCAGAACGGCAGCGTGTGGCGATACACAACCGCCAATGATCCGACGCCCGACTTCATCAAGCCGAGCCAGTTCAACGGAGCCTTCATCGCGCCATTCGTGGTCGGAGGTAACGGAAGCCAGATCTTCATGGGTGACACCCGCGTCCTCCGCTGGACGGGTGCCGGCCAAGTCTGGAACGACATCAGCGGATCGGTCGTGACCGGGAATGGCAAAGTCCACACGATGGCGCTCTCGCCGTCGAACCCGAAGTTCCTCTACACGGGCTCGAACAACGGTGTTGCGTACATGTCGCTGAACATCGACGCCGCGACCCCGACCTTCAAGCGGGTCGACAACAACGCGTTCGGCGGCCGAACGATCGGAGCACTCGCACCCGGTTGGGGCAACTTCTACGACTGTCTCGTGGGCTTACAGGGCCAAGGTGCAAACCGGCTTTATCGTTGCACTAACACCAACGCGGCCAATCCGCAATGGACGCTGGTCACGGGTAACGCCCCTTACAATCTGCCCGATACGCCGATCAATGCGATCATGCGCGATCCTCATCATGCGAACACGTGGTACGTGGGAACCGATGTGGGTCTGTTCATGACGCCGAACGCCGGCTACTCGTGGTTCAACATGAACACGCTCGGTTTGCCGAACGTGCACGTCAATGCAATCCACATCGACTCCACAAAAACGTGGATGTACGTAGGGACGTTTGGACGCGGCATCTACCGCATCCCGCTAACGCTGAACAACAGCTTCCAGATCACGGGCACGGTCCGCCAAGCGAACAACTCGCTCTATGCGGGTGTCACGATAATCCTCCAGAAGTTCCGCGAGCAGTTCTCGAACTTCGTGCGCAATCCGAATCTCGCCATTCCGGATAACAATCCGACCGGCGTGACCGACAGCATGAATGTCGCGATCAACCAACCGATCAAGAAGCTGATGTTGCATCTGAACATCACGCACACCTATCGGGGTGACTTGCGGATCACGCTGATCGGGCCGGACGGACAACAGCGTGAGGTCTGGTCGCCTTCGAACGACCCCACCGACAATCTCAACGTCATCATCGACGTCGGAGATAAGTTCAACGGTCTTTCGACGCTCGGTACGTGGCAGTTGAGGGTCGCCGATGAAGGTCCGCAAGACCTCGGAACCCTAAACTCGTGGAAGCTGCAGTTCTTCTACGACATTTACGGCACGGTGCAGACCAAGACGACCAACGCCAGTGGCGTCTACTCCTTCACGGGTCTCGATGCCGGTGCGTACAAGTGGTTCCCGTATCTGCCGGGCAAGACCTGGACGCCAGGTTGGCGAACTGCCAACATCGGTACCAGCAAGACCGCTCAGGACTTCAAGGCGAACCAGTAAGCCCTGACGCTTGAAGGCCCCCGATCATGGCTGATCGGGGGCCTCTTTCATTCGGGCGGGCCCAACTCAATCCCATCCGACACGGTCAACCAGCGAGAGGTCCGGTTTCTTGCTCGTGACCACCGCGAAGTCTGGTCCAACGTTAGCGACGAACCAGATGACCCACGAATCTGCGGGGGTCTTCTCGATCAAAGTCTCGCGCCAGTCGGGGAGTTCATCGGTCGGGACGCCCATCACTTCCGATACCGGGAGGCTCCACACCGTACCGACCGTCGACAACCCATGCCCCTCGGTGAGCCAAACATCCGGCTCAGCGTCGGCCGCGAGCGTCAGCCAACGGCGCATCCGATACGGACCGCTGAACTCCAGCACACAGTTCTCTTCCGCGTTGATGTGAATCGACGTCAACACTGCGTCATGAAGGTCGTCCAGAATCTCTTCCAAGGGCCTACTTCGTGACCAACTCGCGCAGGTCTTCGTCGCCGACCTCTGACTTCGTGTCCGCCATCACGAGGAAGTGATTGTAGAGTTCCTCGAACCGCTCCTCGGTGAACCCAAAGCCTAGTTCGGCAAGCCGGTGGCGCAAGCCGTGCCGACCCGAGCGGGCCGTTAGAATGATCTCCGACTTCTCCGCCCCGACCAGCTCCGGCGCGATGATCTCGTAGGTCGAGCGATCCTTCAACACGCCGTCCTGGTGGATGCCGCTGCTGTGGGCGTAGGCGTTCGCACCGACCACCGCCTTGTTGCGCTGGACCATCATGCCCGAAAGGCGTGACACCAGTCGCGATATCGGCAGCAGTTTGTGGGTCTTGATTCTCGTTTCAAGCCCGAAGACGTCGCGACGGATGTAAAGCGCCATCACAACCTCTTCGAGCGAGGTGTTGCCTGCGCGCTCGCCGATGCCGTTGATCGTCACCTCGACCTGACGCGCACCGCCCATGACGCCCCCTAGCGTGTTGGCCGTCGCCATACCAAGATCGTTGTGGCAGTGGCAGGAGAAGATGGCCCTATCCGAGTTCGGCACGTTCTCGATGATGCCTTGGATGAGCGCGCGATACTCCTCTGGATAGGTGTAGCCGGTGGTATCCGGCACGTTGATCGTCGTCGCACCCGCCTTGATCACCTCTTCGACGACCTTGTAGACATAGTCAGGATCGGCCCGGCCCGAGTCTTCCATGAAGTACTCGATGTTGTCGGTGTACTTGCGGGCATGCTTCACCGCGTTCACGCCAGTCTCCAGCGCCTGCTCGCGGGTCATGCGCAGCTTGTTCTCAAGGTGGTTTTGGCTGACCCCCAGACCGGTGTGGATGCGCGGATTCTCGGCGTCCTTGAGCGCTTCGCCAGCGACGTCGATGTCCTTCTCCCGAGCGCGGGTCAGGCCGCAAATCTGGACGCCACGAAGCTCTCGCGCGAGAGTCTGCACCGCCTCAAAGTCCCCCGGCGACGAGATCGGGAAGCCCGCCTCGATGACGTCCACGCCGAGGTCCACGAGCGCATGCCCGATCTCCAACTTTTGCGACATCGAGAGGCGCACTCCGGGGCTCTGCTCGCCGTCGCGGAGGGTTGTGTCGAACACCAAGACGCGGTTGCTCATATAGGGATTATACGCCCGTGCTATGCTCAGGCATGGCGTACGGATGGGAAGGCGACAAGGTGCGATTGGTGCCAATCGATATGGATCGACACCTCGAGAACTACCTCGTCTGGCTCAATGATCCCGAGGTTACCCAGTGGCTGCTGATCGGCGACTTTCCCTTATCGCGGCTGGCTGAGCGGGAGTGGATTGAGCGCGCCGAGCACGGATCACAAACGGAGATCCACTTCGCGATCGAGACGCTGGACGGACTCCATATCGGCACGAGCGGCATCCACGACATCTCCTGGCGGCACGGTATCGCGCAAACCGGAACCGTGATTGGCGCGAAAGAGTTGTGGGGCAAGGGTCTGGGCACCGATGCCACACGAGTGCGCGCCCGTTACGCGTTCGAGGTCATGGGTCTACGGCTGCTGACCAGTTCCGTCATCGATGGCAATGAGCGCTCGCTGCGGATGCAACAAGCCGCGGGATACGAGGTGGTCGGGCGCATCCCTGGTCGGTATTGGAAACGCGGCGCGTTCCGCGATGAGATCCTGACATGCCTCACGCGGGACCGCTGGATGAGCCTGCAATCTTGAGCCGCGACGAAGAGCACGTGGGGCAGGGATGCCTTGTGCCCTGCCGAATAGAAAAGCATTGATACGGCAGGGCA
>JANJUB010000197.1 GCA_024710805.1 Fimbriimonadaceae bacterium | reverse complement strand
CACCCCCCAGCCCCCTCCCCGCGAGACAAGCCACTCGCGGAGAGGGGGAGTTCTCTTACCTCAGCGAGCTCCGACCCTGGTTCGAGCAGATCGAGAACGGGCTGACGACCTTCGCCGAGAACCCCGAGCCCACTCGGTCGGACTGTCACGCCTGGAGCGCGCATCCAATCCTCGGGTTCTTCCAGATCATCGCCGGAGTCACCAGCACGGCTCCAGGTTGGAACAAGGTCAGGATCGCTCCTCAGCCGTTCGAGCTGAGACGGTTCGATGCCAAGATCGCTCATCCCGACGGGGAACTCCGTGTGGCTTATGAGAACGACCGGTTGAGGATCGACACGCCGGTCGAAGCCCACTTGTTCTGGCGGGGTAGGGAAGCCTTGCTGAAGCCCGGCCAGCACACGGTCGGATAGCCACGGAACGCGAGGGGCCTCATTTGGGTTGATCTACTTCAGATGCGGCCCTTCGTCGAGTTTGTCGGAAAGCAGTTCATCTGTTCACTCTTTCCGATCTTCATCTTTGCCGCGTCGTGGTTTACGCTTGTCGTGCCGATGCCGATTCCTAGGTACGACGTGCTCCTGATCGCCTGCCTTGGATTCCAGGCCTGGTTGGTATGGACCGGTCTGGAGACTCGCGAAGAGCTCCGATTCATCTCGATCTTCCATGTCGCCGGGCTGGTCCTCGAGCTCTACAAAGTCCACCACGGCTCGTGGCAATACCCCGGGTTTGCCTACAGCAAGATTGGCGATGTTCCGCTCTTCAGCGGATTCATGTATGCCTCGATCGCGAGCTACATGGTCCAGGCGTGGAGGCGGTTCGACCTCAAGTTCACGGGCATGCCCCATTGGGGATGGAGTGCCGCGGTGGGCGCCGCGATCTATCTCAACTTCTTCTCTGGGCGTCTGATTGGCGATAAACGGCTCTGGATCGTCGCCGCGGTCTTGGCGATCTTCGGCAAGACGTGGGTCAGCTATCAACCCGACTTCGCCGGCAAGCGGGTTTGGAGGATGCCGATGGTGGTGGCGTTCGTATTGATCGGCTTCTTCGTTTGGTGCGCCGAACACCTTTGCACCTGGCTCCAGGTGTGGGCATACCCGCACCAGGTCATGGGATGGCAGCCGGTGACCTTCTCCAAGCTGGGATCGTGGTGTCTGCTGGTGGTCGTGAGTTTCCTGTTGGTTGGCTGGACCAAGAAAATCTTGGCCCGAGTTGCCACGAACGATCGCACCCTTGCCCCGGCGATCGCGGTGGACTGAGTTTCGATCAGCTAAAATCCGACCATGAAACGCGCACTGCTGCTCGCCTCGCTCGCACTCATCACCTCGTTCGCCGGCACCGTCGAACAAGCCAAGGTGTACAAGCTCCGGGTGGCGGTCGCGCCGCTCGATTGGTCGAAGAACGACCGCATCGACAACTGGCAGATTCCCGTCGAGTTCCGTCAGGCGATCTACGAGAAGCTGGTCCAGAAGCTGCACGCGACCGGCAAGTTCGTCGTGCTCGAGCGAGAGGCTCTCGAGGCGCTGCTCCAAGAGAAGGCGATCAAGGAAGAGAACACCGGTCAGTCTCAGGCCGGCAAGATCGTGCCCGCCCAGTTCCTCGTTCGCGGCCAGCTGACCGACTTTGCGCTCAACAGCAAGGGCGGCGGCGGTGGCGTCAGCATCGGCGGATCGATCGGTGGCGTTCGTGTGGGCGGTCGCGTTTCTGAGGCGAAGGTCGGAATGAACGTTCGCATGTTCGATGTGGACACGAGCGAGATGATCGCCTCGGAGAGCGCAGCCAAGAGCGTCCAGGCGACCGGCTTCGACTTCGGCGGCTGGGTGAACAGCGTTGGCGGAGACTTCGGAGTTTATGAGAAGTCACCGCTCGGACAAGCGACGACGAAGGCTCTCGATGAAGCGGTCGAGAAGATCGTCAAGGCGCTGGGCAAGCAGCCCTGGCAGTGCATGGTCGCCGATTACGACGCAGAGGCGAAGGAAGTGATCCTCAATGCGGGCAGCGAACTCGGCGTCGGCGTCGGCGATGTGTTCGAGGTGTTCGCCGTGACGCGGATCATCAAGGATCCCGAGACTGGAGCCGTGCTCGGCAAGCGAACCGCAAAGATCGGCACGATCAAGGTGACGGACGTCGAGAAGAAGTTCGCTACCGCGTCGGTGATCGAAGGCGAGGGCTTCGCGGCGGGCGCAATTGTCCGCGAACCGAAGCGCTAACTGTACGCCACCAAATTGCCGCGAAAATCGCCTATCCTTAGAGCAAGGAGCGGCGACATGAATGAACTTCATCGCGTCCACATCGGGACCGCTTGGCTTCCCGACGAGAAACCTCGGTTTGGAGATGATATTTCCCGGGTGTTCGAGTTTGAGTGGCCCTACGTCGAAGGTGACACGGTGATTCGCGTTTTTAAAGGCAACGTCACGCTCAAGCAAGGGCTGAAGACGTCGACCATCGCCGTCAACATCAAGATGATGCCCAATGTGCAGGAACGCTGGCATCATGAGCCGATTGAGGAAGGGGTCGATCTTGAGATGAGCCTACTCTGTGGACATCGGGTCCAGCGATGGACGATGCGCCACGGCATCGGCGAACTGGGGTGCCACGATGAGCCTCGGGGGGTATGGTGCGCCACCCACAACGCGTTTCAACTCATCGTCTCCGATATCAGCCATCTTGAGTTGTATCTGTGGCGGGATGAGTTCGCTCCTTGCCGCCCTTAGCAAGGACATGCCGGAACCCGTCGTAGCCCTGCCGCCGCAGGGGCGAGCCGAGGGTGGCCGCATCCCAGTCAGGCTGTTCGAGATGGGACAGAGCGTTCCGGTCCATCTGCAGCAGGGCGGACTTGGTGATTAGATCAGGATCGAGCGTTGGGGTTGCCCGATCGGGCTGGCGTGGTCCGGGGTGGTTGAACGGGCAGACCTCTTGGCATACATCGCAGCCGAACAGCCAGTCGCCGACTCGGCCATCGGCTTCATGCGGAGCCTCGATGGTCAGGTAGCTGATGCACTGCCGTGCATCGACCTGCCATGTGCCTTCGACATTCACAATTGCCCCGGTCGGGCAGGCGTCGATGCACTTCGTGCAGGTTCCACACCCACCAACCGACCTCGTCGACGCCGGCAGTTCGAGCGTCGTCAGTACGAGCCCGATGAGAAACCAACTTCCCCGCCGCGAGTCGATGAGCATCGTGTTCTTGCCGAACCAGCCCAGGCCAGCGCGGTGGGCGTACTCGCGCTCGAGAATCGGTGCCGAATCGACGGTTATGCGAAAGCGCGCATCGGGTTCTGTCAACGCGAGCTCACGTACGAGCCGGCTCAGCCGGCGACGGAAGATGCGGTGATAGTCGCGTCCCCAGGCATAGCGAGCAACCCGAGGACGAACGCCATCGTCGGGCTGATAGTAGTCGAGCCCAACCGCGATGATCGACCGCACTCCGGGGAGCAAGGATTCGGGACTGGTCTTGAGTTCGGCGTGGCGCCGCAGGTAGTCCATCGATCCATGAAATCCCCGATCGAGCCAAGCTCGATAAACGCCCATGCTCTCAGCGGGGGCGGCGTCGGCAATCCCGAAGCGGGTGAAGCCCAGAGCCCTCACCTTTGCTTCGAGATCATCAACACCCATCACTAGCCGACCCGGAAGGGCAAGGGCTGGAACGCCAGCGCGTACGTGGTCTCATTCAGGTAACGGGACGTTCGCTCAGACGCGGGCATGATGGGCGACATCGTCGCTCCGTGACTAGCCCACGCGTAGCCTGACCACCCGCCGAACGAAGGCACGATCGCTTGGTAGTGACCGGTCTGCGCGAACACGGATCCGAAGGTGGAGAGCACGCCATCCAGCGAGTAGGGGCAGAAAAGCAGGTTGTCGGCTTGGGTCACCAAGAACCCGTTCGGGGCGAGCAATCGGTGCAGATCGCGGTAGAAGTCGGGCGTCCAAAGCTGCTCACTCAGGCCGCCATCGTCTTCCTCGTTCACATCGGTGCTGTCCATGACGATGAGGTCGTAGGGCTCGGTCAGGTCCTTGACGAACGGGAACGCGTCCTCGACGAAGAGGCTGACCCGGTCGGAGTCGAAAGCCCCGTCACTCAGTCCCGGCAGGTGCTCGCGACACACGTCGATGACCGCTTGATCGATCTCCACCATGTGGATCTCCGTTAGCCGCGGATCGCGCACCAGTTCTCGCAGCACCCCGCCATCACCTCCCCCGATCACGAGCGCTCGTCGAGGCGCTTCGAGGTTCAGCAGGGGGATTTGAACCAGTGACTCGTGGTACGCATGTTCATCGAGTTCCGCCAACTGCACGTGGCCATCGAGAAAGAGGACCCGGCCGAAGACCAGAGTCTCGTAGATGTCGATCGTCTGGAATGCGCTTTGGTGGTGCGCCACGTGGGAGGAAACTTGGACGGACATCGAGAGCTTGTCGCTGCGGATCGGGAAGTGAAGCTGCACCCGATGAGGATACTCGGCGTAGAATAGTGCTGATGGCTTGGACGCTGTACTACGACGGGGGATGTAATCTGTGTCATGCCAGCAAGCTCCGCGTCGAGCGCTGGGCTGAGCGCGCAAAGTTGCCGCTTCACGTGGATATCCTCCAAAGCCCGGACGCCGTCGAGAAAGGCTACGGGTCGGCGATGGTGCTTGAGGTGGATGGGAAGCCGCTCTACGGAGCAGACGCCTGGCTGGAGATGATGCAGATCGCTCCGTGGTACCTGCGCTGGGTGGGTTGGCTCGGACTGGTGCCGGGCGTTCGGCAGCTGATGAAGGCGGGATACTCGGTCGTTGCAAAGTATCGCTATCGTTGGTTCGGCACGCGGGCGTGTCCGCTCCCCCAACCCCCAACAACGACGACCGACTAGAGGTCGATCACATTCGGCGCCCAGTCTAAACGAGCCAGCGTATCGAGGTAGTCCTGCTCGGTCATCTGTTCGGGGCGCTTTCCCAAGAGGGCGACGACGACTCCCTCCATCACGTTGGTGGCAAACGTCTCCCCTCCCATGACCGGGGTCGTTGTGATCACCCGACGTGCGCCGGTGGTCTTCAGCCAGTCCAGGTCGGCCTTTCGGACGGTTTGTGTGAGGATGGTCTTGCCTCTGAGGTTGTCAGGCGCGTATCGACGGATGTAGTGCCAGTCGCCGCAGATGAAGGTGGCTTCAGCGAAGACCTTGGGGAACTTGGGGGTCCTCGACTCCTGCTTCTCGCCGGTCGGATAGAACCACTTGAACGGAAGGCGCGTGATGATCGGGAGCGTCAGAGCGCCGATGAACTTCACCATTCCGTAAGAGCGGACCGGGATCGGAAGGCCGAGGCCGAAGAGCAGATCGCCGTACGTGGTCTTTGCGCCGACATCGATGAGCGCCTGAGCCATGCCGAATCGATCCACCGCCGATACGAGCAGCACGCACTCCTGCTTGAAATCGACGGTTCCATCACGCTGCAGTCGGTGGATGGTCTCGCGCTCGAGGGTGTGCTTGAGGCCTGAACCATCGACCACGGGCGTGATCTTGGCCCCCGAAATCAGGCGCTGGATTTGGCGGAAGGCATATCGCTTTTCGCCGACAACGACGTAGATGTCCGCGCCGCCCACGCCCAAGGCGTCCACCTTGCCATCGAGATCGGCGAACATCTTGGCGAAGGCGTCGAGATCGCCGTCGGTGCCGATCCGCTCGATGCGAAAGGACTGGCCGAGGATGTCGAGTTCGTGGGTCTTGTTCCTTTTGGAGGAGCCCAGCGATACCGACACGACCCGTTTCATCGGGCTTATGTTATCCTACGCAATCTCCCGCAGGGATTCAGAATCGGACGACGCGCTTGCCTGCGGCGACGATCTTCTCGACCGACGGCAGAACGTGAAGCTCGAGCGACTTCGCCCAAGGCACGGGAGTATCCAATCGGGTCACGCGCAGGGGCGGAGCGTCGAGATACTCGAAGCCCTTGTCGGCGATGCGCGCCACGATCTCGCCAGCGAATCCGCACGTCATGGGCGCTTCGTTCACCACGACCAGCCGGTTCGTCTTAGCGATCGACTTGAGAATTGTCTCCTCGTCGAGCGGCACGAGGGTGCGGATGTCGATGACTTCCGCCTTCACGCCTTCCTCGGCGAGCAGATCGGCGGCCTTCAAACAGTGGTACACGTTTTGGCCGTAGGTCACGAAGGTCAAATCCGACCCTTCGCGGCGGATGCTCGCCTTGCCGAACTCGATGACGTAGTCGTCCTCGGGTAGCTCCTCGGCGATAGCGTTATCGCGATAGAGTTGCTTGACCTCGTAAAACAGGACCGGGTTGCGATCACGTAAGGCGTACTTCATGAGGCCCTTCGCGTCGGTCGGCGTCGAGGGGCACACGATCTTGATACCAGGCGAGTTCGCGAACCACGCCTCGTTCATCTGGCTGTGATAGAGCGCACCGCCGCCATAGCCACCCGCGGGTCCGCGGATGACCACGCCCATATCGACGTCTCCGGCCGTGCGGTAGTGGTAGGTTGCCAGGTTGTTGACGATCTGGTCGAAGCCGCACGAGATGAAATCGATGAACTGCATCTCGGCCATGACCGTCTTGCCGTTGAGGCTCATGCCCACGGCCGAACCCACAATCGCGGCCTCGCTGATCGGGGCGTCGAT
>JANJUB010000184.1 GCA_024710805.1 Fimbriimonadaceae bacterium | reverse complement strand
GCAGACCCCGACCCATACGAATGACGATCTCGTGGTGGCGAATACCCGCGGCAATGGCCATATCAGCGACGCGGATCTCCTCATTGCCTTGCCGTCCAATGATCACGACTTCGTCGCCGCGCTTCACCGGCAGGTCGGTCGAGTCGATAACGCACAGGTTCATGCAAATCTGGCCGATGATGGGACGACGCACGCCATGGACGAGAACATGCGCCTTGCCGGTCAAGCCTTGGCTCAGCCCTTCCGCATAACCCATGGCGATCACCGCAATCTCCATGTCGTGCGGGGCACGGAACAACTTGTTGTAGCTGGTTCCTTCCCCCTTCTTCAACGGCTTCTTCTGAATGACGACAGTCTTGGCCTGGAGCGATGGGCGTAGGCCCTCCACAACGGTATCGACCCCATACAGGGCCAGACCCACCCGCACCCAATCCAGAAATCCTTCGGGATAGACCCTCAGCGCGTGACTGTTGGCCATATGAAGCGGTAGACGCAATCCCATGGCCTGGGCTGCCTCGATGACCGGTTGGAACGCCCCCATCTGCCGGATATCTTCATCCCGATCGCCGGACATCGCCAGGTGCGTGTAGATCGATTCGACGCTGAGCTCGGGGAAGCGGTTCAAGTTGGCGAGGATCTCGATCGCTTGATCGGCGAAAATCCCCAACCGATTGAGGCCGGTCTCGGCCTTCAGTTGGCATCGCGCTCGCTTACCCACTTTTTGGCTCGCGGCGACATACACATCGACGAGCTCCCGATCGAACAAGCTGAGCACGAAGCCTTGGCGGACGGCCTCCTCGATCTCCTGGTCATCGAGGTAGCCCATGATCAACACGTCCAGGCCGCTTACCGACCGAACTCGAATCGCTTCATCGAGCGAAATGACCGCGAAGTGATCGATCCCCTCTTGGTCCAGCACTTGGGCGACCGGCTCGATGCCATGGCCATATGCATCGGCCTTGACCACCGCACACACCCGGGTGTTGGGGCCGACGTGGGCCCGGACCAGGCGCGTGTTGTGCGCGATGGCGCCTAGGTCGATTTCAAGCCAGGCGCGCATCCGGTCTCCAATGGCGATGTGTCATGAGTTACAAGGGAAAGTCGGCCGAGCAGGCCAAGACGATTCAATGCATTGTACTCGGCAGTTCGGAGAGGGCCTGCCAAGGTAACCTTTCCGGCGGTTCGAGGAAGATCCATGCCCATCGTTTCCGTCCGCATCCCGCAAATCGGTGAGGGTCTGCAGGAGGCGCGGCTCGTTGCCGTACTCAAGCAGCCCGGTGAGTTCGTCAAGCGTGACGAGCCAATCTATCAGATGGAGACCGATAAAGCGGTCATGGACGTCGAATCCCCCTACGAGGGCATCCTCACTGAGTGGCTCGCGCCCGTGGACACCATTCTCGCGATCGGGGCCGAAGTCGCAAAGATGGACGTCGGAGTTGCCGCCGAGCAAGACGCCGCCCCCGCGCATCACGCTCCCGCTCCCGCCGCCCCTGCGGCTGCGGCCGATGACGTGATCGGCGTGCGCATTCCCCAGATTGGCGAGGGTCTTCAGGAAGCGCGTTTGGTGGCGGTACTCAAGCAACCCGGCGAGTGGATCAAGCGCGACGAACCGATTTACCAGATGGAGACCGACAAGGCGGTCATGGACGTCGAATCCCCCTATGAGGGCACGCTCGTCGAGTGGCTGGCCGAAGTCGATACCGTCCTGCCCATCGGCGCGGAAGTCATGCGGATGCGCGTCGTCGGTGCCGTTCCCGCAGTCGAACCGGTGCATGGCCATGCGCCCACGGCTGCATCTGCGGCACCTGCCGCCGCCGCGACCAGTTCCCCTTCCGTCGTCTCCACCGGGCCGCTGCGAAATGAGGTGCTTCCGCCGCGATCTCGCGCCTATGCCGCCGAGCGTGGATTGAGCGCGGACGATCTGGCCGCTCTTGCCGCCCGGGTGGGCAAGATCATGCCCAGCGATATCGACGCTTTCCTCTCGAGCGGTCCGGCAGCACCCACTTCGACGGTCAAGGCCCCGTCGGCGGGTGGTCCTTACCAAGAGACCGCCATGAACCAGAAGCAACGGCTTCTGGCCTCCCGTCTCGTGCGCGGCAGCCAACTGGTCGTCCCCGGTTCGATGACCGTCGCGATGAACTGGGAGCCAATTGAGAACCTGCGCGGAGCCTACAAGGCGCGCGGCGGCGACTTCCAACCGTCGAGCTTTACGATGTTCGCCTACGCGGCGGTCCAAGCGTTGAAGGAGTTTCCCGCCTTCCGCAGCAGCCTCAAGGGCGACGATACGATCCGCACGTACGACCAAGTCAATCTCGGCGTCGCCGTTGCCCTACCCGGTGATGAACTCGTGATCGCCGTCGTCGATGGGGCTTGCCAGCTGAGTTGGACCGAGTTCGCCAACAAGCTTCGCGAGCGCATTGAACTAGCCCGCAACGGAACCGATCAAGCTCATGAAGGGGTCTCGGTATCCCTCACCAATATGCAGGCTCATGGCATCCGCGACGCGGTTGCGGTGGTTGTGCCGCCAGCGTTGGCCACGGTGTTCTTGGGCGAGCCGTACTGGGGTGTTGATCCAGCACCGACCGATCAGCCCAAATTCCAACGTTGCGCCAATCTGGGCATCACCTTCGACCACCGCATCATCAACGGCGTCGGGGCCGCCCAGTTCCAGAATCGGATCAAGCAGTTCGTGGAGACGATCAGCGGACTCATCACCGTCGAATGAAACCCATCATCGGAATCACGGTTGACGGCAAACCGGAACCGAGCGACGCTCGGACGGGAGGCAAACTTGCGCTGAACTGGAACTACGCCGAAGTCATCGCCGAGTTTGGCGGCGTGCCCATCTTGTTGCCACCGTCCGCGGATCCCGCAACCGTGGCGACGATCCTCGACGGCCTGCTCATCCCCGGCGGCGACGATATTCCGCCTCACTACTACGGCCAAGAACTCCACCCAGAGGCGGACTTGGTCTCGGAAGCGCGATTCGATTTCGAGCGGCGGCTGTTTGAGTTCATCCGCGCAGATCTGCCGGTCCTCGGTATCTGCTATGGTTGCCAGTTCCTGAACGTCATGCACGACGGCACGCTCATCCAACACCTGCCGGATCGCTTAGGGCACGACCACGACCGAGGCGGAACCCTTCAGCGCTACCGCATTGAGCCTGGTACCCAAACCGCACAACTCCTCGGTTCATCGGCAACCGGCCAGAGTTGGCACCATCAATCCGTTGACCGGGTGGGCACTGAATTGAGGGTCACCGCTTTCAACGAGGACGGCACCATCGAGGGCGTCGAGTCCACGACCCGACCCTGGATGATCGGCGTTCAGTGGCATCCCGAACGGACCCCCGAGGATCCGAACAGCGTTCAGCTTTTCGAGGCGTTCATTGAAGCCGCCCGCAGCTACCGGATGGAGAAGGCAGCGTGAAGCGATTTGTCAACGGAGAGGCGGTCGAGTTCGAGGCATGTGACGCGCATGTCATCCAAACGCCCGACCGGCTGATCGTCAAGACCGCCGACGGTGCCCACTCCGCGGCGGCGGTTCGCGTGGGTGACACGGTCCACGTCAGTTATCGCGGTCACACCTACGTGGTCGAGAAAGCCACCCGACCCCGAGGGGCGGGGGCGGGAGGAAGTGGTGAGCTGCGAGCCCCCATGCCCGGCCTGATCGTCGACGTCTTGCTGAGCGCCGGCACTAAGGTGAGCAAGGGAGACAAGATTCTCGTTCTCGAAGCTATGAAGACTCAACAGCCCTTCGTCGCGCCGTTCGATGGCGTCCTCACCGACGTAAAAGCCAATAAGGGCGAGCAAGTCGCCGAAGGTGCTTTGCTTGCGGTGGTCACCGCGGAGGAAGCATGAGCACGGTCAGCGGCAAGCGCATCGTTCTGTTTTTCTACGG
>JANJUB010000182.1 GCA_024710805.1 Fimbriimonadaceae bacterium | reverse complement strand
TAGCCGGCCCTACAAACTCGCCTCCCGAGAGTGGAAGCGCGAGTCGACCGTTGTGCGCGTCAAGGGGGTGGAGATCGGCCCCACGACGCTGACCATGATGGCCGGCCCGTGCTCGATCGAGTCGTACGAGCAGTTCCGCGCAGCTGCCGAGCAGGTGAAGCGGGCGGGTGCCCAGGTGATTCGCGGTGGTGCGTTCAAGCCGCGCACCTCGCCGTACGCCTTCCAGGGCCTTGCCGAGGAAGGGCTGAAGATCATGAAGTCGATCGGCGACGAGTTTGGGCTCGTTACGATCAGCGAGGTCATGAGCGGCGACATGGTGCCGCTGGTCGCCCAATACGTCGACATCCTCCAGATCGGCGCGCGCTCCATGCAGAACTTCCCGCTGCTCATTGAGGCCGGAAAGAGTGGCAAGCCCGTGTTCCTGAAGCGTGGGCCGAGCGCGACGATCGACGAGTTTCTGCTGGCGGCCGAGTATGTGCTGAACCAGGGCAACCCGAATGTGATCTTGTGCGAGCGCGGGGTGCTGCCGATCGACCGATCGTACACCCGCAACACGCTCGATCTGAATGCGGTGCCGGTGCTCAAGGAGTACTCGCATCTGCCGGTGATCGTCGACCCTTCGCATGGGGTCGGCGTTGCGCGCTACGTTCCGGCGCTCGCCAAGGCGGCGCTGATGGTGGGCGCGGATGGCTTGATGGTCGAGATGCATCCAAATCCGACGGAGGCGATGAGCGACGGTTCGCAGTCGCTGACCCCTGAGGGGTTTGCCCAGCTGATGCAGGAACTGGGACAACTGACCACCCTGCTCGGTCGTCGCATCTCGGATTGACCCGGTAAACTGAGCCCCGTGTCCAGAAGAGCGTTTCGTCGAGTCCTGGTGAAGTTGAGCGGCGAGGCCCTTGCCGGGGATCAAGGTTCGGGGCTCGATACCGAAACCCTTCAGTACATCGCCCGCGAAATCGCGGATGTTCATTCCGTGGGGGTTCAGGTCGCCATTGTCGTTGGCGGCGGTAACTTCGTTCGCGGCGAGATTTTCTCGGCCAGCGGTGGCATCGATCGTACAGTTGCCGATCAGATGGGCATGTTGGGCACGCTGATGAACGCCCTGGCTCTGCAGAGCGCGATCGAGAAGGCGGGCGTTGCGTCGCGGGTGCAAAGTGCGATCGCGGTGGCGCAGGTGGCCGAAAGTTTCATTCGCCGCCGCGCGATCCGCCACCTGGAGAAGGAGCGCGTTGTGGTCTTCGCGGCCGGGACGGGCAATCCCTACTTTACGACCGACACCGCTGCCGTGCTTCGCGCGCTGGAAATCGAAGCGGAGTGCCTGATCAAGGCGACGAAGGTCGACGGCGTGTACGATAAGGACCCGCGCAAGCACAGCGATGCGGTCCGGTATGACGAACTCACGTTCTCGATGGCGATTGATCAGCGGCTGATGGTTGCGGACCAGACGGCGTTTACGATGTGCCGCGAGCACAACATGCCGCTCATCGTGCTGGACTTCAATCAGCCGGGGGCCTTGCGGCGAGCCGTGCTCGGTGAAGCGGTTGGCACGTTCGTCGGCGGCGCGTAGCGTCCCTGTTCGCATATCGAGTTTTCGACGTTGGCATTGAGCTCCTTGAACTCACTGCGGTACAGTGCTGCGATGAGCAAGCGTTGTCTCAGCATGGGTGGGTGGACCGTGGTCGCGTTGCTCGCCGTGATGGGGTGTGGTCGGTCGTTGCCGAGTACACCGAGCCACCTGCCCGCCGCTCTGGCAACCGCCCCCCTAGAGCTAGGAAGTCAGCTTTCAAGCGGTGGCAAGGGCATGTCCAGCTGGTTCGCCAACTACCCCGACACCAGTTTTGAGACGATGAAGCCGACCTTGGAGGAAGCCCTTCAGAGTGAGGGGTACCGCATTCACCTCAAGGATGATTCGTTGATGGCTGAGAAGGAGGTGGGCGAGCGGGGCGAGAACTTCGTGCGCGTGTCGTTGTTCCGCGGAAGCCTCAGAACCGAGGTCATGGGCGGACGTCGCGTCGTGCGACCACCGACCGGAACAACAGGTTGCGCCGTTCAGTATTCGGAGTTCTACGGGAGTAAGAGTCCGTTCAAAGATTTAGGCCCGGCGAAGAAGATCCCTAAGGATGTCCGCCCGACCAAGGGACTGAACGAGTAGTCACGCGCGGCCTGAGTTTCTTGTTGTATCGTGCTCCAGCGCTAAGGCTGGCACTTATCAGCCTGCCAGCGGGCGGTTGCATGGTGACAGACACCATCTCATTTTTTTGTGGGCGAGGGATGTGTCGTGCCCTCGCTTGAGCCTGGAGGGGTGGCGATTCGTGCCCCCAAAAGCAAAGCGGGCCAGGTTCAACCGAACCTGGCCCGCCCCAAAACTGGAAACGAAGAAATCAGACTTCGTGCGGATAGACCGCGACGCGGCGCTTGTTCTTCGGACCCTCGAACTTCACCTGACCCGCGATGAGCGAGAACAGGGTGTGGTCGTTGCCCATGCCGACGCCAACGCCGGGGTGGAACTGGGTGCCGCGCTGGCGGACGATGATGTGGCCCGGCTTGACGACTTCGCCGCCGTACTTCTTCACGCCGAGGCGATTCGAGTTCGAATCGCGGCCGTTTCGAGTTGAACCTTGTCCTTTCTTATGTGCCATTTACTTGCCTGCCACCACGTCGGTAATACGAACGTGCGTCTGCGGCTGGCGGTGTCCCCAGCGCTTGCGCTCGTTCTTCTTCGCTTTGTAGTTGAATCCGTCGATCTTCTTCGCCTTGCCCTGGCGAACGATCTCCATCGTGACCTTGGCGCCCTTCACAAACGGCGAACCGAGCGTCACGTTCTCCCCATCGCACACCATCACGACGGTGTCCAACTCGATCTTCGTGCCGGGCTCGCCCTCAAGCTTGTCAACGATCAGAAGATCGGCCTTTTCGGCCTTATATTGCTTTCCACCGGTCTTTACGATAGCGTACATGGTCAATCCCCGCGCAAGATGCGCGAATCAAAATGATGGCACATTTCGTCTCCCGGCGTCAATGGCCCCCGACCCTATTTGAGGTTCATTCGACCCTGGTAGTCCCCACCCGGACCGGTGCCGCGGACAAGCACATGCGCATCGGCCGCGTTCGCGACCGTCTCGGGCAGATCGAGAGCAACCACCGTGAACGTGCGCCCTGAGCCGCTGCCGAGGTCGGTGTCTTGATTCCCAAGGTCGAGGGCAACTTCATCCTTACCGGCCACCAACTTGATCGAGATGTCGGAGAGCCGGCCTCCGGTCACGTTGGTGATCCGGACTTCACCTTTGATCGCCAGCTGACCGCCTTTCGTGCGCACCACCGCCACGTTGGCTTCTTCGAGGATGAGCCCGGTCGATGGCGACGAGCCGGCGAACTCGCCATCGGCGAGGATCGCCGGGGTCGATTTCGCACTGCCCGCGAGGCTGGGGGTGGATGAAGTTGTGGCGAGGGGGGGCCGGGTGATGGGCCGAGGCAGAGCAGAGGGGGGCGCCGATGAAATCGGAACCGATGGGCGAGGGCTAGGCATCGATGTTGGCGCGGGACGTTCCGCCGTCCACACCTTCTCAGACTCGGCGATCTGGCTCAGCGGATCGACACTCGGCCCCGCAGTGCGGCCGTTCATGATGACGAACCCGATCAAGGCGACAAACGCCACCCCGATCAAGCCGCCAAAGATCGTGGTTACTCGGTCGGCGGAGTCGCCGTGGTCCTCGCGCAAGAGCGCAACCGCGCTGTAGTCGTAGAGGCTGGAGTTGCGGCGAAGCGGACGCTTGCACCACTCGCAAGTATCCTCCGCCTCGGTTTCGAGTTGGCACCACGTGCAAAATCCCATGGGAGACTCCCTTAAGCGACAAGACTCTTGCCGACCGCGTTTGGTTCACGATCGGACTGAATCACGGCGGCCGTGATCGGCACGGAATCTCCCACCCGAACCCGCAGGGGCCAATCTCCCGGCACCGACTCGGCGAGCTGCTGAGCCCAACGAACGAGGAATCGATCGTCCATTTTGGGCAAGAGCGCTACGAATCCTCCCTCGGCGCGCCATCTCAACACCCCACCTGCCGGCAGGACACCTTGGATCCTGCGCCGCAGCGACTCGAGTTCGCGGTCCGATAGGTCGCGAATCGGTTCGAGGGTGACCAACGAACCCCACGGCGCCGAGCGGACGCCCTGCATTCGCAGACCGAAGCTGAGCTCCTCCAGCGTGCGTCGCAGCAGTTCCATCGTATCGCCCTCGGGAAGTCGCGACTCGTGGTTGATGACCTGCAAGAATCCGTAGCACCCTCGGGCATCGCGCAGCGGAAGTAGCAGGTAGCGCTGCACGCGCTGGCGCAACCCTTCGGCGCGGTCCAGCTTGGGGTCGGAGGCCGCCTCATTTTGGAGGAGGGTCGGATGCCCTTCGGCAAGCCATCCCAGCACACCGGAACCGGCGGAGAACTGAAGATGATCGATCAGCCAGATCGACGGCCCCGAGAACGCCAAGACGCGATCTCCCTCGGGATCCACCAGGTGGACGGAGCAATGATCGAAACTGAACCACTCGCGCACGAGCTCGACGTACCGTTGGGCCAAGGATTCGGGTCCCAAAGCTGATCGGGCGGCTCGCGATATCGAAAAGAGCAGTTCCACCCGCTGGAGTTGCACGAACTGTTGAGCTGCGTGAGCCGCGCTGTCGATGACCTCGCCGACGATCGGCGCCGCCTGTTCGAGCAACGAGGATGCCTTCTTTTCGGTCTTGACGAGGATTGCGCCCGTCGGCACCTCGCCCTGCGGCCAGGTGACGTAGTGCAAGTCCGTCCGAAGGTCTTCATCGAGCCGATCGATGAGCGTGGTTTCGAGCATCTCGCGCCGATCTCGACCGGGGCTGAGGGCAGCCAACTGGCCGGGGTCGAAGCCGAAGTTACCGCTTGCCGCCAGCTTCTCCAGGCGTCCATCGCTACGGAACCCGGCAATGAGGACAGCGGTGGCTCCGAGTTCTTCTCGGAGGGTGTTCGCCAGATGAGGAGCGACAAGCGCAGCCGGTGCAAGCCGCGCGCGGAGAAGTGTCGCGAGAAGATGATCGGTTTGGTGGCGCTGCTCTCGCTGGCGGTAAGCGTCGCGCAGCTTGCGGAAGTTCTCGCGCAATGCGAGCAGTCCTTCGGGGTCGACGACCAGCGGTTCCTCGAGCGGCTTAAGGTGTCGCTCATGGTGCAAGGGGTGCAGCGCCACCGCCATGCCGTACATACCCAGCAACTGCAGATAGAGCGTCCAGTGCGGTTCGCCGCCGATGAAAATGAAGTGTGCCGCCAACACCAGACCCGCGAACACGGCACCCAGGCGCAACGCCGTCGCCCGATGACGCACCACGGCATCGGCAAGCGGCAGAATCGCGAGCCATCCAAGGCTGGAGAGCTCGCCCGCGTCGGCGAGAACCACGAGCAGCGCGGCGCCGTCGAAGGTCGCCATCCAGGCGGCTTGGGTGGGGTCGAGTTCACGGCGCCAGCGCACAACCGCCATCGCGCCGAACAAGCCGGCAATCGTCCAGGCCACCAAGGGCGAAGGAGCCCCCAGCCAACCGCTGGCTACCGTGAGCAGTCCAGCCAGACACCATCGAATCGCAAGTTCGGTCATCGCTTTGGTTATTCTCGGCTGGCCCTGGTGATCTGACTAGGGAAAGCGATCGGCTAGTAAACTCACCGGCATGAAACTGTTCGTGGACACCGGTGATATCGAAGAAGTGCGGCGAGCCGCGGCGTGGGGCATTCTCGACGGAGTCACCACGAACCCGACCCTGATCGCCAAGGCGGGCAAAGGCTTTAAAGAGACGGTTCTCGCGATTTGTGAAGCCGTTCCCGGCGGCGACATCAGCGCTGAAGTGGTGGCTACCGACTACGACACGATGCTGAAGGAAGCCACCGAGATCGCGAGCTGGCATCCGCAGATCGTGGTCAAAGTGCCGCTGATCGAGCCGGGCATCCGCCTGGTGTCGACCCTCGCCGATCGCGGTATCCGCACCAACGTGACGCTGGTGTTCTCGGTGGGCCAAGCGCTGATGGCGGCCAAGGCGGGTGCGACGTACATCTCCAACTTCGTCGGCCGCGTGGACGACCTTGCCGATGACGGTATGGCCGCAGTCGGCGACACGGTGGACATGGTGAACACCTACGGTTTCGCGTCCGAGGTTTTGGTGGCTTCCGTTCGGCATCCGCTGCACGTGACGCAGGCGATCCAGGTAGGCGCGCACGTGTCCACGATGCCGTTCAAGATCATGGAGATGCTGTTCAAGCACCCGCTGACCGACATCGGCCTGAAGCGATTCCTCGATGACTGGCACGCCGCGGGCCTAAAGATCGGCTAGTGCGTTCTCGGACTCCCCTCGCTTCGCTTGAGGCAGAGGGGGCCTCTTCCTAATGGGAGGGCGGCGCTTCGTCGCC
>JANJUB010000180.1 GCA_024710805.1 Fimbriimonadaceae bacterium | reverse complement strand
GGCCTGCGAGAGGAACTCTTGGGTTGCGATAATGTCGGGGCGCATGCTGCGACCTTGATAGGTGTTGAAGATCGCGGTGCTGAGGTCGGCCTGGCGCCCGCCGGAATACGTCGTGATGTTCCACGTCGCAACCCGGAGTTGCGCCGCACTGAGGGCCGTAAGGGCCAGACCCGCGATTGTCAGCAGTCGCCGCATCGCTAGAAGGTACCCGCCCGCCCCGCGGGAATCCTCCTGGTAGGGTTAGCAGGACGGCAGTGTCCTATAATGGAGCATGGATTCCAGGTGGGCGAAGTCGCTCTGGGGAACCGATGTTCGCGTTACGGGGATACGTCTAGCCGGCGAGATTGCGCTCGCGCCCTTGCCGGTGTTCATGTGGATTCAGAGCTATGGGCCGTATCCGTACTCTGCGCGACACTCCGCCGAGCCACTCTACAGCTGTTTCCAAGAAGCACTCGTCTGCACGCTGGTCTGCGGCGCAGTCGGGCTCGTGCTTAGCGTCCTGTGCGCCCGCGCGGTCTCGGAGAGGTTGGGAGTCGTCTTCATGATCTCGGCCGAGACCTTCTTGGTTTGGACCTACCTCGATGTCCACGCGGTCGCCTACGCATGATTCGCACCTCGTGAGGCTTTCAGGTACAACGGGCCCATCGTGCGCAATGGCTTCGCGGTCTTCTTCGTCACTCTCCTGCTCCTTGCGGTCTTGCGCATCGGCATCGGTTATGTGTCGGTGCCCGAAGGGCTGATTCTGCCCGTGAGCTTGCTCATCACCGCGCTGTTTATCGCCCTTCCTATCGTCGCGGTCTTCAAGGTGGCCAGCGAGGAATGGTCTTCGAAGTTGGCCGCCGCTTTCCTGGTGGCGGGACTCGTGGTCCACTTCGGATTGCTCTTTGTCGTTCGATCAGGCATGCTGGGCGAGGGACTCTTGCCCGCGATCGCCACCGCTATCGGCCAGTCGGGGTTCTTCTTGTGGTGCGTCGGGCTCGGTGCGATGATCTCGTTCCTTTTGAAGGACAAGAACCTGCTGATCCCGGTCTCGATCTTCCTCGTGGCGTTCGATATCTTCTTGGTGCTCACTCCGATCGGGATCACCCAGCAGGTGATGCAGCAGGCGCCGGGCGTTTTGCCCGCTATCGCCTATAACGTGCCGAGGGTGACGTCAGAAGCCACGGGTGGCCCGGCGCAGGCGTTTGGCTACGTCGGCCCCGCCGACTTCCTTTTCATGGGAATGTTCTTTGTGGCGCTCCACCGATTCAAACTTCGCTCCCGCGACACTGCGATCTGGCTGATTCCGGCGGTGCTGGTCTACCTGTTACTCATCCTCGTGTTGCCCGCGGTGCCGCTGCTTGTTCCGATCGGGCTTACCGTGCTGATGGTCAACTGGCGCGAGTTCCAGATGACGAAGGAGGAGAAGCTCTCGACCGCGGTCGTCGCTCTCGTGTTGGTAGCGGTTATCGCGTTTGGGGCGACGCGGCCAAGACCGCCCGCTGAGCCTTTGAAGCCGGGGGACGTCCGAGTCGTTCCAGAATCGGAAGACTCGCTTGGGCCAGCAGAGGCAGTTCCAGTCCCGTCGCAAACCCCGAGCGCTCCAGGAAGTACACCAAATCCTCCGTAGCGAGGTTGCCCCCCGCCCCGGGAGCATAGGGGCAACCGCCTAATCCGCCCGCGCTGCTGTCGAAGGAGCGAACGCCGTCCTCAAGCGCTTGGGCGACGTTGGCGATGGCGGTGCCGCGGGTGTCGTGGAAGTGGTAGTTCAGCCGGTCGAGCGGAACCGCCGACGCGAGCAACGGGGTGAGCCGCTTGACTTCGACTGGGGCCGCCACCCCGATCGTGTCGCCGATCGAGATTTCGTCGCAGCCGATCTTCAGCAACGCCTCAGCAACGCGAACCGTGGCTTCGGGATCAACCCGCCCCGCGAACGGGCACTCAAAAGCGGTGCTGACGTATCCGCGCAGCCAACCACCGGGAACCTGCGCTCGGAAAGCAGCCGCAACCTCGGCAAACACTTCAAGCGACTGAGCGACGGTCATGTTGATGTTCTTTTGGGTGAACGCGTCGCTGGCGGCGGTGAAGAGGGCGATCCGTCTCACGCCGATGGCGACGGCTCGTTCGAGCCCTTTCGCATTGGGGACGAGCGCGGAGTAGAGCCCGCCGTCGGGAAGCTGGGGCCACAGAATCTCGGCGTCGCCCAGTTGAGGGACCCACTTGGGCGAGACAAAGCTCGTCGCCTCGATCTCGACCAAACCGGCATCACGGAGCCGCCCAATGAAAGCGAGCTTCTCCTTGGTTAGGACTGGGGTGGGCTCGTTCTGGAGACCGTCGCGCGGCCCGACTTCGACGATTCGGATCATCGCTTCGACTTCTTCAACATATACGTGAGCGTGAGGGGCTGAGGCTTTTCGAACTTGACGACCAGCCTGGGCGAGCCTTCCGGATCCTCGAGCAAAGCCGTCATGCCCCACTCCTTTTCGGCGTTGGCGACGCGGTCCACCAGTTCAGGGTTCTCCGACTTGAAGTTCGCCGCGGCGTCGTAGGTGTTCGCAGGCCAAGCCATGGTGTCAAACCGATGTTTCTGGTAAGCGTTCGTCAGCACCATGCTGAGGTTGCGCTGATCGCGTTCCACCACGGGTATTCCGAGCAGCCAAATCACCAACACCATGCCGATGAGGGCCAGCACCCCGATGCCCCCGTAGAAAAACAGAACGATGCGCTTGCCGCTGACCGTGCTCATGCTTCCTCCGCGGTGACCACCGCAAGCAAAGCACCTTCGGCGACTTGCTCGCCCTTATTGGCTTTTACGTCGGTGAGGACGCCATCGAACGGCGCGA
>JANJUB010000141.1 GCA_024710805.1 Fimbriimonadaceae bacterium | reverse complement strand
CGCCGCTACTCAGGCCAACGCCGCGCTGATCTTCGTGCCCGCACCGTTTGCTCCGGACAGCGTTCTGGAGTGCGAGGCGGCGGGTCTTCCGTTCGTGACGCTGATCACCGAGGGGATCCCGATCAACGACATGCTCATGGTCACGAACAAGCTTCGCGCCAACGGAACCACCCGCCTGCTCGGCGGCAACTGCGCCGGAATCATCACCCCCGGCCAGTGCAAGATGGGCATCATGCCCGGCCACATCTTCGCCGAGGGCCCCGTGGGCTTGGTTTCCCGCTCCGGCACCCTCACCTACGAGATCGTGTGGGAAATGACCCGCAACGGTTTCGGCCAGACCACCTGCGTCGGCATTGGCGGCGATCCCATCCCGGGCACCCGGTTCATCGAGGTCATGGAGATGTTCGAAGCCGACCCGGCCACGAAGGCGGTCGTCATGATTGGCGAGATCGGAGGCACCGACGAGGAAGCCGCGTGCGAAGTCATCAAGACCATGTCTAAGCCGGTCGTCGGATTCATCTCGGGCCGCACCGCTCCTCCCGGCAAGCGAATGGGCCACGCAGGAGCGATCGTGTCGGGCGGACTCGGTACGGCGCAGTCGAAGGTTGACGCCCTCCTCGCCGCCGGCGCTAAGGTTGCTGACAAGACCCACGATGTTCCGCGCCTGCTGGCGGAGGTGATGCGATGATGCGAGAAGTTCACGCGACCGACCAGGCGCCTGCCGCCATCGGACCGTACTCCCAGGCCGTCCGTGCCTCTGGCAACTTCCTCTTCATGAGCGGCCAGATCGCGCTCCGACCCGATGGCACCCTTGTCGAGGGCGATGTTCGCGCGCAGGCCGAGCAAGTAATGCTGAACATGCGTGGGGTCCTTGAGTCGGCTGGGTTGACCTTCGACCATCTCGTGAAGACCACCATCTTCCTCTCGTCGATGGACCACTTCGCAACCGTAAACGAGGTTTACGGCGCAGTCTTCTCCGGCCAGCCGCCCGCGCGGTCGACGGTTGCGGTCGCCGGTTTGCCCAAGGGCGTCGACGTCGAAATCGAAGGCATCGCGGTTTACTAGGTCGGTCTAGGGTTCGTGCTGCTGTCGATTGCGCTCTGCGGCTTGAGCCCGCTCGATGATCGCCAGCGCATCCTGAGCCGCGGCCTGCTCGCCTTCTTTCTTGTTGCGCCCCTCGCCAACGCCCATGACTTCGTTGTCGAACAGCACCTCAACGCGGAAGCGGCGATTGTGGGCAAGGCCACTCTCGTTGACCACGCGGTAAAGAGGCGTCTTGCGCCAAATCGACTGGGCGACTTCCTGGAGCTTCGACTTGTGGTCATTCGGGCTGACATCTCCCGTCGAGATCATCGCGAGATAAGGATTCAGCTGCTCCAAGACAAACCAGCGAGCGTTCTCCAGACCCGACTCTAGGTAAATGGCACCGATGATCGCCTCAAGCACGTCGGCGAGGATCGAGGGCCGCAGACGGCCGCCCGTGGCTTCCTCGCTCATGCTGAGTTCGAGGTACTTATCGAGACCGAGCTTCAGCGCGGTTTCGGCGAGCGGGCCTTCTTGAACCACGCTTGACTTGGCCTTGCTCAGCATTCCCTGATCCCACTCCGGATGGTGCTCATACAGGTACTGCGCCACGACCAACCCGAGAACCGAGTCGCCAAAAAACTCAAGTCGTTCGTAGCTGTCCTGGACCTTCGGCGTCGCCGATCGGTGGCGCATGGCCAGTTGGAACATCTCCTTGCTGCGGAGGGGAATACTCTTCGGGATCATGGGCACCGCTGAAGCGCGCGGGCCATCCTCTGGATGCCTTCGCGGATCTGTTCGGGCGAAGCGGTATAGCTGAGGCGCAAGAACCCCGGGCCCTCGAAAACCGACCCCGGTACCAGCGCGACGTGCGCCTCCTCCAAGAGGAGTTCGGCAACCGCTGCGTCATCACGACAACGCTCTCCCAGATAAGCCTGGACACCCACAAAAACATAGAACGCCCCGGCGGGGCGAGAAATCAGCAGACCGGGAATCTCGGCCAGTTCAGATAAGGTCAGATCGAGTCGCGACGAGAACTCGGCACGCATCCCTTCGACAACCTCGTCGGGCAGCGCCAAGGCGGCGATCGCTCCTCGCTGGACGAACGACGTTGGGTTGCTCGTCACCTGATCTTGAAAGCACGACACCGCCTTCGCCACCGGTTCCGGTGCGGCCATGTAACCGATCCGCCATCCGGTCATCGAGTAGGTCTTACTGCAGCCCGAGATGGTGATCGTGCGGTCCTGGATGTCCTTGCCCAGCGCGGCAATCGATTCGTGCTTGCCTTCGTAAACCAACCGCTCGTAGATCTCATCGCTGATGATCCACAGATCGTGGCGCATCGCCAGTGCCGCGATTTGCTTGAGCGTCTCCCGCGGAAAGACCGCCCCGGTCGGGTTGCTCGGCGAGTTGACGAGAATCGCCTTCGTTCGCGGCGTGATCGCGGCTTTCAAGTCATCGATGGATGGAACGAACCGATCCTCTGCCCGGGTCGGCACGACCACAGGCACACCTCCGCACAGTTCAATCTGATCCCGGTAGGTCATCCAGTACGGAGCAAAGAGGATCACCTCGTCGCCCGGGTCGAGAAGGACCCAGAGCGCATTGAACACGCTGTGCTTCGCTCCGCAAGAAGCGACGACTTGAGAGGGCTCGTACCGAAGGCCATTCTCGCGCCAGAACTTCTCGGCAACCGCCTCGCGCAGCGCGGGAATGCCGGCGCTCGGCGTGTACTTCGTGAATCCAGCCTCAATCGCCGCCATCGCCGCTCGGCAGATCGGCTCCGGGGTGTTGAAATCCGGCTCGCCGGCGCCGAAGGAAATGACATCGACCCCTGCCGCCTTCATCGCGTTGGCCTTGGCCGTGATCGCTAATGTGGGAGACGGACGGGCCACGGACGCCCGCACGCCGAGGGCTCGGGTGCTCACCTGAGGAAGTATAACCGACCGACCTAGATCCAGGTGGAGGCCCGCCGGAACAGCTTGGAGGTGACCGGGCGCGGAAGTTGGGCGAACACGAAGTCCGGCCAACCCACCATGAAGTCCAGATCGTAGCCCGCAGGGGGCGCAATCAGAACAAGCGGCACTTCTGCCGCCTTCGGATCGGCGGTCTTCATTTCGAAGAGCCGCTCGTATCCGGCTATGCGATGCGGTTCATCCAGCGCGGCAAGCAGGTCCACGAACACCATGTCTGCTCCGCTGCTCGCCTCGACCAGCGCCTCCTTGGTATCGACGACGATCAAGTCGTCGTTCGGCAGAAACGACTCCGGAGAGCGGAATGCATCGATAATCTCTGCATCGTGACAAAGCAAGACGTATCTCATGAACCTACCCTCAAGACGTACGTCACGGTCCCTTCTGCTTCGCTTGCGCAACGATTTGAGCATGCGATCGCAAAATCGTTCATTTTCTCGGAACCGTGCGCAACATATCAGCGTTATATCATTGTATACTGATACGACAGAGGTGATCTGGAATGCAGTCCGAAGAGTTTGTCCGTTCCGAGTTTGACGCGCGCCGATTCGAAGAAATGATGGGGGCAACGCATCGCCGAGCCTTCTCGATGGCCTACCAGCTGACTCGAAACTCCACCGATGCCGAGGACTTGATGCAGGAAACCTACGTCAAAGCGTGGCGCGGTTTCGACAGCTACATGCCGGGGCGTCCGTTCTTGAACTGGCTTCTACGTATCATGCAGCGCGCATATCTCGACGGTCGGCGGCGAGACAATCCCATCCGCCGCGCGGAGTCGCTGAACTCCATGATCAGCCCGAGCGATGGCGACGTGCAAGAGTTGCCGATTCCCGACCGTGGTCCATCCCCAGACGACGAAGTGATCTACCACGAGTATCAAGCCGAGTTGCGACGTGCCCTTCGAGAGCTTCCTGACGTTTACCGAGAGGCCATCGAAATGTGCGACCTCGAGGGCCTGAGCTACTCGGAAATCGCCGATGCGCAGAGGACGACGATCGGAACCGTGCGCTCGCGCATCCACCGCGGCCGTAAGTTCCTGCGCGACATCGCCCACCAACACGGGCTCGG
>JANJUB010000134.1 GCA_024710805.1 Fimbriimonadaceae bacterium | reverse complement strand
ATGCGGGAAGTCGCGGGCAAGGACAACGTCCTCATCTCGCCCTTGAGTATCAGCACCGCACTGTCGATGACCCTCAACGGAGCCCAAGGCGAGACCCAGCGCGAGATGCGCGAATGCCTCGGACTCGGCAAACTGACCTCGGCGCAGATCAACGACGCGAGCCGAACGATGGGCCAGTTGCTGGTGAACGCCGATCCGGCGGTCAAGCTCCGCATCGCGAACTCCATTTGGGCCAAGCAAGACGCTGCCTTCAAGGATCCGTTCCTCAAGATGAACGAGGATGCCTACGGCGCGCGAGTCGAACGGCTCGACTTCGCCGACCGCAAGGCGGTCGAGACGATCAACAACTGGGTGAAGACCGCGACCGAGGGCAAGATCGAATCGATCATTGACTCGATCAAGCCAGAAGACCGCATGTTCCTCATCAACGCCGTGTACTTCCGCGGGACCTGGGCCGAGCCGTTCAAGAAGGACCTCACTACCGACGCCGACTTCACCAAGCCCGACGGGGAAAAGACCAAGGTCGCGATGATGCAGGTGCAGGATAGCTTCGGCTACGTCGAAGACAAGTCCATGCGCGCGGTGGCATTACCCTACGGCAACGGCCGGATGGAGATGCTGGTCATGCTGCCCAAGATCGCAGATAAGGACTTTGCCAAGGCGATGTCCGGCACGCCGCTGCCGCGG
Organism: Fimbriimonadaceae bacterium; assembly: GCA_024710805.1. Taxonomy (GTDB): domain Bacteria; phylum Armatimonadota; class Fimbriimonadia; order Fimbriimonadales; family Fimbriimonadaceae; genus JANJUB01. Next base: position 9,738 of record JANJUB010000134.1, on the reverse strand, counting down.
AATCTGCCGAAGCAAGAGCTGATCGTGAAGATGCCGAAGTTCCGGGTTGAGGAAAGCTACGACCTCGAAGAGGCGCTGGCGAAGCTCGGGATGAAGCTGGCGTTCACCGAGAAGGCCGACCTGTCAGCGATTAGCCAAGAGAAGCTGTTCATCGCGTCGGTGAAGCACAAGACGTTCATGGAAGTGGACGAAGAAGGCACCGAAGCGGCGGCCGCGACCTCGGTCGGGGTGGCGGCGACGTCCATGCCCGCCGAACCCAAGCAGTTCGTGGTGGATCGGCCGTTCTATCTCGCGCTCCGTGAGCGGGAGACCGGGATTGTGCTTTTCCTGGGCTACGTAGGCGCGCCGCGCTAGGCCAGACTTCGGAACTTCCTCGACTAGCCGCAAGCATTTCATGGCAGATTGAAGAAAGCCTCGCTTCAGAGTTCTCCACGGCGCCCCATATCAGGCGTCATTCGGTCGCCGGCTCCAAAATCCTCCGCGGTCACTCGTGTCTCAAGTCCGAAGAAGCGGCGAAAGCGGTTCAAGAACTTCTCACTGGTCGAGGCCCGTGAAGCCTGAATAAGCACAACTCTATGGGTTCCATGCCGAGGTGCGAGTTTGCTTGCGGTTCTCATTTCTGGTCTGAATCGTTGACCTAACGTGCGATTGCTACCGGCTTGGTAAATCTCGAAGCCCCCGCCCGAGTCATCGGCGAACCTACGCGAGTGGGGATGATCCACGATCATCACGCAGGCCAGAGCCTGTATCTTGCAAAAAGGACCGTCCCACGTGGGCCAGAGGTGTAGCACTTCTCTCTTGAGATCATCCTTCAAGTCTGGCATTGGAGTGTCGAAATCAATAACCCAGTAGTGGGTCATGGTGTCTGCATGAAATGTGATTCGACCACTTGCAAGAACCTTGGATTTGAAAGGAAACTGCTCAGCACGGAGTGCCGACGCAAGGGGTATCGCGCCCACGGAGCCGCAAATCGCGATGGCGATGGCGATTCTGCGCTTTCTAGTCACCACTGACCCCTACGTTAGCGGCAGCAACGGCAGCATCAGATGAAGTGATCTCGCCGTCCTTGTCAAAGTCGGCTCGACAAATGTCATAGTCATCTTCACTATTGCTGTAGATCGCTGGTAATCCGACCTTGCTTGAAACGAAGTCGGATTCGGCTTGGGAGACGTAGTTGTCACCATCGAGGTCTCCATAGAGCAAGGTGACGTTAACTCCGCTCAATCCCGTAGAAGGGTCATAATTGATGTCGATCCTTTTGCGCAACGATCCTGGTACGTGATAGTAGGCGCGATACGACCCTGCGCCCTCATCGAGCAAGACCTCATATCCCGTTGAAGAATTGACCGGTGCGCTATAGAATGACAGTGGCGCACCGCTCGTCGAGAAGATATCGACGAAGCACATTTCTAGCGGAGTGTTGATGGTCCCCGTAATGATGTTCGTTGGGATGGCAGTCGAGAACGACGACGGATACAACTTGAGCACTCCGGTCCCAGCAGCGACTGCAACGGTTGTGTTCCCACCGGACCCCCCGGTTCGTGCAGAGACTACTGCCTTGATTGAGGGCATGTCCAGATCAAGGAACATCCTGCTACCGTCTCCATATGTCTCCCAGACTGCATTGAGGATCCGTTTGTGCGACTTGACTGTTGTAGTGCCCGAGTGACTGAACGTTTGAATCCCTTCGATTGTCTTCGGCCCCGAATCGAGCTTAGGCTCTGCGATTTCGGCGAATCCGCTTGCTTTCGTGCCCGCGGCGTTGTGCTCAACCGTCAAGGACAATGATGTGTTTGCAACAAGCGAATAGCGAAGGATTACGTCACTGGGCGAGGACACGGGGGTGCTCCTCCGGAGTTCATATCTGATCAACCATATGGCCGACGTGTTCTCAAGTTTTAGTGCCGGATTGCTGTTGCCCTTCCGGCTCGCTGTTCGGGACAAAGTCAACTTGGTTGCATTCGTGTCGACGATTTCAGCATTTGCCCCGTACTGGGGCAACGATTGATAAGGGTGGGTGTAGATGTGAGTGCCCGAAACGAAGTCCTCGACAGTGCAGCTTAACCACCCGTGAGCGATGATCTCGTCAGTTAACGGGGCCGCTGCGGGTGGGGGGGGGGCGAGAAAGCTACACCCACTGGCGAGCAGGAACAAGCCCAGTGCTGAGCCTAAGCGAGGTGAAAGGCAGGTACTCACAGCCCCAGTATAGGGCGAGATCGTCGGAAATGCCAACAATTCCGCGAACAAGCGCAATCAGGCCAACAATTTCGCGATTACATCGGCCGCGGTGTAGCTGTCCTTGCCTTCCGGCAGGAATCGGCCGAGGTTCACCACATCGTCACCCGAAGTGATGATCGGCGGCTCGATGACGCCCTTGCGAAGCTGCGGCATTCCCGCCGTCGCCATCAGGCCGTTGCAGAGGCACTTTCGTCCGGAGAGCTCCGCGGGGTCTCCGCCCTTCTCGATGTAATCCTCGTCTGGCTCGGAGGCGCATCGATAGCCGATTTTGCCATCCGGAGTTCGATAAGCTTCGCGCAAGTAGCCGAGGTCGCAGATGCGCGTGCGCTCGCCATAAGCGGCGGGGTCAGACATGGTGCCTGCCTGCTGAACGACCTTGAAAGGGAAACCCGTAGGGGACGCCAACGGATCGGTGAATACGTCCACGGTGCCCGCTCGGACCTGCTGGATCACTTGGGCACGTAGGTCTGGGCGCAATCCGGATTCTTCGCAGTAAGCGAACGCGGTACCCACTTGCACGCCAACGGCACCTTCAGCCTGAGCTTCCTTTAGGCGAGAAGCGTACGAGCCAGCCATCCAAAAAGGGAGGCCGAACTCCCGAAACTTGGCGAGGTCCGGTTGGTCTTTCTCGGTGTAAATCGGTTCACCGCGCTCGTTGAGTTCGTACTGGCCACGAGGGGGAGCGTTGTGGCCGCCGGCGGTCGCGCCTTCGATCACGAATCCATCGACCGGCCGCTCCGCGCGCTTGGCGAGCAGCTGACCGAGCATCGTCGACGAGACAACGGCGAGGAAGTTCGGCCGCTTCAACTCTCCGCCGAGGTAATCCGAGGGATCGAGGCGGACTCGGGTGTCGGTAGCACCCGCTTCTGAGCCGGTCACATTGATCTCCATCTCCGCCGGACAACCTGCACTGAGATGGTCGAGGATCTTGGGGATCGCACGGGGAATGCCTGCGCCCATGATCACGTAGTCCACGCCCGCGAGCATGGCTCCGTAGAGCGAGGCCACATTGGGAATCTGAATCTTCTCGAGAAGGTTGAGCCCGACCACGCCGGGGTGGCCCTCTTTCGCCAAAAAGACCTCGACGAAGTTGGCGAGGATGACGAGGTCGGTAAACGCTTTGGGGGCCTTGATGCCGGGGACGGGCTTCGATTTGAAAGGCACGTCGGGGTCCTTGCCCCCCGCAACGAAGTAGCGCTCCCAAACCTGCTCGGCAATCTCCGGGATAGGGAAGTGGTCGAACGCTCGGCGAATGTGGCCGCCGATATCCCCGAGCTGAAGACGACGCGTGAGCACCGTGTCGATGCCGGTACCACTAACCACGCCCATCTGACCTTCTATAGCCACCGCTCGCGCGAGGGTCCAGTTAGAGATGGCAACGCCCATGCCGCCTTGAATGATGGGAGGGTGATTCACGTCTAGCCTATTCTGAGTCATACGGGTCCGTGCTTGCTGATGTTAGCTGGGGATTGCGCAAGAACCGACAACTTAGTCGGGTCCGAGTGCTTCTTCTTCCTCGTCGTCGAGCAAGTCGCGCCGGATTCCTGCGCCCGCAGGGGCGGAGTTGCGGCCAAAGATCGTCTCAGCCTCGTAAACGTCGACCAGGACTTCTCGAGGCCGGGGACCATCGCGCGGGCCGACAATCGTTCGCTCCTCCATCATGTCGAGCAGGCGTGAAGCCCGCTGAAAGCCGATCGAAAATCGCCGCTGCAGCATCGACGTCGAGGCCTGCCCGCGCTCAGCGACGAACATGACGGCTTCTTCCCACAGCGGATCACTTTCGCTGTCGCCGCCGTCCTCGCCCCGCTCACCACGGTTGGCGGCTTCGACGATCGGCTGGAGGACGTACGTAGGCCGTTCCTGCTTACGCCAGAACTCGCACACCGCTTCGATCTCCTTCTCCGACACGTAGCAACCCTGAACGCGCATGGGCTTCGAGGCATCGATCGGCATGTACAGCATGTCTCCCCGGCCGATGAGGTCTTCCGCGCCCTTGGTATCGAGGATCGTGCGCGAGTCCACTTGGGCTGACACCGCGAAGGCGACGCGCGAGGGGATGTTGGCCTTGATTGTGCCGGTGATCACGTCGACGGATGGGCGTTGGGTGGCGATGACGAGGTGGATGCCGACGGCGCGGGCAAGTTGCGCGATCCGCACAATCGACGTCTCGACTTCTGCCCGTGCTTGAATCATGAGGTCGGCCAACTCGTCGATAACGACGACGATGTATGGCATGCGATCCTGGAAGCTCGCTTTGGCATTCCAGCCATCGATGTTGCGCATGCCGTGCTCGCTGAGCAAGTCGTAGCGGCGATCCATCTCGCGCCAGACGGCGCGCAGGACCCCCGGGGCTTCCTTGACGTCTTTGATGACCGGGCAGAGCAGATGAGGGATGCCGTCGAACAGGGCGAGTTCGACGCGCTTGGGGTCGATCATCACGAACTTGAGATCCTTCGGCGTGTTGCGCATCAGGAGGCTCATGATGATGCTCGCGAGGCCGATACTTTTGCCGCTATTCGTTGCGCCGCCGATGAGCATGTGCGGCATACGGGTGATGTCGGCGTAACGATTGATGCCGGACACATCTTGCCCAAGCCCCACAATCAGCCGTGACGGGTTCTCCATGAACTCGCGATTGTCCAAGACTTCGCGAAGCGTGACCATGCTGGGGGCCGAGTTTGGGACTTCGACGCCGATCGCGGCCTTGCCGGGAATCGGGGCTTCCACCCGAACATGCGAGGCGGCCAGGTTCATCGCGATGTTGTCGGCGAGGGCGGTGATGCGCGCGACGCGGATGCCGGGGCCGAGCTGAATCTCGAAGCGAGTTACCGTCGGGCCGGTGGCGATTTCGACGACGTTGGCATCGACGCCGAACTCCTCGAGCGTGGACTCCAGCGTCTCGATGTTTGCCTGGATCTCCTGGGCCGAGCGTTTGGTTTTGAGAATCGGTTCGGCGAGCAAGTTGACCGGGGGCAGCTGATAGCCTTCTTTCGGACCCGGAGACTCAATCGCGGTCGGGACCGGAGCGGTTTCGCGAACGATCGGCTTGGCTCGCTGGCGAGCCGGCTCCGGAAGGGCCTCGGTTTCGGGGATATTGACGACGGCTCGAGCGCGCTCGGGCTTGGGAGTCGCGGTCCGGGCATCGCGGGCATCGACGGCCTTATGCTGGGCGCGCTTCAGCAGGTGGAACAGGGGCATGCGCACGCAGAGCACCAGGCCGATGAGCGTCACTGCGCTTAACCCGACGAACTTCGCCGAACCCAGGGCGACATCGAACAGCCATCCCACGACGGCACCGACGTATCCGCCAGACGCACCGACGATCTCGAGATCGAAGAAGTCGCCCCCTCGATCACGGGCCAGAAATCCGAGGATGGACGCAAAGATGATCGCCAGCCCGAGGCCAAAGTGGGTGATCTCAAGCTTCCGCTTCCCGGTGAGCAAGCCCCAGCCGAGGACGCCGAAGAAGACGGGCACAATCCAGGACCCGGTCCCGAAAAGCGCGCGGAATCCACTGCCGATGGCCTGGCCAACTACCCCCGTGCGCTGGAAGATGAGGGAGAGGACGGTGATGAGGGCAAGGGCAAACGCGACGACGGCAAGAATGTCGTACAGCCGGTGCGACAGATCAGGCTCGGAGCGCTTCCGAGCCGAGGCAGGCGTGCGTGTGGCCTTCATCCGTGACTCTTTACGTATTGAATCGCCGTCCTAGCGATAACGACGCATTATAGCCTTACAATGATGCGTTACTGGTAGAATCGCCTAATCAGCTCACGGATTAGAGGTGCCATGACCGACGCCAAGCCATTGAAGGTACTGCAGGTCATCTCGAGCTCGACCACGTCGGGCGCAGAAAAGCACGTCCTCCATTTGTCCCGGCACCTCATGGATCGGGGCCACACCGTCGAAATCGTGTGCCCGCGCGGAGGGTGGCTGGGCGACCAGTGTCGCGCCATTGGCATTCCGGTTCATGAGACCGACATGAAGGGCGCTGGTTGGTTCCGGACAACAGGGTTGCTGATGCGACGGTTCCGAGCCGGGGGCTTCGACCTCGTCCACACGCACCTCACCAGGGCGACCTACTTCGGGGCGATTTCCGGGGCCCTCATGGGGCGTCCCGCCGTGGCGACGGTCCACATCGCCAACCACGACCAGATTTACAAGCGAATGGCGCGACGCCGCAACCGTTTGGTGGCGGTGAGCAACTACGTCCGGGGCATGCTTCACGGCCGTGGGATTCGGGACAAGTACATCGACACGGTTTACAACGGCACCGACTTCATCGAGTACGACCGCTACGATCCTCAGGCGGTGCGCGAGGAGTTTGGGCTCGGTTCGGAAAAGCGGATAGTGGGTCTTGTGGGGCGGGTGTGTCGCGAGAAAGGCCACCTCCTGATGATCGAGGCCGTGCGTGATGTGCTTAAGGAGCATCCGAACACCCACCTGATGTTTGTAGGCAGGATTGAAGAACACTTCGCCGAGGAGTTCAACGACGCTGTGCAATCCGCCGGCATCGAGAACAACCTGACGATGACCGGGGTGCGCCACGATGTTCCGCGGCTGCTCGATGCGTTCGACTTTTCGACCATGCCTTCGCATCAGGAGACGTTCGGTATTGCCGCCATCGAGGCCATGGCGCGAGGTAAGGCGGTTGTGGCTTCGAGGATTGGTGGGCTTCCCGAGGTGGTTCGCCATCAGCAGACGGGCATCCTGATCGACCTTCGTCCGCAGGAACTTGCCGAAGCCGTGAGCTACCTTCTCGAGAATGAGACCGAGCGCGAGCAGATGGGCGCGCTGGGCCGAACAATCGTCGAGCAGAAGTTCACCTTGGGCCACATGGTGGACCGTCTTGAAGGCGTGTATCAGCGCGCGGCCGGTCGCTAGACGATCGGCAGTTCGGCTGGAGGTTCCGCGTTCAGCGATTCGTGGCCGTCGGGCGTCACCGTCACGATGTTCTCGATGCGCACCCCGAACTTCCCGGGCAGGTAGATTCCGGGCTCGATGCTGAAGCAATGTCCCACCTCGACCGGGCTGGCATTGCCCGCGATGATGAACGGTTCCTCGTGGCCCTTGCGTCCGATACCGTGCCCGAGGCGGTGCATGAAGTACTCCCCGTAGCCGGCATTCGCAATCACCTCGCGTGCCGCGGCGTCGATTTGCTCCGCGGGCACGGACGGCCCGATGGCGCGACGTCCGGCCATGTGAGCGTCGTAAACGATCCGGTAGACCTTCTTCGCTTCATCGGAGGCGCTGCCGATCGCGATCGTGCGGGTGACGTCGCTCTGATACCCTTCGACGTGGCAGCCGAAGTCCATGATGACGACGTCGCCATCGGTGAGCACGGTGTCGTCGCTCAGGTGGTGCGGCTCGGCACCGTTGGCTCCGGCGGCGATGATGCAGAAGGTCGGCTCTCCGCCGAGTCGGGCCATTTCGTTGCGCAGGATGTGATCCACCTGGCGCTCGGTCATTCCGGCTTTTACGGAACCGAGGAGCGAGACGTACGCGTCGTCGGCGATGCGGGCGGCGCGGCGCATGAGGTTCAGTTCGTCCTCGGCCTTGACGCGCATGAGGCTGCCCAGAATCTCGCCGCCGGTGCGGAATAGCGCGGCGGGAAGGGCCATCTGCATCGCCAGCAGCATGTGGGCCGGCATTTCGTCATCGACGGCGATGATCGCCGACTTTAGATTCCACTCTTCGGCAAGCTGCATGAACAGGGCGAGGGGGTCTTCGCCATCGCGCCAGCTACGGATGTCCTTGATGCCGGCGCGGGCGGCTTGCGTCGCGGATAGGGACGGACAGATGATCGCCGAACGTCCGTCGCGGTGCAGTCCCAGCGCCATGAAGCGCTCGATCGCGCCCTCGTGGAAGTTGTGGAGGTAGCCCATGGTCACCGGGTGCCAGGCGAGGAAGGCATCGATCCCCCAGGCGTCCAAGGCCGAGTTCAAGCTGAGAAGACGCGAAGGGGCGGTGGAGGACATCGGAATAATCTTGGCAGATTCGAACCGCGTCATTCGCGCCTCGTGGACCATTTGCCCGCAACGGCGCAAGAATATGCCACCCTCATGGCGTGTTTCGACGATTGATGGAGCAAGTAGACCGGATGCTCGGCCGGGGAGTGATCGATGAGCATCTGTATGAGGAGCTTGAAGAGGCGTTGCTCCAGACCGACACCAACGTTCTCACCGCTCACGCGATTCTCGACGAACTCAGGCGAGCCGTCCGCGATGAGAAGGTGACCGAACCCGAAGCGATCAAGGACCGGCTGAAGCAGTCGATCACCGATCGGCTTCGTCAGCCCGGAGCGCGCGGTTTGATCGTTAGCGACGAGGAACCGACGGTGTATCTGTTCGTCGGAGTGAACGGAGTCGGCAAGACGACGACAATCGCAAAAGTCGCCCACCTCCTCAAGCGCAAGGGCTTCAGCGTGATTCTGGCGGCGGGCGATACCTTTCGCGCCGCCGCGATCGAGCAGCTGGAGACGTGGGCGAATCGGATCGGCGTCGAGATTGTCCGCTCTCAGCCCGGCTCAGATTCGGGATCGGTAATCTTTGATGCGGTGCAAGCGGCGAAGGCGCGCGGGATCGAATTCGTCCTTGCCGATACGGCGGGACGCCAACACAGCAAGGAGAACCTGATGGGTGAGCTTCGCAAGGTCGCTCGAGTCACCGAGAAGGCGCTTGGGCGTCCGCCCGACGAAGTTCTGCTGGTCCTCGATGCAAACACCGGCCAAAATGCGATCCGGCAGGCGGAGGAGTTCATCAAGTCGGCGGCGGTGACCGGGTTGGTTCTGACCAAGCTCGACGGAACCGCGCGTGGCGGAGCGTTACTCGGTGTTTACGATCGGTTCAAGGTGCCGATCAAGCTGATCGGGGTTGGGGAGAAGGTCGAGGATTTGAAGGACTTCAAGCCAGCTGAGTTCGCGGCGAGCATGTTCGACTGATCCCGTAAACTCCCCTAGCGCGACGCGGGCGGCTTAGGGAACGTCCAAACTATATTGATGAGTGCATCCTGGCCGCCCGGAAAGGTGGCAGCGGTATCCCTCACGTTTGATGGCGGGACGCGGTCGCAGTTCGACAGCTTGCGAATGCTGGCGGAGTTGGGGCTACGTGCGACCCTCTATCTCGATGCCCCGACCTTTCTCGACCATCTTGCCGCTTGCCAAGACCTGGCCAACGAAGGGGTCGAACTTGGGAATCTCGCCCTTCACGGGGCAACCGACGAAGACGGCTTGATCGCCCGGATGCCCGCAGAGACGGTTGCCGACGAGGTGCTCGAGATGAAGCGGTTGCTTCTCGGGATGTTCGACCGACGCCACTCGGCGGCAATGCCGCTGGTCAAGGTGTTTACGGGCGAGGGTGGGTTGCCCGTCATTCCCCAAGTCGTGCACCGCTCGATTGTCCGGCTGAACGACGATCTGCTGGGCAACGCGCTGCGCGAGGAGTACGACACCATCCGTTCGTCGCACGATGGATTCAACAGCCCGGAATCCAAACAGGAGCT
>JANJUB010000105.1 GCA_024710805.1 Fimbriimonadaceae bacterium | reverse complement strand
ATATCTTCGCCGAAAAAGACAACCTTGGGGTCTTCCTCGAGGGCGCGCCGGAAGGTCTGGTTGATGCTGGCGACCATGGTCTGGCGGCCAGCTTGGACTGGCGGTACGGCGGCGACGGTTGGATCGCCCCAGTTGTGGTCGAGCACTTCCTCGGCGCGCGGGTCTTCGGCGGTCTCGGCGCGCTGATACTCGGCATCGACTTCGGCGGCGACCTCCTCCTGCATCTGCGTGAAGCGCTCCGTCGTCAACTGGCCGGCGGCGATCAGCTCCTCGGCGAGGAGGCGGATCGGGTCGCGGTGCTGCATCTCCTCGATGTCTTCGATCGGCCGGTAGACGCGGTGATCGTCTGAGCTGGTGTGGCTACCCAAGCGGTCGAGCTCGCACCACAGAATGGTCGGACCTTCGCCCGAACGAGCACGATCCGCGGCGATTTGGCCAGCTTCCATCACGGCGTCCGGAGTGCGTCCGTTGCAGTGGAGGACGTGCGCCTTATCGAAGAGCTCCAGGTGCATCGGATTGAATTTGTGCGTCGGGGTCGAGATGCCGTACTTGTTGTCCTCGATCATAAGGATGACCGGCAGCTTCTCTTGAATCGCAAACGCAGCCGCTTCATAGAACTCGCCCTGGCGCGATGCGGCATCGCCAATGCTCGCGAGGGCGAGCGAATCTTTGCCCTCGAGCTTCATTGCCCACGCCACGCCGCAAGCGGGGAGCAGGTTCGCGCCGGTCGGGGTCGGAACGCTGAACACGTTGTGTTCGCGGCTGCTGTAATGGCCGGGCATCTGCCGGCCGCCGCTGCTGGATTCACGCTTGGCGAAATAAGCAAGGGCGAGCTCGTAGTTTGTGAGGCCGCGTCCGAGCATCAGGGCGCGACTTCGATAGTAAGGGAAGATGTAGTCGTCCGGCCTCAGCACGTAGTTCAGCGCGGCCAAGGCCTCGTGCCCGAGTCCACCCACTTGGAACCAACCTTTGCTCTGTCGGAGAAGGATGCCTTCTCGGCGGTCGCCTTCGCGGCTGACCATCATCAGGCGCAGGAACTCGAGCTTGTTGATCGTGCGGGAAGCGGGGGTAATGGACATATCGGAGACCTCGATCGCCGGTGATCGGCGGACAGAGTGTACCGTTTGGGCTCGGTTTTAGACCGATTTGTGGGGTTCGGGATGGCTCAAGAACCACCGTGGAAGTTCGGGATCGGCGTAGGCGAACTCCCAACTGGCGTGCCCCACGCCGGGATACTCGGTGAGCCGGGCGTCGCCTCCGCCCTGCTGAATGAACTCCACCACAACGCGAGAAGCGGAGGGAAGAATCACCGTATCGTCGAGCCCGTGGAAGGCCCAGACCGGCGTGTTTCTCAACTCGTACTTGGCTCGAATGGGGTCACACCAACCGCATATTGGGGCAATTGCGGCGAACCGCCAGTTCAGGTGTCGAGCCAGCTCGAAAGTGCCGTTCCCACCTTGGCTGAGGCCGGTGAGATAGCGCTTTGTGGGATGGACGTCGTAATGCTGCTCAACTTCGGCCAGGGTCTCGTGGACCAGATATCGATACGCGGGCCAAAGCTGGTTGGGGTCGAGCTTTTGGGGCGCGATGATCAAGAACGGCCAATGTTCGGGTTGTTCTTGGGCTACCCTCAGCAAGCCGTGGTTCGCCAGACTCTCGAGATCGGTTCCGCTCTCCCCTCGACCATGCAGAAACAGAATGGCCGGAAGCGGACCCGCGATGCCCGGTGGCTCCCACACGAGAAAGCGATGATCGAAAGGCCCGACGGAGAGTTCTCGCATGGCTATCGGACGATGACGAGGACCTGACCCGCTTGGACCGAGTCGCCGGGCTTGACGAGCACTTTGACGATCGTACCGGCACGGCTGGCGGTGATCCGTCGGGCGAGGATCGCGGCCTCCGCCTTGTCGACCCGCTCCTTGGCCGCCGCCATCTGCTCGTCGGCTTCGCGGATTCCCCCCTTGTCGACATCGACTTTTGCCGGGAGATTGGGCAACGGCGTCGGCTGAACCCGAGCCGGCTTGGGCACCGGAGCGGTTGCGACTTCGCGAACCGGAGTCTGCGTCGGGGTGATGATCGGCGCGGGCGGAGCACTCTGCAGCGCCTTCTTCGTCGCCTCAAGGGACTTCTCAAGCATGGGGATCGTCAGTTCTGCCTTCGCGATCTCCGCTTCAAGATCGCGAACCTTGGCCGCTGCCTCGCTCGCCATGTCGGCGGCAGCTTGGTAGCCGCCTTGTGCGCTAGCGTATTGGACCTCGGCGCGTGAAGTCTCGAGTTGGCTGACCGCACCCTCGTTGAGGAGCATACGCATCTTGTCGGCTTGCTGCTTGCGCTGCTGGGCGATGACCTTGGCCGCGGCCGCATTGCGCTCGGCTTCATCCTGAGCGACTCGGGCTTGCTCGACTTGATGCTGCAGCTCGGTCAGCCCTGACCGAACTTTCCCAAGTTCAGCTTCGGTCTCGCGAATCGACTCCTCAAGCGCTGACCCGCCTGGGGTTTCTCGACTGATGGCCGGGAGGGGGGATTCCGGTGTGCCTTTCGGTGCGGGAAGGGGTCTTACGGTCGGCGTGCCGGGAGGTGGACCGGCGGGAAGCGGGCCGATCGGAACGATCCGTCCCGTCACCCCTTCCGGCGGCGTGATCGCCACGGCAAGGTCGGACTCCTTGGTCTCGCTAGCAAGCTCCTGCAGCGCGGCTTGGGCGGCCGCAAGCTCGGCTTGCTCGGCCCGATCATCGAATGCCAAGATCAGATCGCCGGCTTTGACGGTTTGCCCCGCCTGCACCGCAACTGTCGAGACCACGCCCGCGGCGGTCGCGACCAACTCTGTTCCCTCGACGGCCATGATCCGGGTCGGTGCGCCTCGAAACGAGAAGTAGGCTAAGACGGTCAAGGCAAGCACACCCACGCCGAGCAACGCATAAGCGCCGCGGGGCGATCGGCGGACCGGTTCGGGCATGGGCAACTGAAGATCTTCCACAGGGTCTGATAATGATACGTTTTTGCGGGCCGAATCATGGCGCGAAACAAGCGGCGTGGGTCGGTTGCCTCCCCGAATGTCACAATGTTCGTAGGAACTCATGATGAACCTCGACGTGACTTATCCACGCCGCCGGACGCGGGTTTGCCAAGTTGGCCCGGTGGCCATGGGTGGCGACCACCCCATCCTCGTCCAGTCGATGATCACCGAAGAGACACGCAATGTGGACGCGTGCGTGGAGCAGATCATCGCCTTGCACCGCGAGGGGTGTGAACTCGTCCGAGTCACCACCCCGACGCTTGGCGAGGCGCAGTGCCTGGCCGAGATTCGCGCCAAGGTCATCGAACGGTACCGCCTGGTTCCGCTGACCGCCGACGTCCATCACCAAGGTTCGGCCATCGCGGTCGAGGCGGCCAAGCATGTGGATGAAGTGCGGCTCAATCCTGGACTCTTCGTCTTCAAGCGGCACGGCAGCCGAGCCCAGGAGGTTGATTTCGACGCGGATGTCGATCTGCGCGGCACGTCCGAGGATCGCAGCGTAGACGAGCTTCGCGCGGAGCTAGCCTACGGCGAAGCCGAGTGGGCGGAAGAACTCGCCGCGGTGGAGGAGAGCTTTGTGCCGGTGATCGAGGCTTGCAAGACCCACGGCCGGGCGATGCGCATCGGCGTGAATCACGGCTCGCTTTCGGAACGCATGTTGGTGACCTACGGCGACACCCCGGAAGGCATGGTGCAGAGCGCCCTCGAATACCTGCGGCTCTGCGAGAAGCATGGGTTCTACAATCTGAACATCAGCGCCAAAGCCAGCCGTGTGCCGATCATGGTCGCCGCAAACCGGCTCATGGTCAAGCGGATGGACGAGGAGGGCATGGCCTATCCGCTGCATTTAGGGGTCACCGAGGCGGGCGACGGCGAGTATGCGCGTATCAAGTCCACCGCGGGCATCGCTACGCTGCTCATGGAAGGGATCGGCGACACGATTCGCGTATCGCTATCCGAAGATCCGATCCACGAGATTCCCGTGTGTTACGACATTCTGCAATCACTGGGCCTGCGCAAGACGAAGGTCGAGTACATCGCCTGCCCCTCATGCGGACGCACGAAATTCAACCTGCCGACCGTGCTGCACGAAGTTCGGGAGGCGACCCGCCACTTGGTTGGGCTGGACATCGCGGTCATGGGTTGCATCGTGAATGGCCCGGGCGAGATGGCCGATGCAGACTACGGCTATGTGGGGGCGGCGGGAGGGAAGATCACGCTTTATCGCAAGCGCGAAGTGGTGAAGCACGGCATCCCGCAGGAGAATGGAGTCAGCGAGCTGATCGCGCTGCTCAAGGCTGACGGCATGTGGACCGAACCGCCTGCGGGAGTACCAACGCGCGTCCCGCTGACGGTTCGACAATAGCGACTACGCTTCTTCGCTGGCTTCTTCAGAGACGTCTTCGGCCGGCTCTTCAACCGGTTCTTCTACGACCGCGGCAACCTTCGCCTTGGCGGCTCGGCGCTTGCTGCCCGCAGCTCCCTGCTCGATGCCGACGGCGCCCTCGGTGAATCCGGTCTTGACCTTGATTCGGCGAGAGACTTCCTTGCCGGCGACCGTGCTCCAGTTGACGCGATCGAGCGCCCATTGCCAACCGATGTCACTCGGAGCGTAGAGGAACTCGACTCCCGACTGAAGGGCATCGCTGAGGACCGACTTGAGCTTGTCGTAGCCATCGAGCGACTTCTCACCCGCGCTGAGGTTCGGAGAGAGGCCCACGTTGATCGTGATCGGCTCCTCTTCGGGAGCGCCCTTCTTCGGCTTGACGGCCTCGATGCCTTCCTGGATCATGTCGACCTGGCTACGCATCGCCGCAGCGAGCCGCTCGTAGTCTTCGGGCCACACATACTCTTCGCCCTCGTAGTGGGCGATCGCATGGCGTCCGGCCAGCGAGAGGGCGGAGGCGATCAAAGCGGCGTCGGTAGGACGTAGCTTTGGATAGGATTTACGCACCTGTTCCAGTGCGGTTTCGAGCTTCGTAAGGTGGATCGTGATCAAGGAACGGGACTCCGGGGAGTGACGCACTGAGGGTGCGCCATAATGGGAAAGTTTACCCGGTTTGAGGAGGTTCAAAGAGTTGAACGGTTGGAAAAGTGGCATCGTAGCGGCGGCGCTTGCGTTCGCGTTGGTTGGTTGTGGGGATTCAGGATCGAAGGCGTCGGGCGACACCGGCACGTCGGGGACGGCGGGTACGCCGACCTCGAAGATGCTGAAGATCGGCTTGGTGTTCGATAGCGGCGGACGCGGCGACAAGTCATTTAACGACAGTGCCTACCGCGGACTGGAGCGTGCGATCAACGAGCTTGGCATCGACGCTAAGACCGTCGACAGCGCGCGCGAGAGTGACTACGCGACGAACCTGGAAACGCTCGCCGAAAGCGGATGCGATCTCATCTTCGCCATCGGCATCAACATGCAGAAGGCGATGAGCGAAGTTGCGCCCAAGCACCTGAATGTGAAGTTCGCGATCGTGGATGCGCCGGTGGACTCGCCCAACGTGCGCTCGCTCGTATTCAAGGAGGAGGAAGGCAGCTTCCTCGCCGGCTACGTCGCGGGTCTGATGTCGAAGTCGGGCAAGATCGGCTTCGTCGGCGGTCAAGAAATCGACCTGATCAAGAAGTTCCAGGCTGGCTACGAAGCGGGCGCGAAGACGGCGAATCCGGCGGTGGTCGTGCTTCCGGCGAAGTACACCGGCGACTGGAACAACGTCGACCTCGGCAAGCAGAACGCGAAGACGCTCTACGGCCAGGGTGCCGACGTGGTCTACCACGCGGCGGGTAAGTGCGGACTGGGTGTGATCAACGCCGCGCAGGAAACCGGCAACTATGCCATCGGTGTGGATAGCGATCAGGACTATCTGGCCGAAGGGCGCGTGCTGACCTCGATGATCAAGCGGGTGGACGAGTCCGTCTTCCAGACCATCAAGGACCTGCAGGACGGCAAGTGGGACACCGGCGTGAAGGTGTATGACCTCAAGTCGAACGGGGTTGGCCTTTCGGAGATGAAGTTCACGAAGGACGCGATCGGCGAGGCGAACCTCGCGAAGATCAAGGAGATTCAGGACAAGATCATCGCCGGTGAGATCAAGGTGCCGGCGACGATGGCGGAGTTGGCCACCTTCCTCGGTTCGTAACGGGGGTGCCGTTCGGGAGGGTGCCGCTCTGTCGGCGCCTTTCTTGCGTTGGGGGATGCAACCCTCGAATCGTTGAGGCGTAACTGGATCATGCCGCTTGACGATCATGACTTCGGCGTCGGTTCGATCTTCTCGTATGTCTGGGACTTCCTCTACAGGGGGGTGATCCTTGGCCCAGGGCGTTTCATCCTGCGGCTGCTTCGACAGGATGAGGACGACGACCTTCTCGCGCTGCTGATTGGGTTGGTGTTCTGGGTCGGGCTTGGCGCGGGATTGTATTTCTTGCTCAGGCCAAACGGCTGAATAGGGAGGGCATTTTTGGACGAGAACGAAGATTCAGATTCTTGCTGTGGATTCGCTCGAACCTGCTTAAGGCGCGTTGGAGGTTGTGAGTTTTGGCGAAACTAGAGCTTCGCGCGAAACTCGTCCACGGTCAAACCAGCCGTCCGGATCAACGAACGTAGCGTTCCGCGATCAAGCTCACGATGGTTGGGCACGGATAAGACGGCCGCAACATCTTGCTTGGTCAGCACTAGGTGACTTCCGGACTGTCGAGCTAGATTCCAGCCAAGTCGAGTGAACGCTCGAACGGCTTCCGCGCCGCTACATACGGGCAACTCGCCCATCTTAAGCGGCGACTTCCACGGTGCGGCGTATCACTCCGCCCGGGAGTCCATGTTCTCGGCGAACCTCAAGGCAGACTAGAATCGCCTCCTTGATGTTCTCAAGCGCTTCCTCTTGGGTACGGCCCTGACTGATGCAACCGGGCAGTGAAGGGCACTCAACGACCCAGTAGCCATCTTCGCCTGGATACAACTCAACATCGAACTGGCGCATTGTGAGTCTATTATACGCTCCAAAGAGGGCTCCGCCGACTCCTTTCCAGGCGGAATATTCCTATCTTCTAGCTCAGAATGTCCTCCTAATCCCCTATACTAGAGCATGGTTTGGCTTGCCACCTTGCTCTTCGCCCAAGGTCCCGATCTCGATCGGGAGGTGCACTTGCGGACGCCGGGTCAGAGCCTGCCCAGCTTGCTAAAGGGCATCTCGGACGAAACGAAGATCCCGATCAGTGCTGTGGGTTCGCTCGCGAAGAACACGCTGGTGGTGCGCCTCGACCCGCAGCCCTTGCGAAGCGTGCTCGATCAGTTGGGCAAAGGTCTGACTTGTTCTTGGCGCGTAGTTGACGGTCAGCGGATCGAGTTGTATCGGACCGAAGCCCAGACGACGCATCTCCGCAACACCGAGCGAGCCTTGCGATCGGCGGAACTCAAGAAATCAATCGAAGCACTCGAACTTGAGGAGTTTTCAAAGGCGTATGGGGAGACCCTGGCGCAGCGAGCGCGGAACCTGGAGCCGCGCCTGGGGATGAACATGCGCGATCCCGTGGTCACCGCCGAAGTGAAGGCACTCTTTGCGGCGATGCCCTCTGGGCGAGGACTCGCTCGCGTGGCCAAGAGTCTCCCCCTTGATCGCTTGCTTCAGATGACCGCGACCGACCGTGTTGTTTTCGCTTACCCGGCCAACTCGCAGCAAGTCTCGCTCCCCCAGGGTCGCGGCATTCTTGAAGCGTTCAACAGCGAGCGTGGCACGATGTTCGAGGTGCTTAAAGAAGACCTGGTTCGGGAGTCAGAATTCAGCGCTGCGGGTCTTGATTCACGAGGTCGGCAGTTCCGATTGATGACTCCGGCGACGAAGGTGATTGGAGCCCTGAGTCGAAGCCCAGGGATCCGCGGTTTCTATCTCAAGGTTAGCTTCGTAAACGCCGACGGATGGACGGTTGCTGAGCTTAGCCAACTCCTGAACGAAGAGCCCAAAGCTGATCTCCCAGAGCTTTCTGACGTAACTGCCGAGGTCACTGACGATAGCTATCGGTTGGCCGAAGCCATGAGCTACTGGGGATGGACCAAACCCAAGCCGCTAGAGCTGCGCCAAACGGTGGCCAATCCGGTGCGGTACGAGCCTCTCAGCTGGTATCACGGAAGCGTCTTGTTTGACCATTCCGAACGGTCGAAGCGACCCCTCGTCGGCGTGCTCACAGATCGGAGCTTGCGTCGAGTGTGGATGAGTCAGACCGCGCCAGGACAGTCCGTTCCGGCAAAGCAACTCGCGTTCCGTATGGCGAAGGAGTGGACGCTGAACTCGCAGGTCGAGGGCGGTACGTGGTTTGTCAGACCATTGGAACAGCTTGCCTCCGAACGCGAATATCTTGACCGAGATCTGATGGCGACGGCCTGGGCAAGCCTTCTCAAGGAGCGCCGCTACCTGATTTCTGAGGCAGCGGCGTATAACGCTCGGGCCCAATCCGAGTTGCTCGGAGCCTTCTCCGAAATCAGTTTCGTGATCGCGGTTGCTCCGCCCGATTCCGATACTGCTGTTGATAAGGACCTAACCGACCCGACGGTGTTGAGGCTCGTAGGTCGCCTTCCGGGGAACTTCTTAGCCGCCGAGGGCCGCGATATAGCTGTCGGCGAACTGCCAGCAAACGCCCGAGAGGCCTTGGATCGCTGGCTGCTCAAGAGCGCCTATGTCGCGGCGCTCGGATACACCACGAGCAAGGACCACCCTTTCCCCAACGTCAAGGAGTCGGAGCCAACTGAAGCCTTGCCGCGCGGGATTCCGAGCGATACCCGAATCCGACTGAGCTGGGTCACCGCCCACTTCGTCATGTGGCAGCGCATCCCGAACCAACCGTTCATGTTCGCCCCCGCCGAAAGTGTTTACTACATGCTGCAGTGGAACAACCAGAACGCACACTATGACTCTGCGAGCGGCCGCGCCTTGCAGGTCGAGGTTCACTTCGCCGATGGACGCAAGGTCACCCACGTGATCCGGGAAACGCCGGACTACATGACCACCGAGCGCAACTGGCGAAAGCTGTCCGAACTCCCGAATGAGGTGCTGGAGGTCATGCGCGCCGAGGATCGGCGGCAAGAGGCCTTGGGGAATCGAGTGAACGTCGGCAGCGGGCCACCGCCGACTCGCTAACTGGGAGGGCGCCGCTCCGACGGCGCCGACAGAGCGGCGCCCTCCCCGCTGGGCGGACGTTGGGGTAGGACGTCGCATTTCCCCGGGTCTTCGACCACGCGGCTAAGGTCTGTGATCCCTTCGGGATCCGTAAACATTCGCTGTGGATGCGTCAAAATCTGCAATCTGCAATCTGCAATCTGAAATCTGAAATCTAAAGATGCGTTTCACTAACTTCTCGATCTGGCGGGGACGGCTCCCCCACTGGCGGGCCGACGATGTGCGTTACTACGTCACGTTCCGCCATCGCCGAAGTCTCGAAGATCACGAGCGCAACGAGCTTTTTCGCGCCCTCCTCCGGCCTGACGCCAAGAAGCTGGACTTGCTCATTCTCTGCGTCCTTCCGGACACCACCGAGCTCATCTTTGAAGTGCGAGAAGCCCCCACCGGTCGCCCCTACGAGCTCTCCGACATCGTCGAGAAGTGCAAGAACGCGGCCGGGAAGAAGATCATCAAGAAGTCCGGCGAGCGATTTCCGCCGTTTTACACCGAGAGCTACGACCGCATCATCCGCGACGATGCCGAGCTCGAAGAGCATTGGCAACGCATCCTCGATTCCCCCGTGGATCTGGAGCTGGTCGAAGACCCCGAGCTCTGGAACTCGCTATGGGTTCGGGGCGTCGAGTAGCTCGTAGCGGGTGTTGCGCCGTCGAGGCTCGTAACCGCCAGCCTTGATCAACCGCTCGAACTCGTTGGCGTCGAGGATGAACTTGTTGCCCTTGGCCGATACGACCTGCTCTTCGATCATCACCGAACCGAAGTCGTTCGCGCCATAGTTCAGCGCAAGCTGGGCGATCTTCGGACCCTGGGTCAGGATCGAAACCTGGAGGTTGTCGATGTTGTCGAGGAAGATCCGCGACACCGCGACGGTGCGGAGATAGTCGGCACCGGAGGCCTTGCGCGGAATCGGCAGGTCGGTGTCTTCAGGCTGGAAGTTCCACGTGATGAACGCGCGGAACGGAGCGCACTCGTCCTGCAGATCGCGGATGCGAGTCAGGTGCTCGACGCGGTCCTCAATGGTTTCGACGTGGCCGAACATCATCGAGGCGGTCGACCGAATGCCGAGTTCGCTGGCCGTGCGCATGCACTCCAGCCACTCGTCGGTGGTGTCCTTGTACGGGGCGATGATCTTGCGCACGCGGTCCACGAGGATCTCGCCGCCGGCGCCCGGGATCGAATGCAAACCCGCCGCCTTGAGGCGCTCGAGCGTCTCGCGGAGGCGAAGCTTGCTGATGTGGGCGATGTAGATGATCTCCGCAGGCGAGAGCGCGTGGAGGATGACATCCGGGTAGTGCGACTTGATGAGCGAGAAGATATGCTCGTAGTAGTCGATCTTGAGCTTCGGGTTCAGTCCGCCTTGGAAGAGGATTTCGACGCCGCCCTTCGACACGGTGTCGCCTACCTTCTCGAGCACTTCCTCGTCGCTGAGCAAGTAGCCCTCGTTGTGGTTGGGCACGCGGTAGAACGCGCAGAACTTGCATCGCACCCAGCACACGTTTGTGTAGTTGAGGATGCGGCCGATGATGTAGCTGACCGTCCGGCCCGGTACGCGACGCTGGCGCTGGAAGTCGGCCATCGCAGCCAAATCGAGGAGATTCGGGTGATTGAAGAGCGCGAGGGCATCTTCGGGGGTGATCCGCTCACCGGCATACACCTTGTCGGCAATCGCGTCGATAGAAGGAGAAGGGGCGAGGGTCGCCATCACCCTAGATTCTACTCGCGCGGGCCAGTTTAGGTTCGCAGCGGCTACGCGGCGGTGACGAGCTTCGGCTTGGGAATCCACTCGTCGAGCTCTTCTTCGGTGGCGCGTCCGTGCTGATAAAGCACCTCGCCGGCGAGGGCGTAATGCTGAGTCCAGCGGTGACGGAGCCAAGCGCGAGGAGCGAGAACCCCTTCGCGGACGCGAGACTCAAGTTGCTCGAGATTGAGTTCTTCACCGGGTTCGCCCGCGTGGTCGACGACCCAACGTCCCCAGAAATCTCGTAAACCGATCCAGTTCGTCATAGCAATTCTATTGACGATTTCTGGCGTTTCCGAGTTGCCCGGTCCTGGGCCCCAATAACGACGCAGTCACCCGGAAACGGATGAATTTGAGCATACCGACACATAGGTGACACATTGTTCCGGACACATGGGTTACACATGGGATGGCCCGCGGGCCATCCCTATGTGTAACCGCGCCGGGCCAGGGGGAGGCATTCATGCCCTGGAAGGAGTGTTCGGTAATGGAAG
>JANJUB010000100.1 GCA_024710805.1 Fimbriimonadaceae bacterium | reverse complement strand
GCCCTCGCTAAAGTCTCGCTTGGCCGAACGAGCATCTCGGGCGGAACGTGTCAAGCAGTTGCTTCAAGTCGGACGAGTTTCCGCGATGGACAACCAGAGATTGGACACGATCGAAGCGCTACGATCGCTTTCGCGCGCGGCGTCTACAACTGCAAGAGCACAATCACGACGACGCATGGATACAAGCCGCGCCGAACCGACTCCACCGGCAATGTAAGCTATGGACCTTTTGAGGTTGAAGACAGCGTGTATTTCCGCTCGATGATAGGTGACCCGTCTGACGAGTTTCTTATCGAGCGTTCGGACGGCAAGATCTCGAGCATCAGCTATATTGGCCCGACTCCGCGCCACTTTTCCCTCAGCAATGACATCTTGCAACTCGGCCTAGTTGCACCCCAAGTCAGATTCGAAGAGGAGGCTCTACGATCGAAAATTAGTTGGAGTGACGAGGGGATTGGACACTTGAGCATCAAGGTGGGTGACGCGTCAGTGACCTTGGCTTTTGATCGGGCCCACGGCGGCCTCATCCATCGAGCGACCACGGAGGTCAACGGCAACAAGGAGTCCATCTCCATAGTGGGATTTCAGAAAGTTGAAGGTCACTGGTTTCCGCGTGAGGTAGAGCTTGCTTTTGAGGCTGATCAATCATCAACCAAGACCTTGATTCAGTTTGGTGATCTGTCCCTCGTGCCCGATGCCAAGCTCTTCGTCGAGGCACTGCCAACGGGAATGCCGGCGGACGGCTTGTACACGAACTCCATGTACGTCATCGACGATCAAGGGCGTCCGCAGTTTGTAATAAAGAAGGGGGGCACGAAGGCAAGCACAGACCCCTGGAAAGGCTGGTTGTACGTCATGAGCTTGACGGCACTTTTTGCGCTGTCGGCTACGTTCCTTGCCCGAAGCTACTTGCGCAAACGGGGCGCATTGTGAATCGGGTATTGCTTGTCACCGCTACTTTCACGTGTGTTGCTCTTCTCCTACCGGCAGTTATGCAGATCAGAGCCCGAAATCAAAAACCGTGCGGCATTCAGTGCGCTGAGAGGCTCTGCGAACTGAAGGGCGTCGTTCCACTTCCGCTCGCAACCGACGCGCCAAACGGAATGCTGACCCCGTCAGATTTGACGGGTGTCATGAGAAGCGCACAAGTCAGGGCTTCCGTCTTTGACTCAAAGTCGGCAGATGATCTCGCGACACTGGCACCGTGCATTGTGCTAATGCGGTCTTCTCATTTTGTCGTGCTGATTGAAATGGGGCCCCACGTCGCCAGGATATGGGACCCGGATTTTCCTGTGGAAAGTCTCAACGTCTCTCGATCGAAGTTCCTGGCTGACTGGACGGGGGCGGGAGTGGGGATTGAAGGAATCGAGGGTCGGAGCAGTTCGCGGTGACCTAATGAAGTTGACAACTCACATCAGACGAAGGCGAGCTGGGTTCTCGCTTGTTGAGATTCTATGCGTGATCGGAATCATTGCCAGCTTGGCCGGCTTGCTGTTCCCTGTCTACCAAAGGAGCAGACTTGCTGCGAAGGGTAAGGTCTGTTTATCAAATGTGCGGTCTGTTGGATTGTCAGCTCTTATGTATTGCGCCGACTTTGATGATAGATTTCCATATGCCACGGATGACCTTTCCAAAACTTTTAGCTTTCTTCATGGAGACGACGCAGAGGAAGTCCGTAAGATGCCGCTTTTTAGCGACGTGTTGCTCACCTACACCGGTTCCAAAGACGTGTTTCGTTCTCCGCTAGACACGGGAACTAGTATCATGGAGAATGGCGGGAGCCATTATGTGCGTCGACCGACCCTTTATCAGGCAGTCGGATCATCGTTTTATTATTCTGTGTCGGCAGGGATGAAGCTCTCAGGAAGTTCAGAGTTTCTATCATATTTTCCGATCTTTCAGAGTGCTGGCGGTCATTGGCAATGCGCTTGTGCGGAAATGGTGCACGGTGAAACGTCGCCAGCCAGCGACCCATACAAAGCAGCCAACTACCGATACTCGATCTCTTTTGGTGACGGGCACGCCAAGACTCTCAGTTTTATGGAGTGGGATGAGCTTTCCCGCTCCGGGCCAGATCGGTAAGTAATGATAAACCAGCGACCGGGGCGGAGCCCTGGAAGAACGATGAACCGGTGGTCGAGAATCTTGAGTTCGTGATCAAGCTGTGGCGCGAAAACCCGCCTCCGTTCCGACGGAACGGCGGATAAGGCTGGAAGCTCGATTCTCAGCGAACGGACGCCGCCTCTCGCTCCGTCAATCTCGCCACGGGAGTAAGCTCACAACACCATGTCGTTCAATGATTTCGCGGGCCGCGGTGCCCAAAAGAAGTTCCGCCTCATCCTGCGCGAGCAGGGCACCGTCCGGGAGATGGGCGGCGAAGAGATGTCCCTCGCGGTCGGCATCGTCGACAACATCTTCATGAACGCGCTCGACACGGGCACGTCGGACATCCACCTGCAACCCGAGCGCGAACAGCTGCGCATCCGCTACCGCCAAGACGGCGTGCTCCACGACACCGGATTCTTGCCCCCTGAGCAGGCCGCCAACGTGCTTGCGCGCCTCAAGCTGGCTGCAGGCATGCGCATCGATGAAAACCGCGAGCCGCAAGACGGACGCATCGACATGGAGTACATGGGTCGGCGACTCTCGGCTCGTGCCTCGTGCGTCCCCGCGCTCAACGGCGAGAAGATCGTCATGCGTATTCTCGACCCGGCGGCGATGAAGGTCGAGCTGCCCAAGCTGGGCATGCCGGAAGACGTTCTGAAGAAGTGGAACCGCGCGATCCAAGTTCCCTACGGACTCATTCTGGTCACGGGCCCCACCGGTTCGGGCAAGACCTCGACGCTTTACGCTTCCCTGCTCCAGCTGGACGCCAAGCGCCGCAACATCGTGACCGTCGAAGACCCGGTCGAGTATGAGTTCGAAGAGAACATCGCCCAGGTGCAGGTCACGGAAAAGATGACCTTCCCGCGCGTCATGCGCTCCTTCTTGCGCCAAGACCCGGACGTCATGATGGTCGGTGAAATGCGCGACCCCGAGTCGCTTGCGATCGGCATCCAGGCCGGTTTGACGGGCCACTTGGTCGTCAGCACCATCCACACCAACTCTGCCGCGGAGACCATCGGTCGTATGGTCGACATGGACGCGGAGCCGTACCTGATCGCGGGCACGCTTGTTGCGATCCTTGCGCAACGTCTGGTGCGTTTGAACTGCCCGAAGTGCCGCGAACCGTACAAGCCCACGGAAGATGAAATCGAGATGATGCGGCTGAACAGCGACGAAGTCGCGGCCGGCCAGTGGGCGAAGGGCCGGGGTTGTTCCGAATGTCGCGGAACCGGCTTCAAAGGGCGAATCGGCGTGTTCGAACTCATCGCGGGAACGCACGAGTTCCGGGCGGGGATCGCGAACAAGGTGGACTTCCCCGAGCTGGTCAACATCGCCCGCCAGCAGGGCTTCCGCACGATGATGGAAGACGGAAAGCAGAAGGCAATGACGGGCTGGACGACGCCGGACGAGGTCTTGAAGGCCGTTTACACCCAGGCTCTGGATTAGATTGTCGTAGCTTTGTGGGCGAGGGATGCGTCGTGCCCTCGCTCCGTAGACGTTGGCTTCACGTGGGGCGGAGATGTCTCGTGCCCCGCCGAGCTCTCGACCCCCTGCGAGACGTCGCGTCTCGAAGCGTTTAGGTTCGGGCAAAATGGAGCTCTATGCTCTCCGTCCTGCTCCTCACGGCGTCTCAAACGGCGTCGGCGCCTGCGAACTTCATCGCCTATGGATCGAAGATCGAGACGATCGCTTCAGGTCACGTCTTCACCGAGGGCCCGATCGAGACCATGGATGGGTCGCTCCTCTTCAGCGACATCCCGGCCAACAAGGTCTATCGGCTTCGGGAAGAAAAGCTCACCGTGTTCCGTGAGGACAGCCGGGGGGCAAACGGGAATCACATGGACGCCGACGGGCGCATCCTAACCTGTGAGCATGGCTCGCGACAGGTTACGCGATCCAAAAATGACGGTAGCGTGGAGGTGCTGGCGCGCGAGTTCGAGGGGAAACGCCTCAACAGCCCGAACGATCTGACCATCCGCAAAGGCGGCGCGATCTACTTCACCGACCCTCCCTACGGCATCCGCCCCGAGCAAGCTGAGCTGGGATTCAACGGCGTGTTCATGATCAAGAGCCGCAAGTTGACGCTTCTGGCCAAGGACTTCGATCGGCCGAACGGACTGGTTTTCAACCCGAGTGAGACTCTTCTGTTCGTCGCGGACACAAGCAAGAACCACATTCGCCGCTTTCAGGTCGAGCCGGATGGGACGCTGAAGGGCGGGGAGGAATGGGCGCGAACGCCCTCCCCGGATGGGCTGTGCATGGATCGCAAAGGTCAGGTCTGGTGTGCGAGTGCCGATGGGGTGAACGTGATCAGTCCTTCCGGGCAGATCCTCCAGGTCATTCCCTTCCCACAGACCCCGTCCAATGTCGCCTTCAGCCGAGACGGCAAGACTCTGTTCGTAACCGCTCGAACCGCCGTGTACAAGGTGAAGGTTACGGTGCTTGGCATCGCACCCTAGCGCAGACTGGCCTGCAGTTCAGAGCGGTCGCTGTTGCTCAGTGCAGGATCCCCAGATGCAGCGGCTGAAGGGCCTGCTGGAACTGCGCGACACCAGGTCAAACTCAACGTCTCCTGGCAGCGGTCAATGTCGGAAATCGGGGAGTCGCCGGTTGCCCCCCACGCGGACTCGGAGGCCATGGAGAGTGCGGATCAGCTCGTCGCCATCTCGGAATGGATGTCTCTTCGATAGGTCGCAACTGAAGCGACGGGCCTCTTCACTCGCTCGGGCTCGAAGACTGCGCTCACATCTTCTTTCCGGGTGTATGATGCGCATGAGGACCGACGATGGATCCTGAGGCTCTACGGAGCATTCTCAAGCGCTTGGACCAAATCGAGCAGCGGCTTAACCGACTCGAGGGTCGCGCGCCGTCGCCCCGCCCTTCGACGACGCCGCCGCCTCCGCCCGTTGCCCGCGTGACCCCGCCGGCGATTCAAGCGGTCGAGTTCGATCTAGGTCCTGTTGCGCCCAAGCCGAAAAAGCCGAGTGGACTGGACGAGCTACAGCTCGGCGGTCGAGTTCTGCCTATCGTTGGCGGAGCCGTATTCCTGCTCAGCATCGTGTTCCTCATCGCGCTCGGCATTTCGCGTGGAATGCTCACACCTCAGGTTCAGTTCTTCGGCGCGCTGGGGCTCTCGACGACCTTCGTCATTTTGGGTGCGCTCAAACGCGACGAGCGAGAAGGATTTGGCCAAGTGCTCTCGGCGGTCGGCTCGGGCGGTCTGTATCTGACCACCGCGGGTGGCCACGTTTACCACGGGCTGTACGGATCCAGCGTCGTCGTGGTCGCGTTCGTGCTGCTCGGGCTGGCGAACCTCGCCTACAGTCTGGGCCGCGGCTCGCTTCCCTTCTACGGGCTCGGCGTGGCGGGCGGCCTCGTCGGTGCGGTGTTGCCGATGTCCGAGAAGCACACCGAACTGCACGCCGGGCTGCACCTGCTCATCATGCTCACCGCGGGAGCGATTGCCGTGCGCAGGCAGTGGTTCGCACCCTACGCGGTCACGTGGCTGATCGGCGGGATGATCGTCCTGCCTTGGCTCGGAAGCGACCCCATGGCGCCCAACCTCCGCCTCGCCTTGGTCGGTGCCCATGCACTGATCTCGGCGATAGTTCTAGCGTGGTCCGTGCGGTTCGAGCAGCATCCGAGCGAACCGCCGTTCTCGCTTGCCGCAGTGGCTCTCGCTGCGGGTGGCTTGACGATGATGGCGGTACCGTCTCGAGCCAACCTCCACCTGGGACCGCTCGTGCTCGCATTGGCGGCGGGCGCGGCGACCTTCCTCATGCCGAAGTCGTTTGCGCGCGAGCGCTTGTCCGCAGCAGCGGTTGCGATGGGTTCGATGCTCGCACCGTGGGGCGACCACCAGCCTACCACCGCTTTCATCTTTGCCGGGCTCGCGGCACTCTTCGCCGTTATCGCCTTGCGGCTGAACATCGGAATGCTCGGCATGCTGGCCGCAGTACTGATCATCGAAGGCGTGTTCGCGATGCAGGTGGCGTTGCACGGTTGGCGCGACGACTTCTTCGTTCGGGCGATCGGCGAAACCGGCCGACCGCTTGCGATGCAGTTGAGCGGAAGCCTCGCCGTCGCCGCGTTCCTCGCTTGCGCCGCATTTGTGCGTACCCAAGGCAAGACCGCGGGCAGCTTGACCCTCGCCTTGACGACGCCGCTGATCGGCTACCTCGCCTACGTCACCTTCTATCCGTGGGACACCAGCGGGGCGTTCGGCATTCCGATCGGCATCAGCGTCATGGTCGCCATCTTCGCCGCGTACCTGTCTCAGACCCGCGAGCCCACCGCAGCCATTCTCGGCTGGATCGGGACCGCGGCAGCCGTCGGGTTGTTTTGGTATGGCGTGCTCCAGGTGGGCGAACTCGGCCCGTTGCTCGTGCCCGCGCTGGTGGTGTCGGTCTCGACGATGGGCGCGATGACCCTCGCAACCATCCAGCGCGGCACCGGCGAAGCCCCCGACATCGGGCGGTTCCTCTTCGGCCTGCTGGGCGGCAGCTTGATTGCGCGGTTCTTGTATGAAGGCATCCTCTGGCAGTTCGTGGTCGCACGCGCTCCAGCCGGGACGGTCGCGCTAACCCTCTGGCTGGCTGGGCTCATCGTCTGGGCGGGCGCGAGGCCGTCGTGGGCGATGGTGCCGCTGATTTCGATTTACACGTTCGTCGTTGGTTTGGCCCACGTCGGCGCATTCGATTCGGGCACGACCCCGCTGGAGATCAGCCTGTTGACTGCGTATCTTCCTTTGGTCGCCACCTTCGGGTCGGTAATGGTGAAGAACGGGATCGAGCGCACGACAGCCTACACGATCGCCAGTGCGATCGGCTGGATTCCATTCTCGACGCTTGGCGTACGGTTGCTCGCGGACCAGAGCGGGATGATGTCGCAGAACGGGGCGACCACCGTTTCGTGGACGGTTTACGGCGCGCTGATCCTCGCGATCGGCTTCGCACTCAAGTCGTCGGGGCCACGGCTGTTTGCGCTTGGATTGTTCGGGCTGACGGTCGTAAAGGTGCTCATCGTCGATCTCGCCGCACTCGATCCGGTCATCCGCATCGCCGCGCTGATGTTGCTGGGGGTGGTCATGATCGGCGCGGGATACGCCTACATTAAGCTCCTGCGGCGGTCCGACGAGAGCGTCAGCGAGCCGGACGAAGCGTCAACTCCGTAAACACTGGGCGGTGGTCAGAGGCGAGCTTCTCATCTACGACGCGGGTCCGTTGAGCTTGCCAGCGCGAGGCCGGCGAGAAGAACACGAAGTCGATCTCTTTCTCCGGCTTGGCGGCGGAGTAGGTGAAAAGGTCTGCGGCGGGTTTCTTCGCCTCGCCCGCGAGGTCTCGGAAGAGCGAGATCGTGCGCGAGCCGGGCTCATCGTTGAAGTCGCCCAGCAGCACGTAGGGCATCTTCAGCCCGCGCAGGTACTCGGCTAGCACCGAGGCCTGGGCAAACCGAAAGCCGTCGTCCTCGACCCAATCGAAGTGCACGTTCACGACCATCAGCGACTCATCGCTAGGAAGACGCACCTCGGCGGCGAGCGCCACGCGCGGCTCATTGCCGGTCGGCAACACCACGGACTGGACGTTGCGCAGCGGGTAGCGGGAGAGAATCCCCATGCCGTACTGCCCGCCGTCGTGATCCATGAATGCGCCGAAGGCGGCGTGCATGTTCAACCGCTTACCCAGCTCGGCGGCTTGGTTGACGCTACCACTGCGGCGAACGCGCAGATCGACTTCCTGGAGACCCACGATGTCCGGCTGGAGGCGGCGGAGCAACGCGGCGGTGCGGCCGAGATCGAGCTTGTCGTCCATGCCGCGCCCGTGGCGGATGTTGTAGCTCACCACGCGGTTCTTCACTTCGGTGACCGGTTTCGCCTGCGGTGCAAAGCGAAACTTGGCGACCACGGCGGCGTGGTCGCTCGGGAAGAGGCTCGAGTGGTGGTCGATCATCGCCGACTCCGTGGCTTCCAGGCCCCTTCCACGGTAGTAAATGAAGTCGATCCGGTCTTGTTCCTGCTTGGGAAAGCGCGGGGTCCACGTTCGATCGCGCATCCGATCGATTACGGGATTGAGTTCACGATAGGCATCTCGATACCCAGCACCCAGTAGCACGTGACTGGTCGGCCAGTCGACGACGGCTTGGTATTGGTCGCGAGCGACGGCCGTATAGTCCAGATGGGACATGGAGTTGTAGTCACCGGCGATGATGACGGGAACGCCCCGATGCTTCGGCCCCCTTAGACGCGCCTCGATGCCATCGCGAATCTTCTCGAGGTCGGGTTTCGAAGCGGCACACGCCGCGAGCATGCTCGCCACGTCGTTGACGTTGCGCGTGCCTTCCTCCCATATCTCTCCACTGTACGGCAGCCATATCGAATAGAACGCGATCCGAGACTTGTTGGGCAGTTCGATCAGCGCACCCACGCACTTAAAAGGTTCGTGTACCGAAATGTCCTCAACGATCGGATAACGGCTGTGGATCGAGAGGTTCGTCCCCCGCGGAAGAAAGTGGAATCCGAGTTCCTTCGCGATCAACTCGCCAGAGCCGTAGGTCTCCTGCATCGCCACGATATCGACGGCGCTCTCCCGGATGACTTCGACGACCCGCCGTGGTCCCGCCATCATCCCATCCTCGCGGCCCCCGCGCCAGATGTTCCAGGTCATCGCCTTGAACTCACCTGGGCGCAAGCGCGGCTGGGCCACCACGCAGCCGGTCAGCACACCAAGCAGCAACCCCACCAGCAACAAGCGCAGCCCATCCATACCGCGCCGATTCTACCAACCGGGGCCAAACGGTAAGGTTAACGTTATGCTTCGAACTGCGACCCTGCTCTTGCTCCTCGCCACGGCCCCACTTCTTCGGGCCGACGCGATTGACGACTGGATCAAGGCAGCAATGGAGAAGGACCATGTTCCCGGCGTGGGGGTCGCAATCGTCCGCCCCGATGGCAGTGCCGACATCCGCGGGTACGGCGTGGCCAACTTGGAACACGACGTTCCCTTCAGCGGAAAGACGGTCCACCGTATCGCCTCGATCAGCAAGCAGTTCTGCGCTTACGCGATTCTCAAGCTCGCCAAAGAAGGCAAGCTCAGCCTCGACGACCCGCTCCGCAAGTTCTTTCCAAAGGGGCCGGAGGAATGGAGCAAAATCACGATCACCCATGCGCTAGCCCATCGATCCGGCATCGCCGAGCCGGGCATCGCATTCGATTATCGACGTGAGTACACGACCGACGAGTATGTTGAGATTCTCGCAAAGAGGCCGCTGGCCGAAGAGCCAGGCAAGACGTACCGCTACAACAACTTCGCCTACGGGTTGCTCGGCACGGTCGTCGGAATCGCGTCGGGAGAGCCGATCGAGCAGTATGTGAAGAAGCACGTCTTCGACCCGCTCGGCATGGCGGCCACCCACTACTGGGACGCGGAGGCAGTCGTCCCGCACCGATCTGCTGGCTACCGATGGCGCGATGGCAAGTACGTGATCCCGCTCATGATTCGTCCGCGGGTGTTCCACGGCTCCGGCGGCATCCTCTCCAGCCTCGAAGACATGGTCAAGTACGAGCAGGAGCTTCGCAAGCCGAAGGTGCTAGACCCGGCAATTCTCGATCAGCAGTGGAAGGTCTTCGGTGGCGGCGAGCGCGGCTACGGATTCGGATGGCAGGTCGATAGGCGCAACGGCAAACTCGTTCTCACCCACACCGGGGGCACGTTCGGCTACACGTCCGTCATCCACCGCGATGTCACCGACGGGTGGACGGTCATCCTGTTTCGCAACTCGCAAACCACCGAGGTCGCGGCGTGGGGGGCCGAAATTCTGATGCTGGCCAAAGAGGCCAAAAACGACCACGGGCTCCTCTTTCGAGAAGCCCGTAAGATCTGAACCGGCGTTGCGGCCCTAGCGGCGGCGACGAGGAATTGCTGCGAGCATCGCGGTCTTCGAAGGCCGCGTGATGATCGGCGCCGGGTCGCCCAAGGACGAAACCGGAATCCTCCGATCCATGAGCCGCTCAATGGCGCACATGTCCTTCACCTGATCGGCAAGCGCGAGCGTTACCGCTCGACCCTCGGCCCCGGCGCGCCCCGTTCGGCCAATGCGGTGCACGTAGTCCTCGGCCGTCTGGGGAACATCGTAGTTGATCACTAGCTCGATGTCCTTGACGTCGATTCCGCGGGCGGCGATGTCGGTCGCGACGAGCACCCGATACTGACCCGACTTGAAGCCTTCGAGCGCTTCTCGGCGCTGGGCGAGGGTTCGGTCCGCGTGGATCTCCGCGGCGCGATGGCCATCCTGGTGCAGCATGCGAGCGAGCTTGCGCGCGCCATGCCGGGTTCGAGCGAACACTAGCGTGCTGCCACGGGTCTTGCCGATGAGCGAGCGGAGCATATCCTGCTTGCGATCTTGGGCAAGGTAGACCACTTCCTGGCTAACCAAGTGCGACGCCGTGCCCTGCGGCACAACCTCGATCCGCTGCGGATCGATCAGGTAGTGCTTCGAAAGTTCGGCGATCGCCTTCGGCATCGTGGCGCTGAACAGCATCGTTTGCCGTGCCTCGGGAAGCTGGTTGAAGATGGTGCGGATCGCCGGAGCGAAGCCCATGTCGAGCATTCGGTCGGCTTCGTCGAGCACCGCGATCGAGACGTTGCGGAGGGATACCGATCGCTGCTGGAGGTGGTCGATGAGGCGGCCGGGAGTCGCGACGATCACGGCCGGTCGTCGCTTCAGGTCGCGAATCTGGCGACCCATCGAGTCGCCGCCGATGATGAGCACGGACGACAGTCCGATCATGTTCAGAGAGGCTTGAATCTGTTGGGCGAGCTCGCGGGTCGGGGCGAGAATCAGGGCGGTTTGGCCCTCTCGCAATCGGTGAGCGATCGGCAGGCCAAACGCAAACGTCTTGCCCGTGCCGGTCTGGGCGAGGCCAATGACATCGAGCCCGCGAAGTCCGAGGGGAATTGCCGCCTCTTGGATCGGGGTCGGGGTGTCGATGTTGTGATGAAGGAGGCGGGCGCAATAGTCAGGCGCAACGCCGAGTGCGGCAAAAGCCGATTGGGTTTTGGTATGGGACATAGGTTGTGATGGCGCACGTAAACTCACGCGCCGGGTGAGGCTTGCCGCTAAACGAGATCAGGCTCAACCGGGGCAAATCGTGCGGGAACCTGTGCGCAGCAAAACCTAAAGGTAAGGAGCGATGCGCTCGGCCCATGAGTGGACCTGGCGAAGACTATACCCGATGTGGACGCGGATTGGTTTGGGTTGGTTCGGATTGGTTCGGGTCGGCGCAGACTCCCCCTCTCCTCGTTCACGGGGAGAGGGGGTTGGGGGGGTTAGGGGCTTTTCTCCAGACGGTATGCGCTTGCAAAACCAGCCAGCGTCCTCGTGGCTGAACTTACGCAGTTAGCTCACGAGGTCGCCAGGTGGTTTATACGGGCAGATGAGCACGAGGCGACCTTCTTGTATGATGAGATTCAGAAGGACGTGGAAGAGCGATGATTCAGATAGCGCAAGAGCTGAGTGAGGAGCAGTTGATGCAAAGTCGAATCCAGCGCATGAGAGTCTGGATCTTTGCCTTTGCCGCGCTGTTTGTGATGAGCACCTTGCTCTTTCTCGCTCAGTACTCGCTGTTCAGAGGTGTATTGAGAAACGAGGCTCTTCGGGACATCCGCCACATTCTGAGTCTGAGCGCGCAAGACAAGCTAGAGCAGGTCAAGTCGAGCGGTCTCGCGAGTGACTACGCTGTGGAGTCCATGCAGGAGCTTCAGCAGTCCTATGGGGATGTCGAGTCCTTCAAGATCGTCGAGTCGGACGTTGGACTCCCCGGTCTGCCCATCATTGTTAGGGTAGAGGTGCAGCGGAAGGGTGTCGTCGCCCACGAGTTCTACGTGTTTGACCGGGCCGTGATATGCAGTTCGGTTTCCCGGGGCGCCTTCTGATGACCCGCGGTGACGAGAGCTACTCACTCCCATTCGTAGCCGGGGGATGCATCGTGCCCCCGTACTCCCATTCGTAGCCGGGGGATGCATCGTGCCCCCGTACCGCGCGGATCGTGTTACTCTTGATTATGGTCCGGACACGGGTTCGTCGATTGCCAAGGCACCTCTACACCGGGGAGCGATCGGTTGCCTTCACGGCGTGTACGAAGGACCGTGAGGTTCTGTTTCTACAACCCAACGATATCGATGCCCATGTCGACAACCTTCGGCGTGCCGCGGACGCTTGCGGTTGCGTTGTTCCGATCTACTGCTTCATGCCAGACCACCTCCACGTGATGTTCAAGGGGCTTGACGCAACCTCCGACACGCTCGCCGCTATGATCAAGTTCAAGCTCTTATCCGGGCTTTGGTTTCGTCGGAAAGGGCTTCCAGGGTGGCAAGCGGACTTCTGGGACCACGCGATTCGTGGGCGCGTGGACTGGCGCGCTCACGCCACCTACATCGCTCACAATCCAGTTCGGGCTGGGCTCGTCGAGAACCCGTTCGAATATCCTCTCCTGGGCTCGATTGGTTGCGATTTATCCGACGTGATCCTCGGGTGGTAGCGTCGGCACGATGCAACCGACGGCAAAACGACCTTACGTCGGCACGATGCATCCGACGGCTACGATTTACGGCTTTGCGTCGGCACGATGCATCCGACGATCTACCCCCCCTTTACGCTTTGTGCCGGTACGTCACCGTCTCCTTTCCACCCTCGGTTGAGAATGTTCCCCAGCCCCGGGCGTCGATGAACGCGCACTTGAAGTTCTTCCCTCCGACTTTCGGCGCAAACGTCATCGTCTGCTTTGGGCCGTGGCACTGGAACCCCGTGATCGCCACAAACGCACCATACGAAGCCATGGCCCGCCCGTAGTGGTCGCTGCATTCAATCTCGTTGTAGGGGTTGCGCTTCGAGGCGTGGTAGCGCTCGTGGATGGCGCGCACGATCGTGAGACCTTCGGTCAGCATGCCTTCCGCGATCATGTGGTTCGCGACCTGATACTCGAAGCCCGACATACACTCGTTGAAATAGCCGACCGCCCAGGCATCGCCGCTCTTGCCGATCGACTCGGCGGCGCCCCCCTTCGGGAAGCTGCACATGATGAGTCCGGCTTCCTTGGGCGTGGCATACCAGCGCCCGCCCGGGATCGCCTTGTTCTTGCGGCGATACTCCCACACGTCCTCATAGAAGCTGTACTTGAACAGGCTCGCGAGCGCCTTCTTCGTCTGGGGTTCGGCAGCAACCCGCGGAAGTCCGACCTGATGCGCCCAGGACTGGCCGTAGATCTGGTCGATGTGGCAGCCCACGTTGGTGTTGTTCGCCTCGGGGTGATCCTTGTCGACCTTGTTGATGAAGTATTCGCCGTCAAAGAGGTCGGCGACCAATCGCTTCGAGCCCTTCTCGGCGAGGTCCTTGCACTTGGCGGCAAAGGCGGCGTCGCCCATCTCCGTGGCCATCGCCTCTGAGGCGCGTAGGGCGGCCACATAGAGCGAGGAAATCCACGCGATCTGACCAAACCAAGCGGTGTCGAGGGTGTTGTACTGCGCGCCATCGAGGATGCCGTCACCGTTCGGATCCATGCGGATCACGTACTCCATCGAGCCCTTCACCTTCGGCCAGATCGACTTCAAGAAGCTGTCCTCCTTCGACATGAGGTGCTCGCGGTAGGTGCGCAGGATGCACGAGGTTTGACCGTCGATCGCCACGACCTGGTGGAACTCGGCCCGGTAGTCGATCGCGCCCGTGTCCGCCCGATAGGCGATGCCGTAGTCGATCTCCTTGCGTAGGTAGCGCTCGACTTCGGGGAACACACGGCCGATCGCCTGGGCGTAGCCCCAGACGTGGGTGCAGGTGCCCGCGCAGCAGCCGACACCTTCCCAGAAGTAGTAGCGCCCCTCATCCAGTCGATAGCACGTCGTGGTCGCGAGGATCGACGTGTTGACGAACGTTCGGTCGAGGAACCAGTAGGGGAGCGTGGAGTCGTACCACGTCTTGTTCCAAGCGAGGGTGGTATCGCGGAGCTTGGGCCAATTCTTGATGACATCGGCGGCGACGGCGGAAGCATCTGCCCATCGCTTGGCATACCAGTGCTTCTTGCCCGGCAGGTTCTTGGCACAGTTCGGGAAATGCCAGGCGACGACGAAGGTGATCGTCTCCGACGCGCCGGGCGCCAGCGTAAACTCGCGGCTCACCCGCGCGGACGTGCCCTGATTCACTTCCGCAGGCGAAGCTTTGCCGACGATCTCGACGCAGAAGGTGCCGCTGTCTTGGGTCTCCGCAAGCGGGGCTTGGCTGCGAGGGGCATCCGCGAAGATGACCTCTCCGAGCGAGATTTGGCCCCAGCCGCCGGTAACTTCGTCGACCACTTCGAGGTAGGCCGACTTCCCTTCGAACTCGGCAACCGAGAACGCCTCCCAAGCCATCGCGTTCGAGTTCCGACCGGTGACCGATCGAACGACCTTGCCGTCGACGATAAGATTCACGCAGGTGCCGTCTTTGTGGTTTCCGCCTCCGACGCGCAGGTTGATGAACTTGCGGTCGATCTTGAACTCCGGTGATCGAAGCCTGCCCCGGTGGGTATCGGCCTTGACGACATCTTCCCCGTTTCGCGTCTGGTGAGAGTTGACGACATACGTCGTGCCCGCATGGATGGGTCCCATGTAGCTCGGCAGCTGATCGACGCGCTGAGGCTTGTCGCCAAAGGCGGTGCCCGTCGCCGCCCATTTGCCATAGGTGCCCGAGGACCAATCTTCGAACAACACTTCTGAGCGGGCACTGGGCAAGGCGACCTCACCGGCTGAGAATATGACGCCATTCGTCGGCGACTTCGTCGCCTTCAGTTCGAAGTCGCTTCGGTTCTTGCGGGAATGGGCGAGCACCGGGTTATCGCATCGGTGCTGCATCCGAAGGGTGAGCGTCTCTTTGCCGACGTTCCGCACCGTGAAGGTCATCGTGGTGGCGGGATAAGACGAGCCCCCGGCATCGAGCGGACAGAACGGAGAGAACGCGACGAGCGACATCTCGACATCGACGTCAGCTTGCTTGTATTCGACCCGTCCGACCGGATACTCGCCTCGGAACTGGACATCGCCAAACCGGATGACGCGGTCGTTGTGCGTAAGTTCAAACCGCTGGAAGAAGGGCGACTGCTGCTTGACGGGATCGACGTAGTTCGCGCCACCCATCGCGTTGAGGGTGTCGCCCATGTACATCGTCGCAGGCCGCTCGACACACCCGAGCCGCTCTTGGTTGAAGATGTCCCAGTTCCAGAGTTGGCCGTCGCCACCGAGATAGACCGTCCCGGCGAACAAGCCCCCGATCGGCAACCCGATGTACTTGAGCTCGTCGCCGCTGTACCACTCGGGCTCCCCTCGATGCAACAGCGCGCTTCCCCGAATCTTCGTGGGCTCACTCATCGCTTCCCCCT
This sequence comes from Fimbriimonadaceae bacterium, assembly GCA_024710805.1. Lineage (GTDB taxonomy): Bacteria > Armatimonadota > Fimbriimonadia > Fimbriimonadales > Fimbriimonadaceae > JANJUB01. Next base: position 15,116 of record JANJUB010000100.1, on the reverse strand, counting down.
TGACGCTTAGGCCGCTGGCCGCGAGGACGATCCCTCCGGTCCGCAACAACTCTCGACGGCTTACCGACTTCCCCATGATTGGCCCCTCCGATGGCGCCATCTTACCCACGGGGTAGCCTCCGTTCATGCGGCTGTTCTTGGGCTGTCCGATCCCGCCCGACCCCGCGCGCATGCTCGAAGCATGGGCGAGCAGTGCCTTCCCGCAGAATGTTGCTCGTACGGTTGCTGCGATCAACCTCCATGTGACCCTGGCGTTCTACGGCGAGGTCGAGACCGAGCCCGCGGAGGCGATGATCGCCAAGGTGACCGCTCTTCGCTGGAACCCCAAGCCGGTGAGAACGGGGGTGCCGCGGTACTTCGGTCGGAACGCGATTGGCCTAGATGTGGAGGGCTTGCTCGACGACCCATGGCCTTCGGAGCTCATTGAGCTATGGCGGCTGCAACCGCAAAGCGAGCGGCATCGCGACCCGCGTCCGCACGTAACCGTGGCGCGACTGCGGCCCAAGGCCGCGCGACCGACGCTACCGACAGGTCCCACCTTGAAGTTCGCGCTCGCGGAACTCGTCCTGTTCGAGAGCCGCTTGTCGACCGAGGGCTCGACGTACTTTCCGCTAGCGCGAGCCGGTGGGGCTACCCATCACGAGTAGCCCCTCACCTCACGTTACCCGGGGCCCACATTGAAGGTCATGTCGCCCTTCGCTGTGCCCTTGGAGCTCAGCGTCCGCGCTCCGGCGGGCAGCTGCGACTCGCCTTTCCACTCAATCTCGCCGCTCACCACGACCGTCGCCGTGAAGTTGCCGTTGTAGCGGAATGCGATCACGTCGTTCTCCAGGGCCAAGTCGAAGCTGCTCGACATGACCTTGTAAGTGGCATTGCGACTCGCCGCGGGGACGATAGCCCACGAGTACCGCTCCTTGAGCGGCGTCCAGAGCGTAATCCCATTGAAGTTGCCCGACTTCACCTGATACTTCAGCCGGTAGTCGGTCTGCTCCAACAGCTCGGTCAGGTCCCCCGCCCGGAAGTTGCGGCTTTGCTTACGTCGCGCGTCGACGCCGACCGCACGGATCGTGACCACCTGATTCCCCTTCAGCTGGATGTTCTGGCGAACCGAGGTGACCTTGATTCCGTTCACGTAGTACTCCACCTGGTCCTCGCCACGGATGCTCATCACGGTGAGCACGTAGTCATCGAATCGAGACTGTACCGGAGCCACCGGCACCGGGATTGCGGCAACGCCGGTCTTGACGTTGATCTCCGTCGCGTACTTCTTGAGGGCGGCTTCGATGGCGGCCATTCGCTCAGCGCTCTTCTTCGATGGGCCGCTCAGGTACCGGCGAACCTCGAGATAGTAACCACCCACGGTTGCATCCGCGCTGGGGAGTTGGCGTCCGATTGCGCGCATGGCCTCCTTGTGTTTCTGGATTTCGGAAACACGAGCGGTCGTCTTCTTCTTGGTGAATGCATCCTCGTAGGCGTCAAGTTCACGGTACATGTCCTGGAATCGCCGACGATGATTCTCGATGGTCTGAATCGCCTTGACATCCTCCGGTGTTAGCCGGATGCCAGCGTTGCGCAACTTGCGCTCAAGCATTTCGGCTTGGGCAGTTGCGGCTTCGCCCATCCCAAGCAAGATCACACTAGAGAGGGTGATTGCGGCGGCGGCGATGCCGCCGATCACGCCTAGAGTTCGAAAGCCAAAGCGTGGCATTTCTGTTACCTCCTGCCACCAGTATAGTGGGTTCAGAGTGGGTTTCCGACGTTCATTTTCGCCGCAGCCAAAACCGCCCTAAAACCCCAACCGCGAGCACGCCGATCCCGATCGCGAAGGTCTGAACATCAAGCGACAACGCCAGCACGAGACAGCTCGCCAAGCCGGCGCGGGCGATCCACGGCGAGAACCGCTTGTCTTCAGGAGCCATGCGCAGGGCCGCGATGTTGGTGATCGAGTAGTAGAGGAGAATCGTGAAGCTCGCCGCCGAAGCGGCCAGCTTCAGCGTACCGACCGCCACCAGCAATCCGATGATCGCGCCTGTAAGAATGATCGCCGTCGAGGGTATCTGGTTGCGCTCTGCGATGTGTCCGAGCAACTTGGGTAAGTCGCCGCGGCGCGACATTGCCAGCATCATGCGGCTGATGCCGAGGATCTGACTGAGCAAGACGCCCAACATCGCCGTCGTCGCTCCGACCACGATCAGTTGAGCGAGACCGGTTCCCCCGAACAGCCTCGCCGCCGCTTCCAACGGAGCGTCGCTCCGCCCCATGCGGGCCGCCCCCAGCGTACCGAGTGCCACCACCGCCACGAATCCGTAGAGGGCGACCGCGATTCCGAGCGAGATGATGATCGCCCGCGGGATCGTCACCTTGGGCTCGTGGACCTCTTCGGCGAGGGTCGCCAACCGCGCATAGCCGGTGTAGCTGAAGAAAAGTAGTGCGGCGGCGGGGAGCACGGCACCGGGATCGATTGGTGCCAGATTTGCGACGTCGATGTGAGGTAATCCCATCGCCACAAACACGACCAGCGTCGACACCGTCACCGCCACTATCGCGAGGTTCAGCCGCCCCGCCTTCCGAATCCCGAGCAGATTCGCTCCGGTGAGCAATACGACCGCCGCAATCCCAGCCACTCGGGGATCCAGCGAAGGAAAGAAGCGGGACAGGTAGAAACCGAAGCCCAGTCCGACCGTCCCTCCAGCGGCCAACTTGCTGGTGAGGAACATCCACCCGGCCGAGAATCCCGCCAGGGGATGCACGAGCTCGTAGCCGTACTCATAAGTGCCCCCGGAGGTGGGATAGCGGGCGGCGAGTTCTGCTGAGGAGAGGGCGTTGCAGATCGCGACACCAGCGGCAACGGCGAGCCCAGCGATCAGCGCAGGACCGGCGATTCCGGCCGCGACCCCGATCACCACGAAGATGCCGGCGCCGATGATCGCGCCCAGCCCCACCCCCACGGCGCCCCCGAGGCCGAGTTCTCGGCGCAGCATTGATGGGGCGGACATGCTGACGATGTTAGCCTACGTCGACCGTTCCTTAACCGCCTTCGCCAGGTCCATCCGCTGCACGGTCCGTAGTGCGGGAAGCAGTGCGAGGCTGCAGATCATCAACACGGCAACCGCTGCAACGATGAATGTTGTCGGTAGGATTTGAACGTCAAAGCTAAACAATTCTTGTTGCTCCGGCGTTTGGGCGGCTTGCCAGAACAAGTGGACGAACCCGTTCGCAATGGGCAGCCCGACGATCAGACCGATCGAGGCAACGATCAAGCTCTCGATCGCAACCATCCGCCCGATTTGGCCGTTGCTAACCCCCAAGGTCCGAAGTGTCGCCATCTCCGCGCGTCGCTCCAGCACGTTGATCGTGATCGTGTTGAACAAGGTCGCGAAGGCGAGGATGTAGCCGAATACCTCCATGATCAGCACAAAGCGCCGGGAGGTTTCGACGAGCCGCTGGACCATCGCCCGAATGCTCACCTGCACCATCGCCGCCCCCGCGTGCGGCAGATCGAGCGCCCGCCGACGGACATCTGCCAGGTAAGCGGGATCGACTTTCATCGCGACGCTCGTGATCGCATTACCCGGGAGGGCCAGCTCCCTCCGAAACAGGCGTTCCATCTCGGAGCGGAGCAGATACACCTGGGTGCCGATCGCCTCCTGATTGAAGCCCGCGACACGGATCGGCACCGCTCGCGACGCTTCGGGAGTGATCTGCTCGGGCAAGGACACCCAGACGGTATCGCCAAGGCTTAGCTGCAACCGCGACCGCAGCGCAGGGCCAAAGATCGCTCCTTCCGACGGGACTTCGATCGAGGCCCCGTGAGCGTCCTCAAGCGGTCGAAGCTTCGAGCCCGGTTCGACTCCGTTCAGCAGCGCGGAGTAGGTTCGCCCACCCTTGCGAAACTCCATCGGCAGTTCCAGCGTTCCCTCGGCCCACACCACTCCCGGCCAGCTGCGGATCGTCTCGGTGGTGCGACGGGTCTGGAACTCGACGAAGTCAACTCGGACGTCATAGCCGAACATGCCGCCGATCATCTTGTCCAGGGCGCTACCCATCGAGTCCAGCAGTCCTCGCGCCATCACCATCAGGCAGAGCGCGGAAACCACCCCAACCAGCGTGGAGAACGTGCGCCGAGGCTGCCGAAAAACATTGCGCAAGGGAATCCGCATCAGGAGCGAGCCGGTTGGCAACCAGCGGTCCAGCTTCAAGGAGCGCGAGCCGTAGCTTGGAGCGACCGGGCGCATCGCTTCGGCGGGAGGAATCCCTGCCGCCTGACGGGACGGTGAGAACGCGGCGATCGCACACGTCAGCACGCCGACCACCACCCCAAACATCGTCACGTTCCAGCGCGGCACGATCTCCGGATAAGGCACCTGCAGCTGAGCCATGTAGAACCGAGACAGGACATCGGCAAGCCAAATCCCAAGGACCGACCCAGACAGGCTCGCGACTCCGCCCACCAGCACCGTACCGGTCAAGAAGTGAAACAGCACGGCTAACTTGCTGAACCCCAGACTCCGCAGCAGGCCGATCACCGTCCGCTGGGTATGCACTTGGCGGGTCAGCATCGTGGAAACCGATGCGACCGCCACGCCGAGGAACAGCAACGGAAAGAGGACCGCATACGCTTGGAAGCCCTGTACGTCCTGCTGGAGCATCTGGTAGCTCGGCTGATCTTCGCGAGCGACCGGGATTTCGGGATCGTACGGGGCGAGGGCCTGGCGAGCCGCCAGCATGACCGAGGATCGACGGGATAGATCGCTCACCGTGGCGTGAATCTCGTTGATCTCGCCGAGGCGGCCGTAGAGCCGGCCGAGCGTGGCTTCAGACAAGAACATAACACCGAAGGTGTCCGGCATCGAGATCAGCTCTTGTTTGCTGCGGACGACGTAGAGGTACTCGCAGCTTTGCACCACGCCAACCACCGAAAACGGGATCCGCACCCCGTTTCGCTCGATCGTCACGTCCTCGCCGGGGTGCAGGTCATGGTGCTTGGCGAAGTTCGCCTCCAGGAGAATCGCCCGGTCGTCGTTGGGGCCAAGCAGGCGGCCCTCCAGCAGCTTGAGTTGATTGGTGGTCAGCGGGCGATCAACCGGGACACCGATCAGCCTTCCAACCATCTTTGCTCCGGGCTTTTCGTCCAGCTTGAGTGAGGTGTCCTCGACCCATCGCCCCTCGACCGCCCCCACCCCGGGGATCTCCTTGAGCCGAGACACGACCCGCGCGGGCGCGGCATTGAACCGGATGCTGAAATCCTCAAAGCGGAGCTGTTCGTAGGAGCCTCGATACGACCGATCGAGGTTGACGTAGACCGAGTACGCACCGATCAAGAACGCCACCCCAAGCGCGACCATGAATCCGATCGCCACAAACGAAGCTGCCGATTGTCGCAGGTCGCGCAGCGCCTTTCGAAGCAGCAGCGAGCCTACCACCGCACCTCCTCCGGATCGACGGGGTGCTCGTTACGCTCGTCGCTCAGGATCCTTCCGCTGCGCAAGCGGATAATCCGGTCGGCCATCGCGGCAATCGCCGCGTTATGGGTGACCACAAGCACCGTCTGCCCGCGGTCGTGGGTGGTCTGATGGAGCAGGCTCAAAACGCGCCGCCCGGTCTCCTCATCGAGTTCACCCGTCGGCTCATCGCAGAGCATCACGGGGGCTCCCTTCACCAGTGCCCGCGCGATCGCGACCCGCTGCTGTTCGCCGCCGCTGAGTTCCGACGGAAAGTGGCTGCCGCGGCCGGCCAGCCCGACGGCTTGGAGAAGGGCATCGATATCCATCGGATGGTGCACCAACTCAGCGGCCAACTGGACATTCTCGTAGGCGGTCAGCGTGTTGACGAGGTTGAAGAACTGGAAGATGAAGCCGACCGTCTCGCGGCGGAACCGGGTGAGGCCACGCTCGTCGAGCTTGGAGATATCGCGTCCTCCCACCTTGACCGTGCCGGTGGTCGGGCGATCGAGACCACCGATCAAGTTCATGAGCGTGCTCTTGCCGCAACCGCTAGGGCCAAGGATCACCACGAACTCACCGCGATCGATCGTGAGGTTCGCATCGACCAAAGCGTGAACCTCGGTTGAGCCCGTGCGGTAGGTCTTCCCCACCCCGTCCAGCTCGATGACCGGTTCAACGCCCAGCACGGGGCGCCACCTTGCGGCCTTCGGTCAGACCCTCCGGGATGGGAGCAACCACTCGGTCGTGCTCGGTCAAGCCCGAGACGATCTCTGTGCGGTCGCCGTCGGTGACTCCCAACTCCACCACCACGCGTTCAACCGTGTCGCCCCGGACTCTCCACACCGAGGGTGCGGCGCCTTCAAGGGAGATCGCCCCATTCGGAACGCACAGGACACCAGCCCACTTGGAGCTGAATCGGACGTCGAGTTCCTGGCCAGGGACCAGATTTGCGGTATCACCCTCGACCCGAATGCGGCAACGAACGATCCGCGACCGGATGACCGAATCTGGCTTGGGCTCGGCCTCGGCCGACAGGCGCTCGACGATGCCAACAAGCGAACTGCTTGACTCTCCGGGCAGGAGCAACTCGACCCGTTGACCCGGCGAGACCGCGTGGACATCTTCGCTGCGAACTTCAGCCTCGACGTGTAGGTCTTCCCGCGAACTCACGGTTACGACCGAAGCCCCAGGGTTCGCCCACGCGCCCGGTTCGACGGCGACCCGCATCACCACGCCGGCGACTGGCGAGCGGACGGTGAGTTTCGCGCGTTCGGACTGAGCACGGACCAACGCAAGCCTAGCTTCTCCGATTCTCGCGCTGACCGTTCCAAGTTGCCTCTCGCGGACTGCGATTTCCTGTTCCAGGGCAAGCGCGGCGCGTAGGTCGGCCTGTGCCGCGATAAGTTGGGCGCGGGCGACGTCGGCGTCTTCGGGCAGCGGCCCGGCCTTGAGCAGATTCAGGCCATCTTGAACGGCCTCGAGTTGGGCTAGCGCAACCTCATGATTCGTGCGCGCCGCATCCCGCGCGGCCTGGCTGTAGACGCCCTCCGCGAAGAGCTTCTCGGCCCGGTCGCGCTGGCGAGCGGCTTCGGCGACGAGGACCTTGGCCTGAGCCAGTTCGTGCTCGGTGCGCGCGATGACCTCGGTGCGGGTTCCCCGCTGGGCGTCGCGCACCGCCGCTTCGGCGACCCGAACCATGGCTCGGGCCTTGGCTTGGGCAGCTCGTGCGGAGGTTCGCGCGGCGGTGATCGCGGCCCGTGCCTCGGACTCTTGTAGCCGCGCGGTGTTCAGGGCCGCCCGGTACTGATCGATGGTGAGATCGACATCGGTGGAGTCTGACTCCGCGAGGATGGATCCGACTGCTACCCGGTCACCTTCCCGAACCGGCACGCTGACGATGCGCCCCGGCCGCTCGGAGGAGACGGGGTACGACTTTGCGCGAACGAGCGCCTCCGCAACCACGGTGCTTTTCAGGGTGTCGCGCGTGACGGCGACCGTGTCGATAGGAAGCGGCGCTTTCGCCCGTTCACCCGTCCACCAGTAAACCGCGGCGACGGCGGCGATCAGCCCGACGATCAGTAAGGCCCTTTTCACGGCACTCTCCCGATACGTCGAGAGGCTACCCGCAGCCCAGAGCGGAAAGAAGCCCTAAGAACTAGGGACGCCGATTGCGCGCGGACTGACGCCACTTCCACCAGACCAGCGCGGCGGCGGTCAGCGGAACCAGGAACAGCGCCCACTCCAGGGTGCCGGTTCCACCGTCGAGTTCAAGGCCAGTCAGTCTCTCGATCCAGTCCATGCGCCCGTTTTACCCGTAAGGGTGCCCGCAAAGAGGGTAAGCAGAAATCTAACGGCAGCGTTTGAGGATCGACGAGAAGTCAGACACGCTCTCGAACTCTTGGTACACGCTCGCGAACCGAACGTAGGCCACGGTGTCGATCTCGCGCAAGACCCGCATCACCCGCTCGCCAATGACCGTCGAGGGGACTTCGTCGTCGAACTCCTCATACAGCCCTTTCTCCAGGTTCGAGACCGCCTCGCGGAGCCGCTCGACTGCCACCGGGCGCTTGCCGCATGCGAGGAGCATCGAGTTCAGCAGTTTCTCCGGAGCGAACTCCTGGCGGGTGCCGTCGCGCTTGACCACGAACAACCGAGGCCGCTCGTAGATCTCAAACGTGGTAAACCGACGTTCGCAGTTGATGCACTCGCGGCGGCGGCGGATGGCCTGCCCGTCGCGGGCGACACGGGAATCGAGAACGCGCTGGTCGGGGTGGCTGCAGAAAGGACAGATCACGGCTTGCACCTTACGACGGTTCGCCCCGACCTTTTGATTCGGGGTCGCCCTTGACAGTGGAAAAGACCTTGGGTATACTCCGCCAGTTCTACTCTCACGGGAGTCGAACACCATGCGCCTTCGAGGCGGCAGAGGTTCTGGACGGATGGTGAAACTCTAACCCAATCACACGACCTGAGCCGCGCCCCTCTGAGTGTTCATGGAGGGGCGTTTTCTATGTAAAGCCGTCCCGCAGCGAATGTACGTTATCTGGAGCGCGAATGCCGACAGTCAATCAGTTGGTCCGAAAAGGGCGTGAAACCCCGAATGTGAAGTCGAAGTCGCCGGCGCTGAAGGGCAATCCCTTCAAGCGTGGCGTCTGCACCGTTGTCCGAACGGTCACCCCGAAGAAGCCCAACTCGGCGCTTCGAAAGGTGGCTCGTGTTCGCTTGACGAACGGTGTCGAAGTTACGGCCTACATCCCTGGCGTTGGGCACAACCTGCAAGAGCACTCGGTTGTCCTCGTCCGCGGCGGCCGTGTCAAGGACCTTCCTGGTGTGCGCTATCACATCGTTCGTGGAACTCAGCAGACGGCGGGCACCAACAACCGGATGCAGGGTCGTTCGAAGTACGGCACCAAGCGGCCGAAGGCGGCGAAGAAGTAATGCCACGTAAAGGAGCAGCTCCCAAGCGCATCATCACCCCCGATCCCGTTCACGGCTCGGAAATGATGCAGAGATTTATCAACCGCATGATGCTCGACGGCAAGAAGACGGTCGCCGAGCGGATTTTCTATGGTGCGCTTCAGGCTTCCGAAGAGAAGTTGGGCGTTCCCGCCCTCGAGATCTTCGACAAGGCGCTCACCAACGCGATGCCGAACGTCGAAGTGCGACCGAAGCGCGTCGGCGGCCAGACGTACCAGGTTCCGATGGACGTCCGCCCCGAGCGACGCCGAGCTCTCGCCCTCCGCTGGATCATTGGCGCCGCGCGCAAGCGCGCCGGCAAGTCGATGATCGAAAAGCTGTCGGCCGAGTTCACCGACTGCTACAACGGCACCGGTGCGACGATCAAGAAGAAGGAAGACACGCACCGCATGGCGGAAGCGAACAAGGCCTTCGCGCACTATCGCTTCTAATCTTAGAAAGCTCCAGATCGAGCCCGCTTCATCCCTTGGGACGCGGCGGGCTTTTTTTTTTTTTGGTTTTGGAATTCACTAAATCGTGGCTATAATGAAAGTATGCGTCGTTCCGTGTTGACAAGACTTGCCGCGACAAGTACCCTGGTTTGTGTTCTCGCACTCGCCCCATCCGCCCGGGGTCAGGCATTCGACTCAGATCCCCAAAATCCCGACAACTGGGTAGTGAGCACAATACTTGAGGGTCGGGAGCTCGGCAATCGCCAGGAGTACAGTTGGGACTTCGGCGTCCGATCAACATTTAGTGCAGCGTGGAAGAGGGTCTGGGGAAGCACCTTCTGGACGCGCAATGATGTTCCCATGGGGGGGGGTTGCTCCTACTATTCCGTTCACTCAGTCGATCGATGAGCACGATGTCGTAGACTATTCAAGTGAAGGTACGACAAAGATCCAACTAGCGTGGATCTCGCCGCACCCCGTGCCCACAACCGTTCGGGTATGGGTTCAAGCACGAGCCTGGTACTTCCACAACGGGTCAACCGGAGTTGGGACGTGTCAAAACGGACTTGGATCGACGGTTCAGGTCCACGCCGAAGGTGGCGAGGCTTTGGGATTTCAGACCGTGGATGTTCCCGTGTCTCCCGTTGGCTTTGCGGAGCACGAACTTAACCAGGCGGCCGAAGCAACGCAGCCGAGCATCTATATTGGCGGCGTCATGGTGGCGCGGGGTCAGGCTCACGCAGGCGTAACTGTAAACTGGGGCATCGATAATCGACGTGTGCGGATCTCGATCAATGGTGGTGAGGCCTTTCGCCCCGACTACACAGCGGGCACCCCTGCCAATGCTGGGATCGGGTGGTCCACAAATACGGATTGGTGGACGGGGAACGACTACAACACTGCTGGGACCTCTGGCACCCCGAATGATCCCTCGTTTGACTATGTTGTCCCTGCCAGGAAGCAAGCCCTAGTGGTTCACGAAGGGTCAAACAACATTGCATTTTGGACACTGGGCGTGCCTTTACGCTACCAAGAAAAGCGGGAGGAGCCTTTTCCGTTCGGAACTACCTTGACCCCAGCAATTGTCCCTGATCAAGAGTTCATGTTTGCGGGGCAAGCATCTTCTCAGTTCCAAGTTGGCGAATGGCATCGCTGGAACGGCGGCCCGACCGTTGCGGGGCATCAGATTGACCCCGTTTCGGTATTCAAGCCGTCACCTTACGTCCGAGACAACAAACTGTACCAGCCGGTCGGGAAGTTAACTCGCAGATGGCCGCAGAACTTTCCAAGGCCGGAAACACCAGCCACATTACAGTTGGAATACGGGTGGGCCGACAGCACCTGGAGGACGGCAACGCGCTATGTCACGTTCATTGACCAGTACAAAACCAAAACTGAGTTTCCACAGTTGCTCGATGCAAATCGGCATGCCACTCCCGTCACACTGGTGGGCCACACTGACAAGACGATAAACCAGCAGACAGTTGAATTCCTCAATCCAACGTTTTCAACGTTGGCAATCTCCGCCCTTTTCGGCGTAGTGGATAGTGTCGTAGGAATGACGTTCGCTGAGTTTCCTGCTGACGTGATAGCCTCGCTCGCATTGGGCTCGCTCAAGGGTGTTCTGCTGGCGTACTTTCCGAGCCAAAACTCGACCGCAACAATACACAAGGATGAGTATGCTTGGGGTGGCGAGCGATGGGCAGAATGGGAGAATCCTGCTGGCGGCCCGTCGATCCGGACCCAGCCAATTGGCACTTCCTTATCCGATTTCCATTGGGAAGTCAAAGCGCGGCCCAAGCGCATCATTAAGGCTTTCCTCGTTGAGAATTGGGGCACCAACGGGTTTACCGAGACAACGATTCGGAAAGAGTACAGAGACCAGTTGGCTTCACTTGCTCCTAGGTTGTGGAGTTTCAAGCTGTCGGCAGGACAAGGCAGTGGTGGTGGAGGAACCCCAGGGGGCGGCTCGTGATGAGGCTCCAAAACTGGATGATCTCATTGTTATGCTTGGGAGCTCTTCTTGGCCCCCACTTCCAAACGGTAGTAGCACCCTCAGGGAGGTTTGTGCGACCGCCGATTCACTGGGATGAAAGGAACGATCGCGCAGAGAAACAGCCAGCGTGGCTGCGCTTGGACTGGAATCCCAAGGCAGACGAGCCCTTCAAGCCAATTCATGAGGAAGTTTTGCCCTTCCGCGCTTTTAATGGCTTCGATACGAAGGGCGTTTGGGCGAAGAAGACGATGGCCGCCTACAACGAGTGGATCAAGGATCCGCAGGACCCGGTCAAGTTGTATCGGGTTTCAGCTTACTTCGGCGTCCTGAATGGCGTCGACAATGCCACTTCATGGAAGACAGAGTTCACCGAGCGCTGGAGCGATGTCCAGTGGGGCTGGATGACGCTCAAGAGCGGTCCGCCGTCGAGGTTGTTTGTCCGGCAGGGTTACCGATGCTCGGCGAGCAACGGATTTCGGACGCAATATGGAGATCTTTGCAAGAAGCTCTTGGCCAGCGATCCGCTCGATCGATCGGTTTTGCTGGCCGGTATCGCTGAGTTGGATGCGGAACGCATGCAATGGAGCAAGGCCAAAAACCGAATGTACCAACTGCCTGGCAAGGGACTCGAGTTTGAGGAGTTTTTGCTGAAGGCAAGCGAGCGGATCAGGAAGAGCAGCCTCTGGCGACCTTGGGATGAGGCGCACATTTCCGACATCTATGCTGTTCGGGCATGGCGGACTCGCAAGAAAAGCGACTTGCGAAAGGCCATCGACATTCTGGAGAAATCGATTAAGGTCACCCCAGCCGCCCACTTCGATGTCAAGAGGAAGAAGGACCACGTGGGGTTTCTCACCCGTATGCTCCAGTACATGCAGAAAGACTGAACGTGGGCCGGTCCCACCGAGCTGGGCAGATCTAGAGCGGGACGATCTATTGCATGTCAGCTACTTCGAAAGCATCTCGATCGCCTTCGCAATCCGGCGGGCGCGCGTTTCGGGCGTCTTCGCATCCTCGATCGCGCGGACGTGCTCTTTGCGGTGGGTGTAGCTCAGCTTCTCAAACTTCTCGTTGGCTCCCGGAGCCGCATCCAAGGCCGCTTGAAAGTCGGCGGGGACCTCGACGGTCCGCGGTTCGGTGTCGAGGGTCATCTCGACTTGGACGGTTTCACCTGCGGTCAATCCGGCTCCCTCGCGGATCTCTCGGGCAACCGGGATGAAGAACGTGCCGCCCATCGGAGCGACGGTGGTGCGGTACACGTACCCGTTCAGGCTCACGCGGACGGGCGGACGCTTCCCTCCGCCCAACTTCTCGACGACTTCATCCGGAACCTGGATGCCCGTCGCCGTCTTGCCCGCCAGTTCAAGAATCGCGGTGAAGGACATCGGGTGGCTCATAGGTGGACTCTACCCGTCGCGCGGTGGTCGGGCTCGATCACTTCGAACTCTAGCTTCGCCTTCTCACCCGCTAAGGAGCTTGTCGAAGCATGGTGAACTGCTCGACCCGTCCGCCAGGGGCACCTTCCAACTTCACTTCGATCGCTTCCCCTGTTCGCGCGTACCTGATCCGTTGGGGCCAGTCGTTTTCGGGGTCCGCCCAAACCACGCTTTGTTCGCCGAGTTTCTCAAGCCGAAACACGTGCGGCTCACGCCTTGGTAGATGCACTTCGTATACGAGGCTACTGTCCCGCTCCGCCAGCACAATGAACTCGCGGTGGGTGAGTTGGCCGTCGGCGACCACCCGGCTCGTGGCGAGCACGACTCCGCCCGCAGGAACCGAGAAGACCTCATCGATCGTCCCGCCGAACGCGGACCCCGTCCAAGTTCCTTCGAGCCAAGCCAGTCGGTCGATCTTCGGTTCGTCGGCATTCATCAGGATCACGCTCGTCCACGGTCATCGTACACGTTTCGGCAGCGATTCGCGTAGAGTGAGGGTGAATGGGCTGGTTGGCGCTGTATGGATACCTGGCGGTCGTGGCGCTCATTAACCTGTTGGGGCTCCGACGAATACGACCGGGGGCTCCGACGGACGAGATCGCCGTTCTGATCCCGGCCCGCAACGAAGAAGAGAATCTGCGCAGGTTGCTGCCCGCGCTGATCGAACCCAATCCGGGAGTGCGCGTGTACGTCTACGACGACGGTTCGGAGGACGAAACGGCCGAGGTCGCCGCCGCCGCGGGAGCGCGGGTGATTCGAGGGGGTGAACTGCCCGAGGGGTGGACGGGCAAGAACCACGCCTGCCACCGACTGGCCCAAGTCGCCGCCGAAGACTCTCCCGCACGGTGGTGGGTGTTTCTGGATGCCGACGTGTATCCTGAGCCAGGGTTTCTGGGCGGGGTGGTGAGCCATCTCAATCGATCGAGATCACCCGTACTGACGGGGTTTCCGCAAGGGCTGCCGGGCGGTGGGATTGAGCCCCTGTTCCTGGCTTGGGTTGGGTGGGTCCTACTCGCCACCAATCCCTTCGCCCTGGTCAGCCGATCGCGGCGCGGGCACAGCCGGTTCACCAACGGCCAGTTCACCGTTTGGCGAGCCGATGTCTACACCCAGCTTTGGCCCAATGAGCGGCTGCGGGATCGGATCCTGGAAGACGTGCTGATTGGGCGGGTACTCGCCAAAGAAGGGATCTTCGTCGAGACCGTCAATGTGTCGCCCGTGCTTGCCGTTCGGATGTACGATACTTGGCGCCAGGCGCTCGACGGAATGAGCAAGAACAGCTACGAAATCACGGGTAGCGGCTGGGGAACCATGCTCCTCACGTTGCTCTTCGTGGCGATCGCAGTGGGCTGGATCTTTGCCCCGTGGGGATTAGCGCTGCTCATGCTGAGCGGACTGGCGGCGGCGCTCACCATGCGCTACGTGCTGTGGGTGGTGCCAGTGATGCCGTTGGCGGTTCTGATCGGAGCGTTCACGCTTCTGCGCTCATGGGTGTGGCGACGCACGGGACGCGTAACCTGGAAGGGTCGCACCTACCCTCGGGGGTGAGGCCGACTGACCCATCGAAGCCGATCGGCATCGACGAACCGCCAGGGCAGCTCGTCACCCTTGCCCAGCGCGAGGCCGATGCGGGTTCCGGTGAGGATGTTTCGCGGCGGTTCAGCGGGTTCCAGGCGCAGTTCGCTGCTCGAAAGCAAGTTCAGCCCGTCATGGCGGCCGTCGAGCCCGAACGCCGCGGCGAGTTTGCCGGGGCCGGACAGTAGGTCTTCATCGCGTTTCGCCTTGGGGCGTCTTGCCCGCATGGCCTCCAGACCCGTCAGCGGCTCGGCGGCGCGGATCAGGATGGCGGCGGCGTTGCCCGCGTCATGCGCGACCACGTTGAGCATCCAGTGATTACCATACGTGAAGTAGACGTAGGCGTGGCCGGGTTCACCGAACATGGTGGCGCATCGAGGCGTCTGGCCGCGGTGGGCGTGGCAACCGGGGTCGTCAGGGGTGCGATAAGCCTCGACTTCGACGATGCGGGCGCTGAGGTCACCCGTGCGTAGCACCCATCCAAGCAACTTAGGCGCGGCAGCAAGCACGTCACGCCTCAGAAGCTCGAGCATCTCGCCGGATTCCACCGCCCAATTGTGATCGAGACGTTAACGTTCGGTACATTGAAGAGCATGATCGCGCTTGCACTTGCGGCTTCGCTTATCACCTTCCCCGCCTACGCCGGGCCAAAGCTCGTACTGATCTCGTGGGATGGCGCCCCGGCGTTCGTCATCGAGCGGTTAGTTCGTGAGGGCAAGCTGCCGAACGTGGCGAAGCTGGCCCAGACCGGAGTCCA